>JBGSMO010000269.1:0-44454 GCA_041740115.1 Pirellulales bacterium
GCACGTCAGAACGTGCGCCAGCGAACAGGAGCGTTTGGTAACCCCCACGCAATCGCTATGATTAGGATTTTCGGTGTTCTTTGCCCAATCCTTGAGCTTTAACCCTGAGGGCGACCGAAAACTGACTAGAGTGCGGTGCAGATTCCCGTCAAATCTGCGCCGATCCACTGGGAACGATGCAACCCGCTCGCCGGAGGAATCAATGCCATTTCGCCTTTTAACGCGAGGGATGCTGCTAGCAGCCTGTGTCTGCGGACTGAGCCTTTGCAGGAGCGACGCCTGCCATGCTCAAGTTGCCCGTTATCAGCCTAGAACCCCAACCATCAGCCCCTACCTCAACCTGACGCGGTTCGATAACGGTGGCTTACCAAATTACTATTCGTTGGTGCGGCCTCAGCTCAACCAGCAGCGCTTCAATACGCAAGCGCAGCGGACCGTCAATTTCCAGGAGCAGCAGATCAACACGCTGCAGGCAGAGGTAAATACGGGGACGAACACTCCAGTTATCACTGGCGGTGGAAGCTGGTTCATGCAACCGGCAACGCAGACCCGTTTTCTCGATAGTTCCCGCTATTTCCCGACGCCAAGTCGCTCGGCAGTACGCCGCTGATCTTTTGGTTTCGGAGCGATGGCAGCAGCTGGGCGTCAAAACGCGGTAGGAGGGCCTGGAGTGCCCGCTACGACGGGGCATCACCGCAAGCTCGTTCGCTGTGTCAGCGACCGCCAAGTCGCGCCCGGGGTGACGGCGTTTTCATGCCAAATAGGGTATATGTGTTCACTGCTTCGGCGATTTGCAGTGCGAACCCAACCACAGGCGGGATAGCCTTGTTTAATTCCCCGAGGAACTGGGCATCAATGAAGCAGGCAAAAACCTTGCCGCTAGCCGATTCATCGTGTTAAGATGGGTAGCTGAGGGAGATTCCTTCGGCTTTCCGCATAACACGATGATGATAGCTGAGCGTAGCAACGATCGACGTCAACTTCACCCGCTAATAGCGCGGCGTTCGGTTGCCATTGTCGTCGCTCTCTGCGTCCTCGCTGGCGCTTCGACGGTCGAAGCAAGCATCGTGGGTCCTGCGGCCCCAGAATTCTCTTTAGAACCCTCCAGCGCTGGGGCGGGAACGACTCACTCGCGTGAATCCGGGACCTCGTCCGGCCAGCAGGGCTCAGAAGCCCCCGCCACAGAGCGAGCGTTGACGATGCTCATGGCACAACCTGGACCGAGCAGCACGTCCTCCACCTCTGGTTCTTCCAACTTGGCAGGGTCCAGCGTCACAGCTGCGCTAGTTTACGTCCCTGCCAACATGCACTGCGATCCGGCCGTTGCGGGCTGGGTATCGGGCGAGCGACAAGTGACGCTCCCCTCGCCCCCCGGCAATGAGGTGCTCAGACCGCCGCAAGTCGCGTGATTTCTTAGCGGACCGTGCCAACTGTCCGGCTTTTGAATCCAGCGACCGCTCAGTGCCAAGGCGACTTTAGCGCGCAACTCCGACGACCAAAGTGCCGTATAACAACATCAATGATTGACCTGCTCAAGGAAACTACACCTGTGAAACACGTACTGACTCTACTTGCGTTTGCCGTACTCTCATTATCTCCCTCTTTTTCGTGGGCCTCGCTGCAAGTTGGCAGTCGGGTCACGATGAATACGAATCTCCCGGGCACCAATGGCGGCCGGTTCGGAGTCACCGACGGCGGATCGCCAGCCGGCAAATTTGTGGCTCCATTCGAAACGTTCTGCGTTGAAATTGGCCAGAACATCGGAAATGGAACGTACAAGGTTGTCGGCATTGCTACGACGAACTCGTTGAATCCGTCGCTCTATAAGCTCACCAACTACGCCGCTTGGCTTTACACGGAGTTCCGCGAAGGCACTCTCAACGGATTTAACTATTCGCTCAGTGGCGTCACCACGACGCCTGACGCCAATGCTTTGCAATATTTGATCTGGCGGCAAATCGGATTCAGCGATGCGGCGATTAACGCCGCAACTGGAAACTCCGCTGCTGCCTATGCGGCCCTCGCCGCTAGTAAGTCGTGGCTCACAGACTACACCAACGACGCCGGTTGGAACAAAGGTGCAAACTACTTTGGGAACGTCCGCATCATGATCCTCGAAACGCTGTCAGGGGGAGTTGCGCAAGACCAACTGGTCTTAGTGCCCGAAGCGACCGCCGTTGCCGTGTGGCTAGGGTTGGGATTGCTAGGCGCGGGCGCAGCTTATCGCAGACGAATTGTGGTTTGAGAAATAAACGTCAAGCAATGCCGGCGGAGAGCACCGTCTCCGCCGGCATTCTTGCCCTTAAACTGCGAAGCTGCAGAGACTATTTGGCGTCGAATGGAACGCGTTGGGCAGAAACAATCCAGCCGCGGGATTGCTTGTTGAGGCGCAGAGAAACTTGGGAATCCTCTGAAATCCTGGGGAATACCACGGCGAGTGTGTGCTGCGACGGTCGTAAATACAATCAAGGAAGGGAGTTGCAACGT
The DNA here is from genome assembly GCA_041740115.1 of Pirellulales bacterium. Taxonomy (GTDB): domain Bacteria; phylum Planctomycetota; class Planctomycetia; order Pirellulales; family Lacipirellulaceae; genus Lacipirellula. The sequence continues at coordinate 2,488 of JBGSMO010000269.1, forward strand.
GGCGTTCCCGTCTGCCTGAAGCGTAGTGTTCACGTTGATTTCGCAAAAATTTTCATTGCCCAAGCTAATTAATTCGATTACGATAAGGCTCAGAAGGCAAGCTCTTCGGTTTCCCGCATAGATCACCATGACGACTGCCGAGCATAATTGCGATCGACGTCGACTTCACCCGCTGCTGGCGCGGTGCCTAGTCTCGTTTATCGTTGCCCTCTGCTTTGTTGTCGGTAGTCCAACTGCAAAATCTAGTATCATTGGTCCTTCGGCCCCTCAATTCTCCTTGGAGCCATCCAGCGCGGGGACTGCACCGGTAAGCTCATGTGAAGCAGGGACGCCTTCCGATCACCAGAGCCCAGGAGAGTCTGCAAAACATCGGGCATTGACGTTGCTCATGTCGCAAAATGGCCCAGGTAGCACGTCGACCACCTCGAGTTCTTCCTCGTTGGCAGGTTCCAGCGCCGTCGCTGCGCTGATCTACGTCCCTGCCAGCACTCTTTGCGATCCGGCTGTTGCGGGCTGGGTATCGGGCGAGCGACAAGTCGCCCTCCCGTCGCCTCCCGGCAACGATCTTCTCAGACCGCCGCGACACACATGAAATTAGCTGGCTAGCGATGAGCCTCTATATTGGGCCGGCGCCGAGTGCTCCGGCAAGTAGATTGGCTAATCGCGCCGAGGCTAAGTTCTGCTCTGTGTCGTTAAGTTGCGTCTATCGAATCTTCTAATAGACGTTTTTATCGCAAACAGCTTGTCGGTCCCATTTTCGGGGTTTGACGGCATTCTTAAGGATTCAGTTATGAAAAAGTCATTCTCGCTCGCCATTGCGGGTTGGGCGTTAGTTTTGTGCTGCGGAACTTTCGCGGAGGCATCGCTCACAATCGTTTCGTTTTTAGGCAACACGCCGCAAGCAGGCGTCAATTACGTGACGTTTGACACGGTTGTCGCTGGTGTAGCAGCGAACACGGCTGGTTCTGCTGACCCGCTAGGTAGTGTTGGTGTTTCAATTACTCCCAACGCAGCGCTTGTCACCGGATCGGTGGGCGGACAGTATGCGGCCCCCCAGGTGTTTGGTGGCAATGGAGCTAACTTCACTCCAAACCCGGATGGAATTGATACGACGCAGTACATCACCGCTGGCAGCACTGGAAATACTGCCGGAGCTAAGGCTGAGATTACCTTCAGTTCACTCCAAAAGTATCTCGGCGTGCTCTGGGGTTCCGTCGACGACTACAACACTTTGGAATTGTTTGATGGAGCTGTCTCAGTTGGCGTCATCACGGGAACCGACGTGATCGCCAATCCCACCGGCGACCAAGGTCCTCTGGGAAGTCGATACGTCAATATCGACTCGACGCTGGGTTTCAATCGGGTTGTCGCCACGAGCAGTCAGTTTGCGTTCGAGTTTGATAACGTGGCTTACGGCGCGAGTCAAGTTATTCCCGAAGCCACCACGATTGCCGTCTGGTCCGGGCTCAGCCTGCTAGGCTGGGTCGCGTATCGCCGTCGCTCGTCGTAGTTTGGCGTTCGCAAGATTGAATCGATTGGCAGCGGTGGGAGGACAATCACTCCCATCGCTGCTTTCAATCGAAGTTGATCGCTTCCTTGAGTTGCCGCATCATTTTTGAGGTTAACAGAGAAGATGTCTCACAATTCAAATCGCTGGTTCGCGTTTGCGATTGCGGCCGCTTGTATCGTTTCACTGGCCAGCGAGCGTGCATCGGCAAGCCTTCAATTAAGCGTGAATACTGGCAGTGGTTTTCTCGTCAAAAGTACTCAGCCCAGTGGCGGAGTCGCGTTTTGGTCGGGCAGCCAAAACAACGTTACTTTTAGTTTCCTGGCGGGGCAATCGAATAGCCCCGGTTCAAGTCCGCAGAGCGTGCTGAATATCACTTCGCTACTAATTACGAATACCAATCCTTTTGACGTGACCGTTCAAGTGTTGGTCGGCGATACGGACTTTGCGTTTCCGTCGGTAGGACCCGTTGGTTTGGCCAGCGGGATCGGCGGGTCCGTCACCAGTCGTACGGTCAAATCGATTTCCTATCAGACGTGGATTGACGACACCAATTCCCAGAATGGGATGTCTGGCATCACCTCCGGATTGTTATCCCAGGACACCACGGGCATTGGTAATGGCGGCGCGATTGGTCCGCTAAGCAACGTCGTTTCCGGCACGATCGGATCCTCCCCTTATTCGATGACGGGGCTCGTGACGATTGTGTTGGGCGGAGGCGGCTCGGCTAATTTTTCGTCTTCCGCCGTTGCATTCGTTCCCGAAGCCTCAACCATCGCGGTCTGGTCGGTGCTGAGCCTCGTCGGGGCGGGAGTTGCCTATCGCCAGCGAATGGCCACGGCTTAAGCTAAACCCTCTAGATTGGTTCAATACGAGACCGGCGGGCTACCATTAGCCCGTCGGTCTTTCTTTACATTCGGCGTCCGTGAAGCATAGTGGACTACTGGAGCAATTATTGCGGTAACGTCGCATCTGGATGCGGTCTGAGGCATTCGAGAGGTAAATCTCAAGTGATTTCGCGATCGCCCGTTCCCATCTAACTATTTCGAGTTGATCGAGAGTTGCCGTGGCGGCCATGCTAAGAATTGTTTGCGCGCTATCCCTGTTTTTTCCGTTCGCGGCGCCAGCGCTGGCGCTTGACCTCCTGTGGACCGACTCGACGACCGGCCAAATCTTGCGGGGCCCTGCGGAGGGCGGGGGGGCGCAAGTCCTGTTCGACGCCAGCGACTATCCGCTTTCGCCTGCGGCGATCGCCCCCTTCGGAATCGCGGCCGACGACAATTTCGTGTACTGGAGCGATTCCATCACCGGCCAAATCTTGCGCGGCTCCTTGGATGGACAGGGCGCCGCGACGCTGTTGTTTGATCGGAATGACTATCCAGGTTCGTCGGCCTCGGCGCGGCCGGCCGGGATGTCAGTGGACGCGTCCTTTCTTTACTGGGCGGACAGTGTGACAGGCGCTATTCTCCGCGGGCCTAAGAGCGGCGCTGGCGCCGTGACGTCGTTGTACTCGGCGGCGAACTATCCTGGCTCCCCAAGCGAAAGCTTTCCCTGGGACGTGAAGGTCTCCGGCAGCCAGCTTTATTGGAGCGACTCCGAGACCTCTCAGATTCTTAAAGGCGGCGCGGATGGCAGTTCGGCCGTCCAAGCGCTCTTCACCTCGGCCGATGAGCGAGTGAATCTTGGGCTGGCGATCGATGACGGTCAGGTCTACTGGGGAGATACGGACACGGCAGGTCAGGCCGGCAGCGTGCTGAGCGGGTCGATTTCCGGGACTGGCTCGCCTCAGATCCTTTATGAGCTGGCAGACTATCCGACCTTGGAGACCTCGGCGGCGCCGACGGGGATCGCCGCCCAGAATGGCCAACTCTATTGGGTCGACAGCCTGACAAAGCAAGTGCTGACCGCCAGTGCGAGCGGATCAGACGTGATCTCGGTCTTGTTCGACATCAGCGATTATCCAGGCTCGCCCACCTACATTAGCCCCACGTTCTTGACGGTGATTGGCGCCGCCTACGACGCCGATTTTGACGGCAGCGGCGTCGTCGATGGCAGTGATTTCTTGAAGTGGCAGCGGGGAGAGTCGCCCGCTCCATTGAGTGCCGCAGACTTGGCCCTGTGGAAGGCGCAATTTGGCTCGACGACTCAAGTGGCGAGCGTCCAAGCGGTCCCTGAACCGCTCGCGATCACTTCCGGGATCTTGGCGGGTCTGGTCGCTATTTACGTAAGCAGGCGCCGCATTGATTTGCGATAGCTTACGATTTTCGGACAGCGTCGGTCCGGATAAGGGGTCCTCAAAAGAGGGCCGAAAGCTGGCAGCGAACCAGCAGCAAGGTGGTCGCCGGTGGCGACGATCGAGTGACGAGACAACGCTGGTAGAGCACCTCTCGGGAAAGCATCGCAGAAATTCATAGCGTCGGGCAAGGCTATTCGACGACGTTTCGCATTTCCCGCTCTCGCCAATCGGACTGTTCACACGGCCTACGACAGCGCATTGTCCAGCCTCGGCTGTCGTGATCGTGCGACAAAGAGCTGGTGCGTTTAAGCGAGACGCCGAGCACGATGGCAAAGGCCGACGGCTGATACGGCCAATACCGACCACACTGCGAAGGTTGCGGGTTCGGGAACTGTTCCCGGCGCCACCACTGGGAGCGGGGCGTAGGCCGCGACTTGGATATTGATGCCGTCAATGCGAATCTTTTCGCCTGGAAATATGAAGAGTCTAGGTGCAGTGGTATTTCTGATTTGGATCGTAAAGGTGGAATCGGACTTCAGGTCGGCTAGGAACGGCGACAAATCGATGAAGGTGTTGTCGACGTCGAAGTGCGAGTTGACCACATGCGTTCCTGGCGCGCCGCCGACGACTGGGATGGAACTTGGACTAGGAGTGTTTTGCAACGAGCCAACCAACACTCCTTGAACGTAAATCTCGCTCGTGTTCCAGCAATCAACGCCGAATGCATCGATAAAAAGCTCGGCCGCCGTCAGCGGCGCCGTTCCGAAGATGCTCGCCGTGTCGAGGACAATCGAAAGGGCGTCGCCTTGGATCCAGCCGAATAACGACTCGCCGCGCAATTCGAGGCCAGAAGAACTTTGATCAAAAAACGGAACAATCGTTTGCGAACCATGCGAACCAATGTCGACGCCGACGTTTTGGATCGATGCTGAGGCCTCGCCGGCGGCGAGCAATAACGGGATGCAAGCCGCGCGTAGCAGAAGAGGACATTGAATCATGGTTACTTCCGAATGTCGGTCAAAATCCGCGTCAAATGCCGCTTTTAGTCCGCGGCGGAGTTTGACTGCAGTGTGGATTAGCGCACTCAGGAAATCAAGGGGTTTGGGTGGTCTGGGTGGACATGGCTGTTTTTTGCCCGCGCAGGCTAATTCAGTTGGCGCCCGCCGGAACAGCCCGCATTCAGCCTTCGGAGATTCTCAGCGTTGCCCAGCTTTTTAGGCCCCCTTGAACGGCGGGATAATGGGCGCACTCGCGCATCCATCGCAACGTTGGAGGGCAGGGAACAGCTGAACTGGCGAGTAATGCAGAGGAAGCGAGGCGGGCCGCCAGTCGATAGCCTTCCGGTAGCCAGGGGCGTCGTCGATCAGCACGAACTGCCCGGCGGCGTGTGAAATGGCAGACCGGTGTTCAGTGGAACAGCACCGAAATCAGCCACATCAGCAACTTAAATGTCAGATAAAGGCTAACGCCAAAGGCGACTAAAAAACCCCAGCCCCTGACGCCCTCGCGAAGATCAAACCACCGTGGAGACGAACCGCGAGTTTCCAGCGATTCAGCTCGCTGCCGCTCATCCTCGCCGGGACGTTGTTCGTACATTGCAGGCGACCTAAGATTCGCCCCCAAGTTACCGACGACCTGACGGATCAAACCCAGTTCAAGTTTTTGCCCGGCAGCGGCCATATCGCCCTCGATAATTCAAACAGAGCGACAATTAGCAAAATCCGTACCGAACTCGGATCTTCGACCCGACTCCTTCAAAGAGAATGGTTCCCTACCCTCGAAGTTTAGCATCCTCCCTGGTTGGGGACGGCCGAAAGTCGCACATATGCGGTATATGAAGCGTAAAAAACGCCTCGACGAACGAGCGTCTCCTCAGTCGCCTAAACAATGGCACGCTCCAAAGACACGTCTGCACCTGCCTGCCCCACTCTGATGATCCTGATAATTATCCGAGTGCTCGTCGCTAGGCCACCATGAGTCCCTCTGCATGCCCCAGGCATTAGTTCCTTGACCGCTCTCATAACGGTTTCGATGGGTTGACTCCGCTGCACTGTCGGAGGGGAGAAGTTGTCGCCGAACTCTTCTCCGGAGCGGTAACGGCGCCGTAGGCGGCGAACACGATCGGACAACGTGCCCCGAGGAACCGTGAGGTCGATGATGGTTGTAATCCTCTTTCCAAATTGACGTGAGTCGTCTCGCAGCGGAAACGTCCAAGGCCAGGAGCGCGTCCCGCATGCGGCTGTGGAAACTCGCGGCTAGCCGTTATCCACCGACTCACAGGGGCGATGTCGAGCGGCTTGATCTGAAGTTGACCGAGCAGCCTTTCAACCGCCTAGGAGACACCGGCCCAACGCCTTGGTGGATTTGCATTAGCAAATGTATTGCCGGTCCAGGCCGCCGCGTGAATATCTCCTTTACACGCTTTGAGTTACGTCCGAGGGAGGACGCCCGGCAAGTAATCGGCAAAGAACCCTAGAAACAAGGAAGTTTGAGCTAAACATGCTGGTGTAACGGTCCCGGTCTTCCTAGAATACTCTACCAGTGGGGGTTCTTTTTTACGACACCGCGCTACATGGCGCATTTTTTCCAACATTATGCATTCGACGTTTCCGACCCTGACAACACTGCAATCGAAATAAGCAATACAGTGCTCCGTTGGCAGACCATTCCCTGGTTCCCTCTCATTTTGGCGCTCGCGCTCCCGATGTGTTTTGCGGGGCAATCCGTGTGTCGGGCAAGCCTCACGATGGCGCCCCTCCCAGTGTTTGAATTGCAGTCGTCCAGCGCAGGCAGCACGAGTGCTTCGACCGATCGTGATGAATCTGGCCCATCCGAAGCTGGTGTATCTTCGTTTGATTGGGGTCTCTTGGTCGACTCTCAGAAAAGTCACTCATCGAGCGGAAGCACATCCTCCCCCGGAAGCTCAACTTCTGGTGCCCCAGTCTGCCTGGCTTCCAGTCCTGTAATTCACGAAAGCGAAGTAGGATGCTGGCTCGTCAACAACTCCTTTCTCATGATCCCTGAGCCACCTGGCTCGCGGCGCCTTCGCCCACCGCAAGGTCACTACAACTTGTGCTCTTGAAAAGTTTTTTTCTTGAAAACTGTTGTATCTTCTAAACCTTGAAGTGGAGAATTCTCATGAAACGGTTATTTCTATCGCTTGCTGTCTCGGCGTGTGCCGCGGTAACGGCCCAAGCGTCTATCCAGAATTACGGGGTCGATGTTGCCACCAATGGTACGCAGACTGTAGTGCCATTCTACAGCGCAACTGGGGATGGATTGGAACTCGATGGTTCCGCCTTTTTCGGAATCATCCCTGGTCAGACGATCACTTTCACATTCAATGCGGCAAGCATCTTCGGCCCCGGTCCCATCTCCGCGGCTGAGCTATTTATTGACGCGTTCGACGTTGACAGTGGGAATACTAGCGAAGTCCGCATCCAAGGGATTCTCGTTGGCTCTCTCGCCAATACGGCAGCTCCGAGCGATATCCCCGTTGAAGCGGGGCCGGTAGGGACTCATACGACGAGCGCCGGCGACGTTGACAATACGTTCTTTAACCTCGCGGCTTACCTTGGCGATCTCGCGACCGATTCGACATTTACAATTTCGATCAAGAACACAACAGCGGGCATTTTTTTTCCTGGAGAAGAGATCCGCATTGACGGGATCAACGTTCAAGCGGAAGTCGTTCCCGAACCTGCCACGATCGCCGTGTGGGTCATGTTAGCGGGGGCAGGTGCGTTCGGCATGAAGAAGAAACTAGTGGCTTAAGCTACCATTTACTTCGTGCGAGAATATCAATCTCAGCGGCTCGCCCTAACAAATTGTTAGGGCGAGCTTTTTTTGTGCTCGCAGCCGAACTAGGTGGCGGGTTGCAGTCGGCCGAATGTTCTTCATCCAAGGAGCGTCATAGCGGGACTGATCGGTGTTCCGAAGAACTCCACGCTGAGCCACTCCATGTTGACGGCCGTGCCCCTGCACCTCGAATCGTTTCGAAGAAAACCGCCTGCGCAATGCAAAACCCAAGGCAACTCGTTTTGCGGCCATTCACGAGGTAATCCAGTGTGGTAACGCCATCGACATTACCGGCACAGACGGTGGCCTGCTCCCCAAAAGCTGATCCATGTGTTATGAGAGTACTTAGCGTCCTTCGGGGCAAGGAGACTCTCGATAAAAGGCAAGAAGCACAGTCCGGAGCAAATCATCAAGAAGCTGCGTGAGGCGGATGCGATGATCGCTGGCGGCAAGACGGTCGGCCAGGTCTGTCAGTCGCTGGAGATCAGCGAGCAGACGCTTCATCGTTGGCGGCAGCAGTACGGCGGGATGAAGAGTGAAGAAGCCAAGCGTCTGCAGGAACTTGATGAGGAGAACAAGCGGCTGAAGAAGCTGCTGGCCGAGGCACAAGCTCGACAAGGCGATCCTGAAGGAAGCCCTTCGGGGAAACTACTGAGCCCGGCGCGTCGCCGAAGGGCGGTTGCTCAGGTGCAATCGAGCCTGGGGGTGAGCGAGCGTCGGGCCTGCCAGACGTTGGAGCAACCGCGGAGTACGCAGCGCTATGCTCCGCGCGCGGATGAAGAAGAACAGCGATTACTGGGTCGAATGCTAGAGTTGGTGCGTGAGCATCCGCGCTACGGCTATCGCTTCATCACGGCGCTGCTGAGGCGGGAGGGCTGGAGCGTGAATCGCAAACGGGTGCATCGTCTCTGGCGACAATAGGGCTTGCAAGTGCCGAAGAAACAGCGAAAGAAGCGGCGGTAGGGCACGGCCGCCGGCGGCTGCGTGCGGCGTCGGGCCGAGTGCAAGGACCATGTTTGGGCCTGGGACTTCGTCTTCGATCGCACGGAGAACGGCCGCGCGATCAAGTGGCTGTCGATTATCGACGAATACACGCGAGAATGCCTGGCGCTGGAGGTGAATCGAAGCATGACCGCTGACGACGCGCTGGACGTGCTGCGCGACTTATTCGTGATTCGCGGCGTGCCGACCTGTCTCCGCAGCGACAACGGACCGGAGTTCATTGCACAAGCGATTCGCCAGTTCCTGGCTGCCGCCGGAGTCGAGACGCTCTACATCGAGCCAGGCTCGCCGTGGCAGAACGGCTATGCCGAGAGCTTCCACAGCCGACTGCGGAGCGAGTTGCTCGACGCCGAGGTGTTCGAGAATGTGGCGGCGGCCCGGTCGCTCGCGGCGAATTGGCGAAGCGATTACAACCACCATCGGCCCCATAGTGCTCTTGGTTATCGCACCCCCGCCGAATTCGCCGCCGGTTGTGCTGCTTCCGCTTCGGCTGCGACTGCGCTCCAGCAACACAACCGACTTCCTACGGAAGGCTTACCTATTACCCAACCCGTGCTCTCATAACCTGTGGTACTAAACATGGGGGCATCCCAATCCCTCACGACGACTTTTAGATGCCCGGTGTAGGCCAACTGGCGCCCGGCCCTCCTTACGCGTCGGAAATTACGATAGGTGTCACAGAATGCATCGGCGGGTTAAGTTTGCAGGATGCGGAAGCGTAGACGCGTAGGCGGTCTGAGCGGCTTGTTGCATATGTTCTTTCCTCGGTTCGAGTTACGTCCGACGGACGAAACCGGCAGGAAATAGGCAAGATCGAAGAATAAGCAGGTTTGGGCAAATGATGCTGGCGTCGCCGCGTCGGGCTCCCTAGAATACCCATTGCGTGGATGTTCGTTTTTTCGACACTGCGCCACATGGCGCAACTCTTCCGAAACTAAGACCACAATGCTTCGGGCTCGGACCACACTCTACTCGAAATAAATAATTCAGTGCGCCGTTGGAAAATTATTCCCTGGTTCCCTTTCGTTTTAGCGCTCACGCTGTCGATGTGCGTTGAAGCGATCGCAAACGCTAGTATCCAGATCGAGCCGGCGGCGGTTTTCGACGAGAATCAATTCGCCCTGGGTGGGAAAGATTCTACGTCATCGAGCATGAGCGAGGCTTCATTCAACGCTGCCGAGGATCGCCCGGACAGGTCCGATAGGCTGCATCTGATTAAGCTGCTGCGCGACCCCTCGAAGAAATACTGTCCATTGTCGGGTAATTCCTCGTCGTCGTCATCAACGCCGACTTTGGGTGGCAGTACCATGCTCACCACGGCTGATTATCATTTGTCAGAGCATGACGATCGAGTCCAAAGATTCATTTGCGAGGATCCGATTCTCTCATCTTCCAAGTTCGTATGTCGATTACTCAGACCGCCGCGCGATTGCTAGTTTCGCGTGGGGAAAGCGACTACATCCTACGTCCCTTTCCTTGATAATAATCGGAGGCCGTAGGCCAGCCCTTGGCCGCATCCTCTAGACAGACACTTTTTAATGGACACCTTACTATGAAAAAATTTCTTATAAGTCATTTGCTGTCGCTCGTCGCTGCGCTTGGCGCCGCGACGCAGGCATTAGGTTCGCTGAGGTCTACTATGAAGGTCAATGCATTTGCGATTCCAGCCTGCTTGGTCATGTTCTTTGCTTTTCAGGTGGTTGCTCAAGCATCGCTTCAAGTGGCAAGCGTTACTGACATGCAAGACCCTAACGGTTTTGACGCAAATATGGCAGCCGGGGCTTTTGCAGGAAACGACGCACAAGGAGGTGGTGCAGTCGGTGTTGCCCAGTTAACTGCGAGTTTCGGTGACTTGGACTGGACGTTTGTAACTGATAATCTTTCGAATACTGGTGGCATTGCAGGAACGCTTGAATTGTCTCAAAACGTGAGTGGCACTTTTGCGATTGCTCTAAAGAGTGCTGGTGGTTACAGCCTATATAAGTTTGTGGGAACTTTTAGCGCAGGCGATGACTTTTCGTTCAAGATGGATGGGGTTTCTACAAACCAAAATGGAAACGTACAGGATATTTCACATGGCAGCCTATACACTTCAAGTTCCGGCCCTGTTGTTCCAGAGCCCGCTATGTTCATAATCTGGTCAGGAATAGCTTGTTGCTGCGGACTTGCCGCTAAGCTACGCCGATCGGCTGATTGATTCATCCGTTGATCACAAGACAACGACAAGGCCCGTCTAAATGACGGGCCTTGTTTTTTAATGCCTCCTCACCAGAATCTGTGGGTGAATTCCGGTTCGGGTAGTCGTCCGAGGTTGTGATAAAGGCTGACTTCGATAGCCTCGTAGGTGTCCCTACAAACCCTCCGGTTAGTTTTGGTCAAAGAGGACTCTCTCACATTTCAGCGTACAACGCTATCAACGGCGCGGTTCCCGAACCCGCCACCATCGCCGTGTGGGGCATGCTTGCTTTGGCTGGTGCGTTTGGTGCCAAGAAGTGGGGGAAGAAACTGGCCTACCCAGCCAGTTGCTCCGTCCGAAACTTTCAATCTCAGCGGCTCACCCTAGCAATTTGCTAGGGCGCGCCTTTTTTATGCGCGTTGCGAGAGCAACCAAACTATGATCAAGTAGAATACTTGCGGTGCAATCTCACCTGCCGGGTTAGACGCCGTGGGGGCGTCCGTCCCGACGATTCCCTCGGCGTGCGGGTAATCGATGGCGTCGAGCACCCTTTTCGAGCGAGCGTTCGTCTACTGTAGCGTCATTCTGAGCGGAGCGAAGAATCTGGCCGCTCGTTTGGCCCAAGATCCTTCGCTCCGCTCAGGATGACAGTCGCTACGCATAACCGAAGTTCGCACTAGGGGGCGCAGGCCACCTCAATCCGCAGCGCCGGAACTTCCGCAACGCGTTCTGTGCCAGGCGAACCTGCCAACGGCCACCGCACGCCGGCGCAGCAGACCGCGCGGGCTTGCTTCAGTCCAGCGTGAATTCCCTCGTCAACTGGTTGGCGGCCATCCACGACTTCGGCAAGCGTCGCGATGCCGTCGACATAATCGTCACAGTCGGACTCAGGCGTTGGCGCCTTCCGGTGAGCTATGCTTGGCGAGATCGCCCGTGTTCCACTTTGTGCGTGTGGTGCAGTGGCCGTGCAACTGCTAACCGGCGCTCTATAAAATCGGGTTCGAGGAGTCATGCCATGAAACGTCTCGTTGTCGCCGCACTGATGTTGGCGTTCGTAGGGGTGAGCTTTTCAACGTTAGCGATCGGCCAGTCGATCAATCCCGCCACTACGACGACGACGCCGGCTTTGGCGGCGAATCAGGCTACTTCCAATGCGGACATGGACGCCGAACGGGCGAAGATTTGGGATAGCCCCCAGATGTTACGCGCCCGCGCATGGCTAAGGGAGCACGATGCTACCTCCGCCAAGGTGACTCCCGAGGAAGCGAAGGAGCACGAAGCCGAGTTAGCCAATCTCTCGCCGAAACAGATGAAGCTTTGGCTGCTGAAGTTTCAGCATGAAGAAGAGATCAATCAGCAGCAGCGGGCCATGTTCAATAGCCAGCGCCAAGCCGAAGTGCAGCAGGCGATGGCGGCCCATCAGCAGATGAAGCAGGCGTACGCGAACATCAACGCCGACGCCAATCAGGCGGCGAAGAATGCCGAGGACTCCATCAAGCAACAACAGGAATTCGCCCAGCAAGATGGCCTTCAGAAGAGCGCTGATCGCGACGCCGCGGTGACGGGCATGCTGACGCAGCCTTTTTTCGGAGGGTATGGCGGCTATGGCGCTTACGGCGGCTACGGGGTCGGCGGCGTGCACTATCACTTTCACTAGAAACGTGATGGCGTCGACGGCTCCGCCGGGGCAATAGTGGCCGCGATCGCCGGTTAATCCAGCGCATTAGCGACCGCCTATTCGGACTCCGTAACTCCCTGGCCGCAGCTGCCGACTCCCGGCGGGCTTCACGCCTTAGCTGGAAGTCACGTCTCAGCGCCTCTCTCCAAACTGAGTACTGTAGGCCGCAGCTAGCGCCATGGTTGATTTCACTCTGGGCGAGATTGCCCGCGATCGATGCTTGACGATGAACTCATGCGTCGGCGCGACTCGGATGGTGCGCTTAGCGGGACTACCGTGCCACGGACGGCCGCGGACGATTCCAGGTCTGGCCGTTCTTGTAGCGGGTCGCGCGGTCGCGGATCGTCGGATCCGTACTGATTTCCAGAACTCGGTCGAGCACGGCGTCGAACTCCGCCTTGTTCGGCTCACGGAGGCCGCGATGGTGCGCTAGTTCGACAATCGATTCGCAGGCCGGATGGGCGAACGTCGGCTGATCAAGGTAAGGAGCGACGAACCGCAACGCTTCAAGGGAGCGAATCGCAGCGGCCCGCTGCAAGATCAACTGCCGCTCCTGATCGCGCGTGCACATGGCCATCACCTGCTGCAGCAGGGCGAGCTTTTCAGCGTCCGTTCGGCCATCTGGCAACGGCGCCACGCGGATGAGCGCTCGCAGCGCCAGCGCCCGATGAGCGTCGTGCTCTTCGGATTTGGCCAAGTCCAGTAGCCGTGGAGCAATGGACGCATTCGGCCAGTTGCAGAGCGCACGCAACCCAAGATCATGCTTGACGGGATCCTGGTCGGCGATCGCGGATTCAATCGCGTGCAAGGCCCTTACGCCGCCGGCCCGGCCAAGTACCGGCATTATCGCCTGTTGATCGACTTCACTGAGGGAAGTCATCGCATCCAACAACGGTTCGGCGCGTTCGTCCTCGCTCTTCACTCGATTGCAAACGACCAGCAACGATCGTTCGGCTGCCTGGCGTTCAGGTCCAGGAGACGCTCGGAGCACGCCCTCCACCATTCCCGGGATCTCCTCGGCGCCAGCCAACTGGCCCAGGCCAGACATGGCGGCGGAGCGTACCATGCCGTCGTCATCGGCAGTCGCCTGCAGTAGGTCTGGTAATGCTTCGAGTGCGCGACGCATGACCAGGATTTCAATCAACGCGACGCGCAATGACGCGGTCGCTTGATTCAATTCCGCTCGAATTGACTTGACTGTCTCGCCGTTAGAGCACTTAACAAGGCTGTCACGAGCCGCTGCTTTCTCTGCAGCCGAGCCAGTCGCCACGAGTTTGATCAATAACTGCACATCAGCTGGATTCGCCAAGGCGCCCATGGCTGCGATTGCCGCCGTTTTGACTCCCTCCTCACGCGTCGAGTTGAGTACAGTCAACACCTCGTCGCGTGCTGCCGGATCGCCCCGATCAGCCAGAGCGCTAAGCAAACCAATTTGACCGTCCGGCGATAGCTTCCGCAGTTGGGAGGCAAATTCTAGGGTGGCGCGCTCTCCAGGCTCGCTAGTTCGCACTTGGTCGAATCCCAACGCGCGAACGTCGTTGTCTTTGTCCGCCAGTAACTCGACGACCATCTGCACCAGATCGTCGCTTGGTTCAGCAGCTTGAACGTCGCCCAATGCGCCGCAGCAGGCGACAAAACTGACGGCACTGACGGCACTGACGGCAAAGCGAATTGTCGATCGGCAAACAATCACTGTGGAAGTCTCTTAGGAAGTCTGAGAACGAAGTAGGAGCGGCGTCTCAAGCAAGAAGCCGTCGCCTCGATCCGCGCACCAAGCCGCTGCTCTGGCAACGAAATGGCAGGCCCGTACGCGGCGGGCCACGGGCTATTCTTTCTGGCCGGCGCAAGCCAACATGCCGCGCGTCGCCGCCAGCCGCACTTGTTTCGGCTGATCAGCCCCGAGCATCGGCTTGTAGATCGCCATTGCCGCTGACTTATCGCCAGAATCTAGGAGCCTTTCCGCACACGCGAGCCGGCCGTCGACCACGGCGCGCATGACCTCAGGATCGGCAGGCTTGGCCGCCGCCAGCGCCTGCGCAGCCGCCGCGTTGCGAATATCTCCCAATGCCAGTGCAGCCGAACGGGCGATCTGCTGGTCGCCGCTGGCGAGCAGCGCAGCGAGCGCCGGGACGCTGGCTTCGTCGCCGCGAGCGCCAAGCGAACTAATGACGCCCACCTTCAATTCGCCGTCGAGCGATGCCAGCGCGTCGCGCATGGCCGCGGCAGCCTCCGGCGCGGGAATGCGTGCGAGCGCGAAGCGAGCCATGTGGGAATGCTCCTCCTCCGGCAGCAAGCGAGCCAGCGCTGGGACGCTCGCGGCTGTGCCGATCACCATCAGCTTTCGGCAAACGTAGTCTTTCGCGTCGCGCGAGACGGGCGTTGCCAGGACGGCGGCAAGGCTCGCTTCTAATTCTTGCCGCGAGCCTTCATCGTCGCGGGTCGAGATTACCGCTTCATCAATGGGGGCCAGAACGGCGCGATCCGTGCCCCAGTCGTAGGTCTTCAGGGCTTCAAGGGCATTGCTCAGCATGGTCGACTCCTTGATTCACAATTGCGTGGATGAAATGGGTAATGGCGACGCTGGTGCGGCTTAAAGTTGCCACGGCTGGCGGCGAGCGCGATCGAGGAATCGATTCGCCTCCTCATCGCCGGGAAACTCTTGCGCCGCCTGGTCCCACTTCAGCGAACGCTGCAGTTGGTAAGCGATCGTGCCCAGATGACTGACGGCCACGGTGTTGACTGCCAGCTCTATATCGCGGAACGGTTTTTCGCGGGTCTTCACGCAATGAATAAAGTCGCCGTAGATGCCCCCTTCGCCTTTGTACGTCGGCGCCGGCTTCGCGGGGCGCTTTTCGCCCGGCGTGCCTTCGACGACGAGGTTTTCAGTTTTCGGGCGATTGTGATGGAGCAAGAGGCCGTTGGCGTACTTATACGTCAGGTGCTTGCCTTCGGGATCGTTGTGATATTCGATTTCCACCGGCTGCAATTCGCGGACGTCGATAGCGAACGTCGCTCCGCCAAAGTGATGGGCGCCCCAGTCGGTCATGCCGCCGCCGGAGTAATCGACGTACGAACGCCAGCTGCCGCCATCAGTGGCGAAGCTGCCAGAGCAGCGAGCCGCGTTGTACGGAGCCCAAGCCGCCGGGCCCAGCCACATCTCCCAGTCGATGTCAGGCGGCGTTGTTTCAGCCGGCAAATTGCAAAGCTGCGACAGCGGGCCGACATTGACGTTGATCGATTTGATCTCGCCCAGTTCGCCTCCCCAGCAACGGGCGACCAACTCCTTGTAGTCTTCCTGGACGCGTTGACTGCCGCCCGAGACGACTCTTGCGTAGCGGCGCGCCGCGTCGATCATCAGCGGCCCTTCTCGAAGCGTCAGCGTCTCGGGCTTCTGGCAATAGACGTCTTTCCCATTTCGGCAGGCTTCGATCACCATGATGGCGTGCCAATGATCGGGCGTCGCAATATGGACGGCGTCGATGTCGTCGCGCGCGAGTATTTCACGAAAGTCGTCGTAGGTTTGGCAATCGCTGTTCTTGTAGTGCTGGTCGGCCCGCTCTTTGGCCGCTTTCCGGACGCTTTCTCGAACGTCTGAAACGGCGACGTACTGCACATCGGGCCGACCGAGAAACGCGCCTTGATCTGAGGATCCTTGGTTGCCGATGCCAATGCCGCCCATGACGATGCGGTCGCTCGCCGGCGGGACGTCGCCTTGGCCCAGGGCGTTCGATGTAATGACGTACGGCGCAGCGGCGACTACTGCGGCGGTCTTCAAGAACTTACGGCGCGTCTGCTGGCGGCAACTCATCGGTTTAGCCTCTGATTTTTTATGGTTTTGTCGAAAGAGCCTTCGAACCGCTGGAAAAGCAATCTGAAATTTGACGAGGCGGCGGCCGCATGGCTGGCCGACGTGTGGAAGAGGATGAAATGGCTCCCTGGATTCTATGCTCCCGCAATTCATTTCGCGACTGCTCGGGTCGCCGAAATGCGAAGCTCCAGTGAACTTGGGGGATTGGACGCATCGCACGGTAGCTTGCGACGCATTTCGAAGTAGAAAAGCGTCAGTACCTCCGCCATTGGCCTTCTTCCGGCGCCGTTCCTTGGTCAACTGTCGTAAACAAATTATGGTATTTGCGCGATAGGATCCAGAGTTTAGCGACGCCCAACCCGAAGAACGAAATTCCTCGAGGCCCTCAATTCGACGTAAGCCATGTGGCCAGGTTGATGGAGCGGGATCTGGTGCGGATCAAGCTAAGTCGAGTGTATACTGTCGCCAGGTCCACGCGACGAGTTTGCTCCCACGTCTCTTCTGGAGTTAACGTCTGTCATGAATCGCCGTCAGATGCTTGTATCGGCAGCGGCACTTTCCGCTGGCCTTCAGTTTCCTTGGCGCCAGGCGATTGCGGCTGCGGGGCCAAAACGCCGCGTGCTGTTTTTCACCAAGAGCGCCGGTTTCGAGCACTCCGCCATCAAGCGGGAGGGAGACGCCCTCTCTTACGCCGAACAGACGCTGATCGATCTTGGCAAACAGCATGGTTTCGACGTCCACGCGACCAAAGACGGACGGGTGTTCGACGACGACCTCTCGGTCTACGACGCGGTCGTGTTTTACACGACGGGCGATTTGACTACGGTTGGCACTGACATGCAGCCCGCCATGTCGGCGGAGGGCAAGAAACGTCTGTTGGCCGCAGTCGCCGACGGCATGGGATTTGTCGGTTCGCATTGCGCCGCCGACACGTTCCACTCGGCGGGCCCGCCGCGGGAAGCTCAATCCGAAGTCGACCCCTACATCGCCATGCTCGGCGGCGAGTTCATCAGCCACGGTCCGCAGCAGAAGTCGCGTCAGGTCATTAAGTCGCCGCGGTTTCCGGGCTTAGGGAAAGCGGCGGCCAACGGCGAGGAGGACTCATTCGAGTTGAATGAAGAATGGTACTCCTTGAAGAACTTTGCCGACGACCTGCATGTGATCTTGGCGCAGGACACGCAGGGAATGGAGGGCAAAGATTATGAGCGTCCGGCGTTTCCCTCAACGTGGGCCCGCCGCCACGGCAAGGGGCGCGTCTTCTATACGTCGATGGGGCATCGCGAAGATGTTTGGTCAGATCCGACGTTCCAGCAGATTCTGTTGGGCGGACTGGGTTGGGCGATGGGTGACGTCGATGCCGACGTCAATCCGAATATTGAACAAGCCACGCCGGGAGCCAAGGTGATGCCTCCCGCATGATTCACTTCATAATTTGCTGGTGAGTAATCCTGTCCTTGAAGTTGGGGAGCTTGGCGTTCACTCCGCAGATTTCCTCCCAGATGCGATCGCAATTGCCAATAGGTGCCACGCCGATGTGTGTTTTTCGAGTTATTGTGACCGCCGTGCTGCTCAGTCTCACCGCAGCGGCGGATGCTACCGAATCAAGCTCCGAGTTGGCCGCCGCCCAGGAACGCCTGCGTGACGGCGATGGGGACGGCGCCCTTCGTTGCTTGGAACCGCTGCTGGAGTCAGACCGCCCTAACGATGCTTCGCAGACGCTTGCCAGTGCGTTGGCGTCGCGTATTCTGCACTCGCGCGGGGAGGACCATTTTCGTCAAGGCCGCATTTCCGAATCGATCGTTGACTTTGATCGGCAAATCCAACTACAACCGCAACGAGAAGCCGAGCACTGGCAACGCGGCATCGCGCTTTACTACGCCGGCGATTTCGCAGCGGGCGCGAAGCAGTTCAAACTTCACCAGACCGTCAACCCGCAGGACGTCGAAAACGCGGCTTGGCATTTTCTGTGCGAGTCGCGCTGCTCGCAAGCGACCGTCGAGGGAGCGAGAAAACGCCTGATGCAGGTAACTCGCGATTCCCGCGCGCCGATGTCGCAGATTCAACAAATGTTTGCCGGGCTCATGACGCCCGAGGAAGTCTTGCAAGTTGGCGAGAAAGCTGGCGGCGAGGCCCAGTTTTACGCCGACCTCTATGTGGGCCTTTACTACGAAGCCCTCGGCCGCGATGCCGAGTCGCTGGAACTCGTGCGGAACGCCGCCGACAATCCGGCGGCGCGTAATAACTACATGGGTGACGTCGCGCGAGTTCATGTGGCGTTGCGCACTGACGCGAATGAAAAGGAAAACAGCGATGCGACTAAGAGCAAGGCGATGCAAAAGATATTGCTGCTCGCGGGCGAACCAAGCCATGGCTACGGCGCCCATGACCATTGGGCAGGCTGCAATCTCCTCGCCCAATCATTGAACAATTCGAGCTTGCCAATTGAGGCGCAGGTCTACCGATCTGGTTGGCCTCGCGATGCCAAGGCGTTTGACGGCGTTGATTGCGTGGTGATGTACGGAGACGGAGGCGGAGGTCACATGGTTACCGCGCACTTGAAAGAGCTTGACGCACTAGCCAAGCAAGGCGTAGGCATTGTTTGCCTTCATTACGCAGTCGAAGCGCCGAAAGGACCGACTGGGGATAAGTTTCTGGAATGGATCGGCGGATACTTTGAAACTGATTGGTCCGTCAATCCGCATTGGACGGCGAATTTCAATGATCTTCCCGAACATCAGATCACCCGCGGCGTGAAGCCGTTTGAGATCAACGACGAGTGGTACTATCACATGCGGTTTCGGGATGAGATGCGAAACGTCACGCCGATCCTTACTGCTTTGCCGCCGGCCGAGACGCTCTCGCGGCCTGATGGCAGTCACAGCGGTAACCCAGCGGTGCGCGCAGCAATTAAGCGCGGAGAACCTCAGCATGTCGCATGGGCCGTCGTGCGAGACGACGGCGGTCGGGGATTTGGGTTCACCGGGGGGCATGTCCACTGGAACTGGTCCGACCCCAATTTCCGCAAGCTAGTGCTCAATGCGATTGTCTGGTCCGCAGGAGTCGAAGTCCCGCCGAAGGGCGTCAGCGATCAACCGAAGACGCTCGCCGATTTGGAGGCGAACTCCGATGAAGAGGTCCCTGTCGATTTCGATCGCGAAGAGATTCGCAAGAGTTATTCATTGCCTGCGGACGTTGCCGTGGGGCAGTAATTTCTCAGGCGAGTTCGCCGGCTGCCCCCCCCCCCGCTGGCGCCATGCTGCCGAGCGTCATGTGAATCTGCTGCTCAACCATGGAGCGATACTTGCCGCCCAGGGCATTAGCTGCGCGTGCGTACCAGTCTGACTGACGCGGCCTTCGGTTCGATATTACACCTGTTGTAAAAGGCCAGTAGGTTAGAGAAATTCGGCGTCGAGGGGATCGAGGATATCCTCGGCCACTGCAACAGCCATTCCCGCTTTGGTTCGACGAAGAATTCGTTTCTTGATAGTTGCCCTTACTGGGTTTAACCGAAAGCGAGAGGTCGAGTATGAGAAAGCATATTTCTTGGCGAGCATTTCGCGAACAGTACTCCGCTTTGCATCTATGCATGTTGCGATCGAAGATCGACGCCGAGTCGCGCCTTAACGTCATCGAGCGAATTCTACGCCCGAAGCGGCTCGCTGACGTCGCGACGACCGTGGCGCTCCAGCATTTGCAGTTGGCGCTATTGAGCGGCGTCGAAAGTCGCGCTCCGGCTAAGGGGATGGGTCGAGTTGACAAGCCACGATCGCCCCACACCGTGCGGACCTACATGGCCGTGCTAATTGCGGCGCTTCGGTGGGCTGACTACATGGGAATGATAGAGTCGGCCCCTAAGCTGCGACGACTGAAGACTTCGAAGCTGCGGCACATGAAGGGCCGCCCGCTCACTGTTGCAGAATTGCAGGACATGCTGAACGCCACCGAGGGCGTCGTCGGCGAGGATTCCGCTGAGTCGTGGCGTTACATGCTCCGCGGGTTGTGGGCTAGCGGCCTACGGCTTGGCGAACTCATGCACGTTCACTGGTCCAATAATCGCTACATCGTTCCCGCGTGGCCTAAGGGCATGCTACCGGTTCTGCAGATCCCAGCGACCATGCAGAAAAATGAAACCGAGGAGTCAATCCCGTTGCTACCGGAATTTGAGCGGGTGCTGATCGAAACCCCGGTCGCGAATCGATCCGATTGGGCGTTCTCACCAACGAGTCTGCAACGAAGGGTCGGACGGTCGCCGAAGCAATGGCGAGTTTCTCGCGAATGGGCGGGCCGCGTTATCAGCGAGATTGGGCTTAAAGCGGGCGTCGTGGTGCAACCGGCGGGCGGGGGTCACTTCGCCAAGTATGCGAGCGCCCACGACTTCCGCCGCAGCTGCGCGGACCGCTTGATTGAAGCTGGTGTTCCTGAGCGAGAAGTTTCGCGGATCATGCGGCATTCGAGCGTAGACACGACGCGGCGCTACTACGCCTCCGGCAACGTGCAAAGATCAGCAAAACTGATTCGAGACTGCCTGGCTTCGATCGACTAGGTCGTGTTGACATTCCGATCGCCTGATTTCGCGAGGTTTGGTATCGATTGGTGCATCCTGAACGCTCATGGAGGAGCCAATCGATGGGTCGCCACGAACTCACTGACGAACAATGGCTGTTGATCAGTGACCTGCTGCCCGGCCAGGCGGGTGACCCCTGCCGCACGGCTGCCAGCAATCGGCGGTTCGTCAACGGGGTGCTGTGGATCGCTCGCACGGGGTCGCCGTGGCGCGACTTGCCGGAACGTTTCGGCCCGTGGAATTCGGTGTTTCAGCGGTTCAACCGCTAGTGCAAGCGAGGCGTTTGGCAGCGTGCGCTCGAAGCGACGGGCGGGGAGGCGGACTTGGAGCACCGAACGCGTCTTCCGACATCGTCGGGAACAAGGAACACGAAACTTCATCGCTTCTTCTGGCTCGCCGCCTTCATCGCTTGAGCAAGAGGAATTTCCACGATACTTGTAGCAGAAACGCAGTTTGCGACTGATCGGGCCGTATTTGCTGCGGAGCCTACTGCG
This sequence comes from Pirellulales bacterium, assembly GCA_041740115.1. GTDB lineage: Bacteria > Planctomycetota > Planctomycetia > Pirellulales > Lacipirellulaceae > Lacipirellula. The sequence continues at coordinate 23,751 of JBGSMO010000269.1, forward strand.
GCCTTCGGTATAACGTGTATAACGCCCTGCTTTGGCCGAAAAAGCCTGGAATTCAGGCACTTCACGTTTTTGTACTAGTTGCCTTTACCATGAGAAGCCAAACCCTTCGGTTGCCAAAATGAACGACTATATGTCGTTCCGCTGCAGGCGCAACGATTCTTTGGCCACCACTGCGCCGCTTTTCGCCCAAGCGGCGGCAGCGATGAATCTAGTGGCCGACGAACATAGCGCGGTCACCGTTGCCGACTATCAGTAGTCTGAAGGGAAGCCGGTGCAGAATGCGAGATTCCAATGGAATTCGCGGAAAAAGAGTACACCCCACAGGAGTCGAACCTGTAACCTTCGGATTCGTAGTCCGATGCTCTATCCAATTGAGCTAGGGGTGCAAGTTGTTGCGCTGTAACGATTTAAGGCGATTATTTCGGCCCATTTGAGGGGTGTCAGAGGGTGCTAGACACCTGTTCTGACACCAAATAGACTGAAAGCCGTCGATCGTGACACCTGCCGGCGGCTACAGGCGGGTGTCGCTGACACCACCTGCTTCCTGTCGCGAGGTGCTACCAGATGGGCAATTCTAGCAAGCTCGTTCGACCAACGAAACCCCGTCCAGACTTCCCATTGTTTCCACATGCTTCGGGCCGCTGGGCCAAGAAGGTCCTTGGGAAATTCGTTTACTTTGGGAAGGTTACCGAGGACCCTAAGGGGGCCGCGGCCATCCTGCTCTGGCTTGACCAAAAAGACGACCTGCTTGCCGGTCGGAAGCCTCGGACGAAGGGCGACTCGCTAACAGTTCGTGACCTGTGCAATCGGTTTATCGGGGTGAAGGATGACGCACTAAACCTCGGCGAGATCACGCGGCGAACCTACGACGATTACTTTGCCTCGGCCAAGTTGGTTGTCGAGTTTTTCGGCGCCCATCGTCCCGTCGATGACTTGCGAAGCGATGACTTCGAGCTGCTGCGAGCGAGGATTGCCAAGACCCGGAACGTCAATTCGGTGGGTAACGAAGTCCAACGGATTAGGACGCTCTTCAAGTACGGGTACGACGCCGAACTATTTGAGAAGCCAATTCGCTTCGGACCCGGATTCAAGAAGCCCTCGAAGCGAGTGGTACGCACGGAGCGCCATAAGAAGGGTGAGCGAATGTTCGAGGCGCGACAATTGCGCCGGTTACTGAAGGCAGCTCCGGCGCCAATGAAAGCGATGATTCTACTAGGAGTCAATTGCGGCTTTGGAAACCACGACTGCGGTCGGCTGCCGTTATCGGCTGTTGACCTGAATGGTGGCTGGATTGACTTTCCGCGGCCAAAGACTGCGATTAAGCGGCGGGTTCCTCTGTGGCCTGAGACTGTCGCTGCGATGCGCGAGGCGATGGAAAAGCGCCCCACCCCCAAGGCGTCGGAACATCAGCAATTGGTCTTTGTCACCAAGTATGGCAAGGCGTGGGCAAAAGAGACTCCCGATTCGCCGGTCTCGAAAGAGTTTCGCAAGCTTCTCGACAGCCTGGCGATGCACCGGCCGGGACTCGGCTTCTATGCCTTGCGGCACACGTTTGAAACAATCGCCGGCGAGGGTGCGGATCAGGTGGCGGTGAACGCGATCATGGGGCATGCGGACAGCTCGATGTCAGCCGCCTATCGTGAGAGAATCAGCGACCGGCGATTGGAAGCGGCAAGCGACGTCGTCCGAAAGTGGCTCTTTCGGCGTGAATCGAAGATGCCATGGCGCGAGTTGCTCCCGAAGGAGGCTGCTCGCAGCTGAACGCTGTTTGCTTGAGTCGCATGGCGTCCCTTACAATCCGAGCGACATTTCTTTCACGCAAACCAACTAGCCGGCTGATCCCCGGCGTCACTCACCGCGGCCCGCACGCCCTCCAGCGTCGGCCGCGGTGAGCGGGTTGGATTGGAGGGCTATCTGATGGCGGACGACACGCCGAGCGACGACGCGGAAGACGAGCGCGACATCGAGAAGGACGTAGTGGAGCACGCAGCGGCTCACCCTTTCTGGCGATGCAAGTGTCGCGACGAAACGTACCGCATGTCGCAGTTCGACGCGGAATTGGACCCTTACCACTGTGAGGTCTGCGATCGTGTGTGGGACGGTCGCTCGTGGTTTAGGACCATGGACTGGTACAACGCCATTATCGCGTGGGAAACCGTCAACACCTACGTGGCACAATCACTGCGGCGCGAACGTATAACGTCTTACCACGGTGATGAGCTTGAGCGCGAGGCGCTAGATTTCATGGCGGCGTGTGACACCATGACTCATTGTGACGTTTCGTGCGTCTGGCGGTTGGTTCAGGCAATACATCAAAGCATGAAGCACGGCGCATATGAGCAGGACATTCGCGATGCTCGCCATGCCTGCGAGCCCCTACACAGATTAGCGTGGCGGTACGCCGAGTCTTTTCCTTGGCTCGAATCCGAATGGGACGATCCCGACCCTGATACTGTCCTCCGCGCTACACGCCATGCTGCAACGTCTCCTGCCAGTGAGGGGCGCTACGTCTGCCTTCAGCGCAAGGCCATAGACGCAGGCGAACGTGGGCACGCCACCATACTAGAATTGCGAACGGAATATGAAACCATCCAACACGGTCGAGACAAACACTCCAGAAGCTCTCACGGCCGATTCGTCGATCTGCGGCAAAACCACCGTGCGGACGGCGACAGAGGCCAGTGTGCGCGCAGCGACTGAAGCAGCGCGGCGTGTGGCTTTCGACATTTCGCAATTGCATTTGTTGGGCGAGTGGTTGTTTTGCAACCGCGTGGAAGCAGCGATTGACGCTGCCACTGCTCATGCTTCGGCATCGATTGACTCATTTGTGCACTATGCTTCTTGGCTGCGAGGTGACGTCGCCGAGTTGGAACGTCGACTTGAGGCCGATGAGTTCCACGTAACCCTCCAATCCCTGTACCCCTCTCCTGTGGCTTTATTTGGCACAACTAGCCAGAGCTATGCCCAACTACTATGGAGTGCCGGGGTGAACTTTATTGAGGCAATCCGGTCGCAGCCAGCATTGCGTGGTCACGGCGAGTTCTCACACACGCATCCGCTCACGGCCGTTCTTATTCGCAGCGCCATTGGCGAAATCGCTGGTGCGGTAGCCCGCCTCACCGACGCAATCGACTTCGACGATATCGATGCATTGCTCGATAAAGAGGAGCAGCTTGCCCTCGCCGCGATAGAAGCTCCCAACGACCGCGACAGTCTCAATACCGCCGACTTCTATGGCCTCTGGAAAGCGCGCGGCGGCTATCTGACAGAAACCGAAACAGAGATCGTCGACATCATCAAAAAAGCAGGACGGATAGTGTCGGCCGCCGATATTGAGAGCGAGCTTTCACGCAAGTATGGCGACTCCAAAACGGGATCGGTGAGCAACCACCTGGCGTTCCTCACTCGCTGCACGATCTTAAGCAAAGGCCCCGGAGGGCGCGGCTATCAACTCGCGCATGGAGGTGAGGCATGATCTTTCCAACAGAGTCGGCGCTCCGCGCCGTGAACGACGCCGCCAAACAAGTGGCGTACACATGCCGGGATATAATCTCGATTGCGGCATTCATCGCCGACGACCTCGGTGATAGCGAATATCCACCCTTTGAGCGTGATGACCCGCGATTAGCGCCCGTCATTACTTCCATGCGATACGCGGATCTGCCAGACGACCACCCCGAACAAGGGGAAGAACTATGGAGGTTCGAGGACGAAGGCGTCAGTTCCTTCCACCACTCTCTGACGTGGATAGTCCCGGATGTAACGCGATTAAACAAAGCACTTGCAGCCCCCGGAGTGACTGATGCGCTTTGGGTGCTGCATCCAGAGCTGGTGTCGCTTGAGGGAGATCGCGGAGGCAATTATTGCATCCTGTTCGAGAGGTGGTGCAACAGGATAGTGCACGCGCTACTCACATTCTTTGAGGACAAAGGCCTCCCCGTAACACTCAACGAATTGGCGGAGCCACCCGACCTACGCGATGTCAGCGAGTCGATATACACACACCACCTTTACGAACTGGCGCACCTGTTCACGAAGTTCCATGCTCTCCCGGAGGGAGAAATTGAGTGGCGTGTGAGCAAGGAGGTCGCCCGCGCCGTATGGATGCTCCCCCAGCAGTCGACGGCGACATTGCCTGATACGGACTTCTTAGAACTCGTCCTGAGCAGAGGCGGGCGACTGACGCCTCTGCAACAAGACGTTTACGACATCGTAAAAGCGAGCGACACCCCACTTTCAGCGGACGACATCCTCACGAAGTACATTGCAAAGTACCAAGACGGAAACAGTAGTTCGATCGGAAACGTCCTCGCAACCATGACGGCGTCGACAATTCTTCGCCACGGACCGGGCCACCGGAGCTACCGGATTTAGTTCATGAACTCCTCATGAACCACGATTCATGATGAGTTCATTAGGGACTTTGCGGGCCAGATCTGCGACCCTCGGATGTAGTGACTTCCACTGCATTGCGAGGGTTTCTTCATGTCCAGAGTTTCACCGGGCGAGCGAAATCTCACTCCGCCTCAAATCGCTGAACAGTTCGGCGTCGCCGTCGAGAAGGTCATCGCTTGGATCAGGAGCGGTGAGCTCGCGGCCTTGAATCTTGCCAATCGCGGCTGTCACCGGCCGCGATACTCTGTCACCCCCGACGCGCTCGACGCGTTCAAGCGGTCTCGGCAGGTGATCCCACACTCTGGCGCCCCGACGCGGCGCGTGCGACGCAAACCTGCGGGGAACGTGCGCGAGTATTTCTAAGCGGTTCCGCCGGCACTGGATCTGTCGGCACGATCACCGATTCAACTGAGCAGGCGGCAGGGCAGGATGCGAGAATCGAGTCTCTCCAAGCAGAATGGGAAGCCGAAGTCCGCACTGACGTGGGCGCAGGGTTACACAAGCGCTGGCCTCTCGGTGGTGCCGATCGCTTCCGGAGGCGCTAAAAACCCAACGATCCCCTGGACGGCGCTGCAGAAGGAGCGGTTGGCGCCCGGGGAGCTCGGACGCCACTTTCTGGCCGACAACGTTGGGGTGGGGATCATCTGCGGGGCCGTCAGCGGCAACTTGGAGGCGATCGACTTTGACCTGGCAGAGTTGTTTGAACCGTTCTGCGAAGAGGTAGAGCGGCTGGCGCCAGGACTCGTCGCCCGGCTCACGGTGCACCAGACGCCTGAGCAAGGGTATCACGTGCTCTATCGATGCGCAGAGGTCGCGGGCAATCAGAAACTTGCGCGACGACCCGACCCGGCCGAAGGAGGACGGAAGCCGAAGACGACGATTGAGACCCGCGGCGAAGGAGGGTACATCGTCGCGCCTGGGTCGCCGGGCTGCTGTCATCGCACGGGGCGCGAGTATATCCATCATGCTGGGCCAAGCGCTACCGAGGTCAACGAGATCACGCCGGTTGAGCGCGAGACGCTGTTTCGGGTCGCAGTATCGTTCGACGAGTGGCATAGCGAAATCAACGCTCCACAAGCAACCATAATTCCTTTGGCGGGCCTCTCGCCGGGCGACGACTTCGGCGCACGCACCTCCTGGGAAGAGATCCTGACTCCTCATGGTTGGGTTGAAGACCATCAGCGAGGAGCGATTCGCTACTGGCGTCGTCCGAGGAAAGAGGCGGGTTGGTCGGCGACGACTGGGATGCAAAGCCATCATGGCAATGAACTGTTCTGTTGCTTCACCGACAATGCTAGCCCATTGCAAGGGGCGGATGGTCGAAACTCCTGCACGAGCTACACGAAGTTTGGGCTGTACGCCACGCTGCACCATCAGGGCGACTTCTCGGCCGCGGCAAGGGAACTTGCGCGTCGAGGATATGGCGAGCAGCCAAAGCGAGTCGACGGGACTGACAGTTTGCCGAATCGAGCAGAGTCGGGTGACGCTTCGAGCGATTCGCCGTTTCGCTTGCCGCCGGTCGAGAAATTTCGGTTCCTCGATCTCTACCAGAGCTACCCGTCGCTGAAGCCGCCGATCATTGACGGACTCTTGCGTCGCGGCGAGACGGCCAATCTGATCTCGCATAGCAAGGTTGGCAAGAGTTGGCTGGCCTATGGATTGGCGCTCTCGATCATCCTCGGACGCGACTGGCTGGGCAGGTTCGCGACGACGCCCGGTCGCGTGTTGCTGATCGACAACGAACTGCATAAGGAGACCCTCTCGCACCGCATCCCGTTCGTGGCGCAGGCGATGGGGGTGCAAGTCGAAGAGTTTTGCGAAGGACTCGACGTCTGGTCCCTGCGAGGGAACCTGCGCAGCCTGCAGGAGATGATGCCCGATTTCGCCGGGATCGAACGGGGCGAGTATGCCGCGATCATCTTGGATGCAAAGTATCGCTTCGCGGCGACTGGCACGTCGGAGAATGACAACGCGGCGGAGGCGCAGTTCTACAACTTGGTGGACCGGTTGGCGGAGATGACCAACGCGGCGTTCATCATGGTTCATCATGCGACCAAAGGGAGTCAATCCGACAAGAAAGTGGTGGACGTCGGCGCCGGCGCTGGGAGCCAAGCCCGTGCGGCGGACGCCCACTGCGTGATTCGCGAGCATGAGACGCCAGGCGTGGCCGTGCTTGACGCGGCGGTGAGATCGTTCGCGCCGATCGAGCCCGTGGCGCTGCGGTGGGAGTTTCCGCTGTGGGTCCCAGATGGAGAGCTTGATCCGGACCGCCTCAAGGGCCTCCAGACATCGCAAGAAAGCCGGCGGCAGTTGGCCGACACGATGGCCTGCGACCAAATCATGTCCGTACTGCACGCTGCTCCCGCCACTCCCCGCGAGATCCGGGTAAAGACTTCGATAGGCAAGGACCGCCTCGACAGGCTGCTCGCGACGTTGGAGATGGAGGGCCGCGTTACCGCCGAAGAGACCTTCAAGATGCACAACAAAACGACCCTCTACACCGCTACTGAATTCGAATTTCCGGGGGTGGTCGGGTTCTAACCGACCACCCTGCCGACCACCCGACCACGGGGGGGTGGTGGTCGGCCCCCTAAAGGGGACCGACCACCCACCCCCCCTACCACCGGCCGTCACGACCCAGGTCGCAGCGGCCAAACCCGACCACCCTCCGACGAAGGAAATCAATGCGGCAGCCAAAACTCACTGCTGAGGAACAACACGAGCTGCTTCGCCGCTCGCGCCTGGGTGACCGCGAGGCCAGGAACGCTCTTTGCCAGTCGCTGTTGCCGCTGGCGGCGTCGTTGACGCGAAAGCTGCGAGCCGACCTGCAGGGCGCGGACCGTGACGAGGCGTATACCGCGGCGGTCGAGGCGCTGGAGCGAGCGGTCGCGTCTTACGACCCGGCGCGTGGCGCACGCCTGGGGACGTTCGTCTACGCCACGGTGGTGCGCACGCTGAAGAGCTTCAAGCCCGGAGGACCGATCGCTGTGCCGAAGAATGCGGCTTACAAGCATGAGGCCCGCGCGGCTCGGCGAACCTATGGTCTGTGGCAGGTTAGCGAGGAGGTTGAGTCGCCTCGGCAAGGAGAGCTGGACGAAATCGAGCGGAAGGAGATCAAAGCAATGCTAAAGCGTCTCCATCCGCGTGACCGCGCCGTGATGATTGCGACGGAAGTCGAGCGAAGGTCGCTCGGCGAGGCGGCCAAGCATCTGGGCCTGAGTAGAAGCGAAGTGCGCGTCTCGCGAAGCCGAGGGATTCGTGCGCTACGGCAATTGTTGGCGGATTATCGGCCGGAGAAAAAATCTGAGATTTCAGCAGGCGACGACGAAAAATAATCGCACGCCATGCGGCGAACCGCCCACAAGTAAGTAGCGGCGATCTTCGGAGAGATCGCGCAACCATGGCAACTTACCGTCGGCAGGCCGCACCCCGCGCTTGATCCCACCTGCCCTGGGATCGACTCGCGAGATCCACCCCGCGGCTTGCCGGCGATTTTTAGATCGAATGACGATGCAAGCTCGATTATCTCACCACACGACGCTGCGATGGCCTTGCATCCCAATTGCGGTTCTCGGCCGGTGTTCGCAACCGATGCGAACCCGGCAAGTCACGCTGCCGCATCGCCGTCTGGACCGGCTTCAAGGCGGCGAGGGGTTCGCGAAGAGTACTTGTGCAGAGAGGGGGCTGGTGAAGTGAAGCGACGACTGCCGTTAACAATTACGTTGATGCTCTCGCTGGCCGCGCCAGCTTCTGCCGGTGCGCCGCACACAACGCTGGTTGGCCCGGTGCCGCATCCGCACAAGGGGGCAATCCTCGGCTATGCTCCGCGCTACATCTACGAGCGGAGCCAGAGCGATGAATGCCCGCTCAGCCGGACGACGACGTTTTATCTGGAGCAAGACGCCGCCGGCAATAGTACCGGAGGCAGCGGCAACGGGACCGTCGGCGCCCCCTGGCTTTGCGCTGACTGGGGCGACGCAGTCACACTGATCGAAGCCCAGATGTCGCCCGGCAAAGCGTTTCTTATCAAGCGAGGTGAAGTCTTTCGCTGCACCCACGGCGAAGATAACACGCTCAACATCACGACCGACGACATTACGATCGGCGCTTACGGTACTGGGGCTGAGCCTCAGATTCGCCGGACAACGCTCTACGCGACTGGATGGACCCAGAACGGCAGTGCCACCGAGTACATTCGGACGCTCGCAACGGACGTGGCGTGGGTCATCAACCCTACGACCAATCTGTATCTCACCGCTCCAATCTCTCGGGTGTCGGCGGTAGGCGACGTACCGACGACCATCACCGGCTGCGGCGGCACGTTCTTTTACAATGCGGGGACCGACGAATTGCGCGTCGACTTCGGCCAGAACCTTAACAGCGTCTCGACCGAGGTCGTCTTCGACAACACAGATACGGCCATTCTGGCCACCGCCGATGGCTGCCGCGTCGACTCGCTGTTCATCGTCGGCTTCGGGATGGACAACGGGAACGAGGCAAATCAAAACTCTCCCCTCCGCTTTAGCGGTTCCGGCTCCGAAGCGTGTCTCTTCACGAACTGCAAGTGCTACTACGGCTCGACCCACATTATCGCCCAGTACGGCACGAGCAGCGGCGGCTATCTGGGGGTCGCCAATTGCGAGTACGGCTGGGCGATGCCCGCCACGACGCCCACGCTGCTAAACGGCTACGCGGCGGACGGCGCCCACGAGTTCGTCTGCCTCAATAATAAGTGCATCGGAGCGGAGCTACCCTCGACGACGACGCCCGTTCGTGACGGCGCTTCGGTCTACGGCCACACGAACGGCACGATCATGGGAGCACTCTATATCTGTCAAGGGCAACGAGACGTGACGACCGCGACGACGCCATTCGCGCCGTCGATTCTCGTGTGGGGCAATCCGACGACGGTGACCAGCTACAACCTAGCGCAGTACCGGGCGTTCTGGATCGACTGCGATATTCCGGATGTCTATCCGATTTTCAACGAAGTCAGCAATTGCTTTATCAACTGCACCAGCACATTCACGCCGGTCAGTGGATTGGCCGTCGTCGTGCAAGCGGCGATCGATGAGCGGGCTTACCTGATCAATCATCGCTACGTCTTTAATCTGCTCGCCGCGAACACGACGTCGATGACCAATTACACGGTTTTGAACACCGCTCAAACCAATGACACGCACTGGGATCATTGCGGCGTCTGGTTTGAGGGCGACACGACCGACACGCTGTGGTGGGACCGGCGGCTCGGTTTCTTTTCTGAGGAAGACCCGCGAGTGCATCGCAACTGCACTTACGTCAACAACACGCCGACGCCGAACTGCGTCGTGAGCTGGGGCAATAACACCACGATCAACGACGGCTGCGCGTACTACAACATTTCAAGTTCAACCGACGCGGTAGTCGGGGTCGACTTGGACAATCATTACCTGATTATGGGAGCCGGCACGCGCAGCACGATGCTGCCTGGTCCGGGCCACGAACTTGCGACGAACTTCGCCAGCGGCAAAGCAGCCCCGGTGAATCTCGGCCTTCAGTACGACTGCCTCGGCAACGCCCGCGATCCGAACAACGTGGTACGCGGGCCTTATGCGGTGCCGTTTATCAACTTCAACAGTCGCCCAACGATTCCGGTGATCGAATGAGAACGATTCTAGCCTCCATGATGCTGGCCGCCGCCGCGCACGCCGAAGCGTTCCGAGCCATCGACGAAACGTTCACTTTCGAGGTGACGACCGTCTCGAACGTGACCGGCGAGCCGACCGACGCCGACAGCGTCCCGACCTACCGCGTCTATGAGGACGAAACGGCGACGCCGATTCTCACCGGCTCGATGGCCGTACTGGATTCGGCGAATACCGATGGCTGGTACAGCGAGCAAATCACTTGCACTGCAGCCAATGGCTTTGAAGCGGGGAAGAGCTACCGGATTCGGATTGCGTCTGTCGTCGGCGGCGCGAACGGAGCCACCGAGCGGCAGCTTACGGTGAGCAGTCAGCTAGTGGCGACGACGCTCAAGACCAGCTACCTCCCGTCAGCGACGGCAGGCGCGTCAGGCGGCTTGTTCGTCGCAGGAAGCAACGCGGACACCACCGTTAACTTTAACGGCACGCTGAGCGGGAACGTCGGCGGAATCGCTGGCACGATCAATACGCTCGACTCGCTCGATACGGCCCAAGACGCCAACGCCTCAACTCTCGTTGGCATGGTCAACGACGTCATCGCCGAAACTGACGCAATTGATGCGGCGATCGCAGCCAACGGCACGTTGCTGCTGGACGTGCCGACCAACGCTGAGTTTGCGGCCCGCTCGTTGCTTGCAGCGGCCTACGGCACGGCGGGCGCTCAGTCGGCGATTCTCGCGGACACGGCGGCCACCCTGACGCAAGCAAGCACGGCTGCCACTCAATCTTCAGCCGCTAACGCGATCGTCGGCAGCGGCGCCTACGGCAATCAGGCGCTGAAGACGATTATGGACGCTAAGGCGAGCCAAGCGAGCGTAGACGACGTGCCGACCGCCGCAGAGAACGCCACGGCCATCCTCGCCGCATCTCTCAGCACCGGAACCGTTCAGCAGTCGCTGGAATACTTGCGGGCGGCGTTCGTCTCTTCCGGCGTGTTCAGTGAGGCGGCGCTGGCGGAGGCGCCGAGCGGAGGCGGGGGCGGCGCCAGTCAGCCCCGCATCAACGAGCCGCCGGCCAAGGCGTACACCATTGCAGTCGGTTCACGAACCGATGGCGTCCTTGAGTGCCCACAGCCGCTGCGACTGTCGCCAGGGGCGACGAACATTCCGTTCGGCATCGACATGAGTCCGCTCTATGGCACGGTGCGAGTCTTCGATGTCGGAGAGCCAGTCGTTTCAGGTGGCGACGTCACCGCCACCGAGCTCGGCCCGCACGACTGGATCGCGATGGTCCAGACCAGCGGCACGGTGACCGCGGGCGAGCGTCGCATCATCACCGTGCCAGTCACCATGCGCACCGGCGAGACGGAGCAGGTGCGAGTGAAGCTGTGGGGAATGACCGAGGTGGAGTGACCTTAACGAGAATCCATAGAGAGTCTGTTGAGCTAGTGAGTGGAATAATTGTGGATGGATTGGAAACCTTAGAGAGTCATTCGGGGAGCCCCCCCCCGGGGGCCTTGGGGTCCTTTTTAGGGGGGGCGGGACGGGGGCGGCAGCCGCCGCGATCGACAGGTTTTTTCATACAAGTTGGCAAAATCGGCGGGTTAGTAAGTTTGGCGCGCGAGGTTAAGTCCGAGACCGGGCAGGAGTTGCGGCGTTGGGCCTTGGCGGGCAGGTTTTTGTTAGCGGCGATGAGGTGGATCTAGTGCATGGCGGTTGGCGACCAGATCGATTCGGCGCTGCAGTCGGCTCTCAAGAAGTTGAGGGCCGGCAGCAAGGACTTCACGCAACGCGAAGAGTCGGCGCTTCAGAAGCACGAGAAGAAACTCCGGGAGAAGTACGGTCCCGCGTATCTCGAATCACTCCCGAAGACGATCGCCTGCAAGTTGCTGGGGACGTCGAGCAAAGTCGCGCTCGACTTCCACGACCGCTTCGATGTGCCATGGGAACCGCATGCCAAGACGGTCGATCTGGGCGCCGTGGCGCGGCATCTGTGGGGAATCCTTGCCCGACACTCGGCTGTCATCTTCAAGGCGGAGAAAGCGGCCAAGAGCCGACGAGCCGTCGAGGAGTTTTTTCCTGATGCTGACGAGAACCGCGACTGGCAAGAAGAGTGTTGGAAGGAACGGGCGTTGGAGTTCCGTGACAAGCGGCTCTTGCGCGAAGAGTCGATGCTCGAAGCGGACGCCGTGGCCAAGATCACCGGCAGGATCGCCGACGGTTGGCGAGACTTTGGCGAACGCCTCGGCAAGCGTTTCGGTCCCGATGCGCAACAGATGTTTTTGGAGACGACTCGCGACATTGAGCGTGATGTTGCTTATTTACTCGGTGACGATGGCGATGGCAGCAGCGATGACGCTCACCCCCAAAGCGCTTGATCTGCCAGCGTCCCGCAAGGCGTCGTTGCGCAAACACTTTGCGGCCTTCTTTGAGCGCGGACGTCCGAAAGTGATCCGCGATCATGTCCGGTTCGCTGAGGAAGCGATCCGAGTCGACGACACAGGCATCAAGGGGGGCGGGTGTTTCAGCTGCGAGACGCAGCCCTTCAGCCGATTGGTGCTGCAGGAGTTCGATAACCGGTACTGGACCCGACACGTCGGTTTCGGCTGCGTTCAGAGCGGCAAGACGCTGTTGTATCTGGTGATTCCCGCCGGGCGCCACTTGTTCGAGATCGGCGACAACTTCGGCGTCGGCGTGCCGCAGATGGAGGTCGCCGCCGACAAGTGGCGTGACGAGTTTTTCGGCACGTTCAACCGGAGCTTCCCAGAACTCATGCCGACGTTCGGCACCGGCAGCCGCGGCGGGAGTCGGTTCGAGGCGGTGACGTTTAAGAATGGCCGCACACTCAAGTTCCTCTCGGGCCAAGGCAAATCAGAAAAACGATCGGGCATTACGCTCAAGGCAATCTCGGTAACGGAGGCAGACAAGGTCGACCGTCCGCCGATCAACACGACTGATCCGAATCCGATCGGCGAGATCGAAGGGCGGCTCGCCAGCTTCGGCGACGATGGCCGGTTCTGGGGCGAATGCACGGTCACCACGCCCAAGGGATGGGTCTACCGCGAATGGAAGGCGGGGAGCCAAGGCCAGATTCTCAAACCCTGTCCTCATTGCCGCCAGTTCGTTGTTCCGGGACGCAAGGACCTGGTGGGCTGGGAAAACGCTCCTGACGAGATCACGGCGCGCGAAAGCGCCTGGTGGGCCTGCCCGAGCTGCGGCGAGGAGATCACCGAGGACCAGCGACGGGCGATGTGCCGCCAGTCAGTGTTGGTGCATCGAGGCCAGTCAGTGCGGTTGGGGGACAACGGCGAGGTGATTATCGACGGACCGCTTCCCCGCACGCGCACGTGCGGCATTCGTTGGTCGGCGTTCGACAACATGTTCTGGACGACGGAGTTCATCGCGGCCAAAAACTGGCGCGCTGCCAATCCGATCGATGAGCAAGAAGAGGAGAGCACCGAGAAGTGGGTCAGCCAGTACATGTGGGCAGAGCCATGGGAGGCGGAAGTCTTCGATCTGATGCCGCTCACGCTGGAGGACCTGAAGGGACGTGTCAGCAAACTGGGCGTCGCCAAGGTTCCGCCCAATGCGATCGCATTGTCGTGCGGGATGGACTGTCGGCAAACCCAATTGCATTACGTCGTGCGAGCCTGGACTTCCGCCGAAGGAGTCATCGAGTCGTCAGCGATCGACATCGGCACGATGGAGGTTCGCACCAAGGAGCTCGGCATCCGGGAGGCGTTGCTGGAGGCGATGCGGCAATTTCGAGACGGCAAGATCATGCCAGGCTACTTCGATGAGCAGGGGCAGAAGTTCGCCGTCGGCTGGACGCTGGTTGACGCCGGGTGGCAGGAGCGCGTCGTCTGGGAGTTCATGCTGGAGAATGCCGAGTTGGGAATTCCGGGCTTTGCGCCAATCTTTGGACGCGGTCAATCGCAGCCGCCCGGCGCCGGTTCGTACCGGCACCCAGACGACGTGAAGGGCAATGTCCTCTGGATCGGAGAGAACTGCCATATCCGTCGGAGCAGCAAATACGAAGGACTGTTCGCCGCCGCAGGCGCAACCGTCGAACCGATGTACGTCATCGGTAACAGCGACGAATGGAAGGCATTTGTACGCTACGGCTACATGACCCCGCCGGGTCAGAACGGAGCGCTCTGGACGTTCAACCCCGTGTCGGCCGAAGAGCACCGGCTGTTAAACGAATATCGCAAACAGATTCGCGCGGAGACGAAGGAGCGACGAGTCGTGCCAGGGCGCGGCGTCGTCGAAGTCTTCACCAACACCAGCCGCAAACCAAACCATCTCGGCGACTGCGATTACTACTCCGCGATTGCCGGCCATCTGTGCGGCGTGCGGATTGCGATTAAGCGGCGCGAGTTCACTCAGCGGCCAGCAGCCGCTGACGCGAGTCACTTCACTATGCCCGACGGTCGACCGTTCATGACCGTCACCTCCCCAGGAAGCTCTCTATGACGTTTGACCCCGAATCGAAGCAGGCGAAGGCGATGCGCGAGCCACGCAAGACAACCAAAGCAGCGGCAGACGCCGATCAATTGAAGGCCGAACCATCGGCAACCCACGTCGAAATCAAATTGCCGATTCACACCTACTTCGGGGATGGTCGCTACGCGGCGATGCATCTCGACATCACGCTCACGCGGCGTCGCGCGGCGGCGCTTAATTTCGCTTGGGCGAGTATGTCGGTTGACGGAGTTCGTTACGCCGGCGGACGCAGCAGCCACCCGGAGGGGACCGTGGTGGAGAACGGCGCGGCGGCGATCAACAAAATGCTTGACGACTTGGCCGACGGCATTGAGCAGCAAACCGGCAAGGACCTCACGACTGACTTTGGTTTCGAGTTCAGTCGCGGCTAACAAAGGAGATCATGTGGCTAAGAAGAAGCTGGCCAATGTAAGCCCGCAGCCAGCGGTGATCGACACCGCAGAGTTAGCCGGCGACGGCGCCAACCCGCGCCGCATCAACGAGAGGGCGGCCGGAGGCCTCGCCAGTTCCCTGAAAAGGTTCGGCGATCTATCGGGCATTGTCTGGAACTCCCGCACGAGCGAGCTTGTGTGCGGTCACCAGCGGATGCAACAGATCCGCCAACAATGGGGCGATCGGCCGGTCGAACTGATCGACGCGGCGAACCGACTCTACGGCATTCGGATCGACGCTGATCATTTCTTCGCCGTGAGAGTGGTCGATTGGTCGAAGGCGTTGCAGCGAGCGGCCAACGTCGCCGCGAATAGTCAGCAGATCGCCGGCGAATTCACGGATGATCTGACCACCTACCTGCTGGAGGTCGAAGCCGACTTGAGCGTGGAAGCGCCCGGACTGCTTGATGACGTGTTGCTCGTCGATCTGTTGTCGATGGAGACCGAGGATGACGGGGCGGACGCCAAGGAGCAACAGATCGCCGAGAGCTATCAGATCATCGTCCAGTGCGCCGACGAAGCTCACCAGCGTCGCGTCTACGACGAACTTACGAAGGAGGGGCTCGCGTGCAAGGTACTCACCCTATGAACGTGACCGTCGAGTGCGACGTCCCTAGCTCGTTTGCCGTCGATCAGGTCCGGGGCATGTTCGACCTGCCGACCGTGACCAAAGCGGTCGAGACGTTCAACGTCGAGTTGCCAGGCAATGACGAGGACTGGCAGATCGGCGTCATCGTCGGTCCGTCGGGCTCGGGCAAGAGCACGGTGGCGCGGCACGCTTACGGCAAGCAGTTCACCGAGGGCTTCCGATGGGACAAGAAAAAGGCGGTGGTCGATCACTTCGCCGGTATCTCGGTCAAAGACGTCACCGCCACGCTGACGGCGGTCGGCTTCAGTTCGCCGCCGTCGTGGGTCAAACCCCATCACGTCCTCAGCGGCGGCGAGCGGTTCCGTTGTGACCTGGCCCGGGCTCTGTTGGCGCCCGGCGAATTGGTCGCCTTCGACGAGTTTACCAGCGTCGTCGACCGTACCGTCGCCAAGATCGGTTCGGCGGCGATCGCGAAGAGCATCCGCAAGGGGCGGATCGGCAAGAAGTTCGTGGCGGTGACCTGCCACTACGATGTGTTGGAATGGCTAGAGCCCGATTGGGTGCTCGATATGGCGAGCTGTCAGCTCGCGAGGGGGGGCCTTCGGCGACCCACGATTGAACTCACGGTCGCTCCGGTCCACCGCGGGGCATGGCAACTTTTCCGCCGGCATCATTATCTGAGCCACGAGTTGCTGGTCAGCGCCAAATGCTTCGCCGCATTCTGGGGCGACGAGCCGGTGGCGTTCAGTTCGTGGATTCATCGCATGACGCGGAACCGGCGGGCGCACGACATGCGCGAACACCGGACCGTGGTGCTCCCCGACTTTCAAGGCGTCGGCATCGGCAACCGCCTGAGCGAGTTGTGCGCGTCGATCTTCACCGGCGCCGGCGGGCGGGCATTCTCGACGACGAGCCACCCCGGGATGATCCACTACCGCAACCAGTCGCCGCACTGGCGGACGGAACGCTTCGGCATGGCGGCGTCGACGGGCAACACCGGAATGCTGTCGCGGAAACGGCAAGGGAGATCTTCGGAGTACGAAGCAGTTCGTTTAGCGTACCAACAAAAGACCGGCCGCCGAGCACTCGATTCCTGCGGCCGAGTCACTGGCGGATTCCAGTACGTCGGCGCGCCGATGGAACGATCCGCCGCCGAGGCGATGCTCGCCGCGCCGCTGCAAATCTTCGGCGACGCTAATTGCGAGAAGGTGCTCGCAATTATCCCGGCCGATGGGGCGCTTCGCTCGGCGAACAACATCGCCGCGCGAGCTGGGCTCTCCCGCCGAGAGGTTGATTCGGCGCTCGCGCGTCTGGTGAAAACGGGCGAGATTCGTCGTGAGCGCTGCGGCCATCGCGCGGGATACGTCGCCGCGCGATGATCCCGCCCCCCTGGGTCGCGTGCCGAGCGCGATTCCCGCGGAATTCTAAAAAAAGTTCCTCCTCGGAAGTCCTAGCCGGCCAAGGAGAACCGAGCTGCCGCCCGGAAAAGAGGCGGTAGTAATCCTGTTTAGACTTGGACCGTTCTGGCCAATGTCGATAGTAGAAGCATGAGGGGACGAGAAACGCCCCTCGAAAGATACGACTCGATCGGCGGCGGCAACCGCCAATCGAGTCTCCCAGAACCCGTCTAATCAGGAGACAGGAAGTGATTGCGATCAACAATAATCGCGCCGCCGTCACGCCGCAAGGCGACGACCTCAAGCGCCAAAGCCGCTACCGGGCCACCTGCCCGACCTGCCGGAAGAAGATCGAGGCGGGCCACTGGGTCGTGCCGATCGAATCGTCCGGCACCCGCCCCCGTTGGAAGCATGAGGATTGCGACAACGTCCCCGTGGCCGCCGTCGCCGCTGCCGGTGAAGATGCGGCCGCCCGAAAGCAACTCGCTGAGTTGAGCCGCCAGGTTCAAGAGTTGACCGGTCGCCTCGCTGAAGTCGACCAACGAACGCCGCGGCAATTGGTTGTCCAAGTTGGCGAACGCAAACCGGTTGAACTGACGGGGCGAGTCCATCCCGCGCTGGCCGAAGTCCTGGAGCTGCTGGCGGCTGGCGAGCATGTTTTTCTTCCTGGTCCCGCCGGTTGCGGCAAGACCCACCTGGCCGCGCAAGCCGGCGAGGCCTTGGGGCTGCCCTTCTCGGCAATCAGTTGCTCGGGCGGCATGAGCGAATCGCAGCTCCTGGGGCGGATGGTTCCCCGCGGCGCCGGCGGCGCTTTCGAGTTCGTGGGGACGCCGTTTCTGGATCGCTACGAAAACGGCGGCGTCTTCCTCCTCGACGAGATGGACGCGGCGGACCCCAACGTCCTGCTAGTGGTCAACTCGGCCCTGGCCAACGGCCACCTGTCGGTCCCGTCGCGACCCGACGCGCCGGTCGCCACCCGTCACGCCGACTTCAAGCTGATCGCCGCCGCCAATACGTTCGGCCGCGGGGCGGATCGCCAGTACGTCGGTCGCTCGCAACTCGACGAGTCGACCCTCGACCGCTTCCGGGTGGGGACGGTCCCCATGGATTATGACCGCGATCTGGAGCAGGAATTGTGGCGCGCCAACGCAGGCCCGGACGAAGACGGAATTCTGCTGCGGCTCTGGTCGCATCGCGACCGCATCGCGGAGAACCGCCTCGAGCGGTGCCTCTCGACTCGATTCCTGATCGCCGCCGCCAAGGCACGGTCCCGCGGACGCGAGTTGGATTATATCGAGTCGAAGTTGTTCGCCGGCTGGCGCAGCGACGAAGTTCGCAAGGCGAAGGGAGCCCAGTCATGAGAACCTTCCAAGAAAGCAAGTGCGACTTCAAGATCTTCGACACGGTGGGGGAGCTGGCCGACCGGGGCGCCATGGAGACGCCCGCCTACGCGACCGACGCAGCGCAGGGCCTCCTCTCGGCAAGTTTCGCGGGGCGGAAGTTTCGCGACTTCGCCACCGCGGGCGCCGCCCTCCACGAACGCTGGGAGGAGGGGCTGGCGGTCGTCGAGCGGATGGGCGAGCAGCTTGCCGCCTGCGAGCTCCCACGGCCCGTCTCGCGCCGTCGCCGGCTCAAGTGGGACGAAGCGGCGGGCGACGAAGTCGACTTCGATCGCCTCCGCTCGGGACAGGAATTCTGGCGCACCAGTCGGCGGGCGTCGATGGCGGGGCCGTCGACCAAAACGATCCTCGTCGACATGGGCGCCAACTGCAGCGTCGCAGCGATGGATATCCTCTGGCGCGGGGCCGCCGCGGTGGCGTTGACCGCGATCCTGGAAGATGCCGGCTATCGCGTTGAACTCTGGGCCTTCTCGCTGGCAAGCGACGCCTACCACCGGCAAGCGGTGAGCGATTCCTTCCTGGCCACCCAGCTCAAGGCGCCGAGCGATCCCCTTGACCCCTCCACGATGGTCAACGCTGTCAGCGGCTGGTTCTTCCGCACCCGCACCCTGCATGAGCGCTGCCTCGGCGGCCTTCGCCCCGAGTGCACCCTGGGGCGCCACACCGAAGCGACCGCCGCCCACCTCGACCACGTCACGACTGACCCTGACCGCGTCGTCATCCAGGGCGTTTGGAACTTCCAGGCCGCCATCGTCCTCGTGCGACGCACCATCCAATCCCTTTAACTCGGAGCCATCCATGAACAACGAATTCGACATGATCCACACCTACTCTCGCCGCCAAGCAATCGACGACGGGCTGCTCGTGCAGCTCAGCGGCAATGGCTATCAGGGAGATCCATCGATTCCTGCGGCGTGCCAGGAGGCAGGGTTTAAGTTTCCGATTGCCATGACCGTGGAGGCGTTCACAAATTGCGTGACGCCGCTGGAGGGGTCGAGCGAGACGCTCGCGCCGTGCCAGGACCTGCAGGGGCGACTGTGGGACGTGCTGACCATGTTGCGGTACGCGATCAAACGCGGGGGCGGCGACTGCGACACGGTGCTCTTTCAACTCCTGGTCGTCCCCAACGTCCCCGACACGCCAGCGGGTCGCCAGCGCCATCCGAGAGCGAAGCGGGTCACGCTCAAGTCGGTCTGCGGGCCGGACGACGATCTGTCGCCGTGCATCACGATCATGCTGCCCCACGAGGATTGAAAGGAGAACCGATGCGCGAACCCAAACAAGAAGACGAGTTCACGCTCCGCAACGACCCGCCGCCCCGGCGTCGCCCGACGATAGAGCCGAGCGACCGCCGGCGGCAGGTGATGATCTTTCGCGGGCTGGATTTGTTGCCAGGACAACTCGACTTCACGGAGGACGACGATGAAGAATGAGAATCAACCGGAAGCGGCGTGTTATCATTGCGGCGCCGAGTTGTTCGTCGGCGACTCGGGGATGATCTGCGGCACGTGCCAGTCGCGGATCATCCCGCTGGCGATCTACAAGGCGGAGTTGATCAGGCCGGTCCGCTGGAAGCTGGTGAAGAATTTGGGACAGAAGGCGATACGCCGCTGGTGGGGCGGCGGGGAGTCGCGAACGAAGCGAGACTTGGAGCTGGCCAAACCGGGACTGAAACAAACGGAATTGTTCACATGATGAAAGCTCTGACCATCGACGCGCCGTGGGCCTGGGCGATCGTTCACGGGCACAAGCGTGTGGAGAATCGCTCGTGGCGAACGTCGCATCGGGGGCCGTTGGCGATCCATGCCGGGAAGTCGACCCGCAGCGACGCAGCGGCCGCGGCAATTTTTGCGGAGTTGGGGATTGAGGGACCCTCCCCCGAAACGCTAGAGCGGCTGCGTGGTCGGGTGTTGGGGGTGGTCGACGTGGTTGATGTCGTCGACTACCGGGTCCCGAGAGGGGATGGCCTGGCGGGCCAGGCAGGGCGCTACCCTCTGCTCGACGATCCATTCGCGACGGGGCCTCGCTGTTGGTTGCTGGTCAATCCCGTCCCACTCGGCGCTCCGCCCATGATGGCCGGTAAGCAGGGGCTCTGGACTTGCCGGCCGATGCAGGCGACATGGGAGCGAGCAATGCTTCTGCCGGAAATGGCACCACTCGATACTGGGTGGCGTGACTAAGTATGCAGCCCCTTAAGAAGGGAGGCTGGGGGCGCAAAATAAATGGTCTTCCCCCCTCAAACTGAGCCAGCGTAGATGAGAGAATCCCGTCCGGGCGGTCCCCGGTTTTGGAGGATTCTTGAGATGAAGAAGACGCGACACACGACGGACCAGATTATCGAGAAGCTGCGTCAGGCGGACGTC
>JBGSMO010000273.1:0-35342 GCA_041740115.1 Pirellulales bacterium
GACGTCCGCCTGACGCAGCTTCTCGATAATCTGGTCCGTCGTGTGTCGCGTCTTCTTCATCTCAAGAATCCTCCAAAACCGGGGACCGCCCGGACGGGATTCTCTCATCTACGCTGGCTCAGTTTGAGGGGGGAAGACCAGACCCGCGAAATGCTCAAGTCGCAACTTGGTCTCGAAGGCCCCGTCGTCCTTGCGCTCGGTCGCATGGCGAAGAACAAAGGTTACGACCTGCTCGTCCGCGCGATGCCGGTCGTCGTGCAGCGCGTCCCCGATGCGCGGCTCGTCCTTGCGGTCGGCTCCACCGAACCGAGCCCCGGCGAAGTCGACATGATCGAGCACCTCCGCGCCCTCGCCGCCGAGCTCGGCATCGCCGACCGCGTGGTGATGAAAGACTACATCAGCGACGATCAACTCGCCGATCACTACCGCGCGGCCGACGTCTTCGCCCTCAGCAGTCGCTACGAACCCTTCGGCATGACCGCCATCGAAGCGATGGCCTGCGGCACGCCAGCCGTCGTCACCACCGAAGGGGGCCTCTGGGAGCAAGTCGCCTGGGGGATCGAAGCACTCTACGCCAACCCCTTCGACCCCGAAGCCTTTGGCCACGCCATCGCCGCGATCTTGCAGCACGAGCAAGTCTCCGGCCAACTTGCCAAGTTCGGTCCACGCAAGGCTCGCAGTCGCTTCACTTGGAACGGCATCGCCCAACAGTTGCTCAGTTCGCTCGAAGGACGAGACGCCGATTCCCCGCGCGCGATCGAGGCCGAACTCACGACGCCGCAGCCCCGCTTTACCACCGCCCGCGAAGCGGCCGAGGAGACGGCGTGGAGCGTCTAAACCTCATCGTCTCCGATCTCGACGACACGCTGCTAGGCGACGACGCGGCGCTCCGCCGCTTCGCCGCCTGGTACGACGAGATGCGCCCCAGCTTCCGCCTTGCGTATAGCTCCGGCCGCTTTCGGGATTCGATCCGCCAATCGATCGCCGAGTCCGATCTCCCGGAGCCCGACGCCCTCATCTGCGGCGTCGGGACCGAAATCTACGCAGGCGACGCTGATGTCCCCCTTGCCGGTTGGCCGCGGATCGTCCCAAAGCATTGGGACGCCGTGGCGATCAACGCCGTGTGTGCGACGTTCCGCGAGCTTGAACTGCAACCCGCCGAGTTCCAGTCGCAATACAAGATCAGCTTCTACGCTTACGATCTCGAAGAATCCTGCCTCGCTCGATTGCGACAGGCGCTCGACGCCGCCGGCCAAAAAGCCAACGTAGTCTATAGTTCGAGCCGCGATCTCGACGTCCTCCCGGCCCGCACTCACAAAGGCGCCGCCGCCGGCTTTCTGGCCGATCACTGGCGCATCGATCACCGGTGCGTCATCGTCGCCGGCGACTCGGGCAACGACGCCACGATGTTCCACGAAGGTTTCCGCGGCATCGTCGTCGGCAACGCCAAGCCGGAGCTGCGCGCCCTCGTCGGCCCGCGCATTTACCATGCCGCCGATTCCTACGCCGCCGGCGTCGTCGAAGGGCTCGACCACTGGCTCTCCGAGTTCGCGCCCGCCGCCGTCAAATTCGATCGTGCGAGCTAGGATCAAGTCCCAAATCGTGGCACGCCCGAATAAAGCTCGCCGCGGTCCACGCCTGATACGACTTCCCCATCGGCCGCCCGGTGATGCCGTGGTGCCACTCGTTGAACTCCCACTCCTCGCTCACTCCCATCGAGCAGAGTCGCGCGAGCTTTACGAGCTCCCGCCGCGCCAGGTCGGGCATCCCTAGCTTATGGATGTACCGCACCCACAGCCCGCCGATGAACGGCCAAATCCCGCCGTTGTGATAGTGGTTCGGCAGATTCAGCAGGTTCACGGTAAAGTAGTCTCGCCACTCCGGATCGCCCGCCTGAATCGCCGGGTACAGGTTTCGCACAGGCCAAGGGTCGTTGACGCCGACTCCCCACAAAAAGCGAAAAGTCATCATCGCGCGATCGTGGTCAAGCAAGTTCGCCAGATACGCCATGATGTTGCCATAGACGTCGCACCGCCAGCTATATCCGAACGGCGACACCTGCGCCACCAGGTAGCGTGCATCGCCAAGCTCGAACTGCACGTCGCAAAACTTCGGCCCCTGCCCAGGCTCGACCATCGCCGTCGACGGCCAGAACGTCTTGAGAATGGTCCGCTTCACATGCTCCGACCATCGCTCGTAGTCGTTGGCCTTGTCTTGTTGCCCCAGGTGCCGCAACATCCGCACATAGAAGACGAGACAGCGATACCATAACACTTCGTCATACAGAATGTGGTAGCTGCGCGCCATCAGATCGGTCCAGTCGCCCGCCTCGGGGATCTCGAGCAGCCCGCAGTTGTTGGCGTCGAGCGCACTCAGCCAATCCATCGCGCGCTGCAATTGGTACTGGTACTCTTCGATGAGTCGGAAGTCGTGACTCCGCTCGCAGTAGTCCCACACGGCGATAAAGGTCCACAGCGCGCTGTCGATCGACGTGATACCGCCCACGCCGCCGTATTCGACTTCGCCCGTGTCGATCAGCACATGCGCCGGCAGCTGACCAACGGGGCCTTGATTATCCAGAATTGTCCGGAGCGTCGCCTCTTGGCACTGTCGAATATCCTCATCCTCGATATCCGACGTCCAAACGACGACTTTCGCTCCGTCGCGCGCCCAGATGCCGCGATAGTTGACGTCGGTCCCCGTCGGCCGATTGTCCTCCAGCGAGCAGGCCGCGAACCCCATGGGCGTGATCGTGCGCCGCAGCGCCGCGATCGCCCGCGCATATCCCTCGCGCAGCAGCGCCTGATCCTCGGTCGTCAGCTCGCGGTATTCGCTGGGGTCGAACAGTATCCGATTCTTCGCTTCGGGCCTCATCATCGTGCGTTAACTCAAGTCAGGGTGCGGCGGCGGTCAGTGCGGGTCGCTGCCAAATTATCGGCCCCGCCGCCCCGCCGACAACCGGCGACTTCGCTCATTTCCCCTAATCGGGAGAATTAGCGCGCTCACAATCAAGAGAATCACGACGACGCGAACCCGCCGGCCACTGCGCTAGGAATTGAGCATCATCCCTCCCGCACTGTCGACGAACAGCACACGCGGCAAATCACCCGCCTACGGTTTCCATGCGCCGGTCGCGAGCTGAACATTGCGTAATCGGAGGGAGTTAACTACAAGCTCGTCTGACGTCAACGTCCCATCTAACCGCCAAGCCTTGGCTGTGGTTAGCGCGTTCCAGGGAATGCCGACCGTGAAGTCGACTGTGACCTTTCCCCGGAGATCGACAGGCAGCTGAAGTCCGATGCGGTCCAACCGGCGTGCAAGCGTACCAACGTCGACGTCGTTGAAACTCCAGTTGGAATTGCAGTAACGGATATTTCGTTCAGCATCCTGCGCGGCCGATGAGGGCGCAGGCAGCAGCGCGGTCAGCGCAACAATCAGCAGTACGAAGCGCAGCGATAGCGCAGGGTTCATGGCAGCGAGGGACAGTAATTCAACGAGCGACTATGGGACTGAATCTGTGGGACTGAATCTGTGCTCCAAAGGATCTAATGAAGGAGCCAGTACAGTGCAACTTTCGCGCCGCTACAATTCCGTTCACGAATTCCAGATCGTTCTTGAAAAGATGTGGTTGCCGCTGCCAAGTCGCAAACCTTCGGTGGACGATCTGTAGTGCGCAGCAGTCCAGATGGTGTCGACGTGATATGAACACAACTCTTTTTACAAATTGAAAAGCTCGCCCTGGCGCCTCGCAGCACGGTCCCGTTGCAGCACTGCCGTCGTCCCGACCGAGGTAAAATCGTCACCCCCTTACCCGTCACCGGACAAATCGCCCTGAGTCGTGCTAGTTTAGATACCTGAGCGCAGATTTGGGACATTCACTCTCGGTTACCGGCGCGGCCTAACAGTTCGGGCAACATTTCCGCAATTGTAGAGTTCTCTAAATACTGCGTCGAATTCGGCCAAGGATTCGATTCACGCCTTCTATAGAAGAATCGCGTTACCCCGACATCCCACCTTCCCACGTCGACGCAAAAAGGTTCTAACGCCGTCCTGTTGTCTCGAATGCTTGAGCAACTCGAATAACTCGATTCGATGCTCCCGGCAGCAGTGAGCTTCACTCCTAGCCGCCGCTGGCACTCAAGTTCTCTTCTAATGAAAGTGGTCATCAGACAAAGGGCTTCTCGCAATCGACGCGAGAGTGAAGGCCATGCGGCGATGACTTTGGCCGATTCATCGCTAATCTCCACACGGGTGCAACGTCCTTGCATCGATTGTTCTAAGTTTGCGTCCGTCGACACGTTGCGGATTTCGGCCGCAGAATCATCATCCGCGTGTCGGGGGTTCGAATCCCTCCTGCGCTACTTGCGACTTTGTGTCGCCTTCTCCCCCTTGCCTGCATCGCGCAAGTCCTTTGGGATCAAGGGCTTGGAGTTATTTTGCCTTCCTCTTACCGGGTGCCTCTGCCTTCACGCAGTAGGGTTTGCCCTCCCAGCCTTGGCTCGCCAAAGTGAATTCAATTCACTTGCCAACTACAGGTAATGGGAGCAGGGCTCGGCTCCCTTCCTCGTCCTGCTCGCAAAGGATTTACGACATTTTCGGCCTCACGCCAGCGATTTGGAAAGCAGAAAATATTGGTCGTGAGTGCGCATTTCGGGCTGTAATCTGCCAGAATGCGGCAGGACACTTATCTATAGTCGAGCGGTCGCCATTGGATGGTAGCTGCCCATAGCTCACTGACATTGATTAGTCGAACCATCGGACAAAAATGCTTGCCTAACTTGGAAGTGCGTTCAGCAGGCCGCCTCGCGTCAACGGACAGGCCTCGAATTGCTTGGCAGACACCAGTTCGATGGAGGAAGGCGGACGATGGAAAGAGCCGTTTGTCGCCTGACGCAATTATTGCGTCGGACCAACCGACCTCTCCGGCAGATGCTGAGCGTCGCGATCGCGATGCTCCTGACCGCGGAACTTTGCATTGCGGCAGACCAGCCGACGCCGCTCCATGAACGCATCGATCAATTGCTGGACGAGAGCAGCGCCGGCGTTGCCGCCCCAATCGTCGGCGATGCCGAGTTTCTCCGCCGCGTGTCGCTCGACCTGATTGGCGTTCCGCCGACCGTCGACGAGTTGCGGGCGTTTCTCGCCGACCAGAACCCAGCTAAGCGGGAAGCAGCCGTCGATCGGCTGCTCAACCATCCGCGCTACGCCCGGCACATGGCGGAGGTGTTCGACGTCATGCTGATGGAGCGACGCCCGAACGTGAACGTCACGGCCGACGAATGGCACCAATATCTATTGAAGGCGTTCCGCGAGAACCGCCCCTACAACGCCTTGGCGAAGGAAATCCTCGAGGCCGACGGCGCCGAGCCTAAGCCGCGGGCGGCGGTCCGGTTCTACCTCGATCGCCAGGCCGATCCGAACCTGCTCACCCGCGACGTCGGCCGCATCTTCTTCGGTCGCGACCTGCAATGCGCCCAGTGCCACGACCATCCGCTGGTGCTCGACTATCACCAGGCCGACTATCACGGCCTGCTGGCGTTCTTCAGCGCGGGGAGCGCGTTTGTCGCCCCTGCGCCCGACGGCAAGACGTACTACGCCGAGAAGGCCGGCGGGCGGCTCACCTTCGAATCGGTCTTCGTCCCCGGAAAGCACACGACCGGCCCGAAGCTGCTCGGGCTCGCGGCGATCGAAGAACCGGCGCTCTATCCCGACGAGTTGTATGTCGTCAAGCCCGCAGACAATGTTCGCCCGACGCCCAAGTTCAGTCGCATCGCCAAGCTGGCCGAGATGACGACCAATGGCTCGAATCGGGCGTTCAACGAAAACATCGCCAATCGTCTCTGGGCGCATCTGATGGGACGCGGCCTGGTCGAGCCGGTCGACCTGCATCACTTGGAGAATCCGCCGTCGAACCCGGCGCTGATGCGTTTGCTTGGCGAAGAGTTCGCCGCCAGCGGCTTCAACGTCAAAGCGTTCTGGCGGGAACTGGCGCTAACGCAGGCCTACCAACGGTCCATTGAGTTGCCGCCCGATCCGGCAAGTTTCGCTCCGCTGGCATCGTCAATGGCTGCCGATTTAGAACGCCGCCTGCAAGAGGTGCGCGCGGCTGCCGAAATCGCCGACGCGGAATACGACAAAGTCGCGTCCGAATGCAGTCGCGTCGAAGAGACCGCGGCGCCCGTCATCGCGGAATTGGATCAGGCAACGGCGACCGCCACCGAGTCGGTCGCGAAGTTCGATGAAATGAACAAGCAGTTGGAGGCGACGCAGTCGCAAGTCACGGCGAAAACAGCCGTCTCGCAGACGCTGGCCGACGCCGTGGCGAAGACGCAGGAAGTCGCCAAGGCGCTGCCGGAAGATCAAGAGTTAGTGGCCGCGGCCCAAAAGTTCGCCGAGCGGCAACAGCAAGTCGCCGCTGAAATTGGCACGCTCACGGCCGATGCGAAACAAAAGAAAACGGCGGTCGCCGAAGCTCAGCAGGCGGTGACGACGACGCGCCAAGCGATCGACGCCGTCCGCGGCAAATTCGCTCCCCTGGCTGAAGAGTTGAAGCAGAAAGATCAACTGGTCTCCGCAACGCGCGCAGTGCGAGCCGATCAGGAAACGCTCTCCGCACGTCTGGAGGAATCGCTCGCGGCGATCAAGAAACTGGCGGATCTCCGTCCGTTGCAGGAGCAGATCGATGCTACCAATGCGCAGATCGCCGCCGCTGAGTCGTCGGTAACGGCAGCGGCAGCCGCCGTCGAAACGCAGCAAGCCGCTATCGCGGCCGGCGAGCAAGCGCGGCTGGCCGTCGTGACCCAAGTGGAACAAGCGACCGCCGCCACGGCTGCCGCCCAAGCGGAACAGGATCGCTGGGCGCAACTCATTGCGAACGTCAGCGCCGCCATCGCCCAGACCGAGGCTGCGCGACAACAATTGCCGGACGACGCGAGTCTCCAGCAAGCGGCGAACTCACTCAGCGCAAAGCTCGCCGAACTGAAGGCCGGCGAAACGGCCCCGCAGCAGAAACTCGCCGAAGCCGTCGCCGTTGAGCAGCTCATGCAGCAACAGTTGGCCGCGGCCAACGCACAGCAACAGGCGGTCGTCACCGAGCTAGCGCAGCGGCAGCTGAAACTCACCGAGTCGCAACAACAGTTGGACCTCGCGCGCTCAGACGTTCAGCAGCGCCGCAATCAGATGGACGAATCCGTCGAGGCGCTCCAAGCCGAGTGGACCAAAACGTTCGCGATGCGGCCGCTCAAACCGCTCACGCCGGAACAACTTTGTTGGAGCATGCTCCACGTCACCGGCGTCTACGATCGTTACGTCGCGACGGAGCAAGCCGAGCTCGACAAGACCGCCCCACTCTCGGAAGAAGATAAGAAGGATCCGGCTAAGGTCGTCGCGCGCGAGCTGGAGTTGCAGCAGCGCGTCTACGACAAGCTGAAAGGAAGCGTCGGCTCGTTTGTTAGTCTCTATGCGCCGGCCGCCGGGCAGCCGCAAAGCGATTTCTTCGCGTCAGCCAATCAGGCGTTGTTCGCGGCCAACGGCGGCGAGTTCAACAACTGGGTCGCGCCAGCAGGGGCGAACGTCACCGAGCGCATCGTTCAGCAGTCAGACCCGAAGGCGGCCGCTGAAGATTTGTATTTGACGATCCTGAACCGCATGCCTGACGAGGCCGAAGTCGCCGACGTTGCTCAATACCTGACGGCGCGGCCGGAGCAAAAAGCGGCGACGGTGCAGGAACTGGTCTGGGGGCTGCTCACCTCCGTCGAATTCCGCTTTAACCACTAGTTCAGGTCGCGACGGAGTCGCGACGATATTGCGGGGCCAACTCGCTCCGCTTGTTGGAGGACTTACCATGCGACCTTTCTACGCGTGCGGCACAGCCGAGCATACGCTCGCTCGGCGGCAATTCCTCGGCAGCATGGCGGCGGCCGGCCTGGGGACGATGATCGGCGGGCTGAAAACGTTCGCGAACCCCGCGGCCGCCCAAGAGATGGCCCGCCAGCAGAAGCGGATTGTCGTCTTCAACATGCATGGCGGGTTGAGCCAGCTCGAAAGTTGGGACCCCAAGCCGGGAACCGCGACCGGCGGCCCCTGCCGGTCGATTCCGACCAGCGTGCCGGGCATCCACATCAGCGAACTGTTGCCGAAGGTCGCGCAGCAGATGCACCATCTCACCCTGGTGCGCGGCGTCAACACGGCCGAGGACGACCACGGCAAGGGAGCCTACATGATGCTCACCGGCCGTCGTCAAACGCCGGCGGCTGATTACCCTCGCATCGGCGCCGTGGCCGCCAAAGCGCTCGCCCCTGCGGACGACGCCTTGCCGGGGCACATTTCGATCACCCCCGGCGGCGGCGGAGGTTCGGGCAATGACTCCGCTTATCTGGAACCGAAATATGCCAGCGTCATGTTGGGCAACGGCAACCCGCCGATGCATACGGTTCGTCCCGAAAGCGTTGCCGAGCCGGCCGACGCTGCAAGAAACGAATTCCGGCGCCGCGTCAACGAGCGGTTCCTCACGCGCCGCCGCACGGCGATGACCGACGCTTACGCCTCCAGCTACGAGCAAGCGCTGCAGTTGATGGAGCGCCGCGAAGTCTTCGACGTCACCAAGGAACCCGCCAAGGACGTCGAGCGCTACGGCAAGTACGACTTCGGCCGCCACTGTCTCTTGGCTCGTCGGCTATTGGAGAAAGGCGTCACGTTCGTCCAGGTGTCGCATTCCAACTACGACACTCACAACGAGAATTTCGACTTCCACTTGGAGCAACTCGCCGAGTTCGATCTCGGTTTCTCGAACTTCGTCGCCGACATCGCCGATCGCGGGATGCTCGACAGCACGCTGATCGTCGTCTTGTCGGAGTTCGGCCGCACGCCCAATATCAACCTCTACTACGGTCGCGATCATTGGTCGAAGGCCTGGTCGGTGGTGATGGCGGGCTGCCGCACGCCGCGCGGTTTCGCTTTCGGCGCCACCAACGCCGACGGCACCGAGGTCGTCGACGGTCAGGTCGATCACGGCAATCTGTTCCACACCTACTTGGAGTCGGTCGGCGTCGATTCGACCGGTTCGTTCAGCATTGATGGGCGTGACTTGCCGATCGCCGACCCGGCGGTCGGGGCCGTGAAGCAGTTGCTCGTTTGAATGTCGTATGACCGTTCCACACAGAACACGAATCTAGCGAAAGAACTGATGACGGCGGCGTTAGACATCAAGCAGGCCCACATCCTTTCCGAGTGGGTCCATGATCGACCGTTGATCTCCTGCCGCTTCGAGCCGCAGGGGCGCTACGTCTTCGCGGGAGCGGAAGACAACACGGTCCAGCGCTGGGCGCTGGCAGATGGCGTGAAGACGTCGCTCGTCGGTCACGACAGCTGGGTGAAGGCGATCGCGTTTTCCAAAGACGGCGAGACGACGATCACCGGCGGCAGCGAAGGTCGCCTCGTCTGGTGGCCGACCGCTGCCGAAAAGCCCGCGGAGATCCGCCGTATCGACGCCCATCAAGGTTGGATTCGCTCGCTGAGCGTCAGTCCTGATGGCGCGCTCCTCGCCTCCGTCGGCAACGATCTTTCCGTCCGACTCTGGAACGTCGCCGACGGCAGCCTGGCGCGCGAATGGCCGGCGCACGATCGCTACATTTATTGCGTCCAGTTTCATCCCAGCGGCGAGTTCTTGATCACCGGCGATTTGGTCGGCGTCGTCAAGCAATGGAACGTCGCTACCGGCGAGCTCGTCCGAACGTTCGACGCCAAACCGCTCCATACCTACGAAGGGGGGCAACAGGTCGACTTCGGCGGCGTCCGCACGATTGCGATTAGCCCCGACGGAAAGTACCTCACCGCCGGCGGCCTCCACAAAGCGACCAATCCGCTCGGCGCCGTCCACGAGCCGCTGCAACTTCTCTGGGAGTGGGACAACCAAACGCTCGTCCGTTCGCATATCGCCGAGGGGATCACCGGCGGCGTGCTGTGGCGCAGTCTTTACCTTTCGGATCAGACGCTGATGGGCGCCTGCGGCGGTAGCACCGGCGGGTTTCTCCTCTTCTGGAAGCCCGACGACGACAAGGCCTTCCATCGCTTCGCGTATCCCGTGCTGGTCCGCGACATGGATCTTCATCCCGACGGCATTCGCGTGGCGACGGCGCATTACGACCGGAATGTGCGGATCGTCAGTCTGTCGGCGAAAGCGTGAACTCTATTGGCGCATGCCGCGCTTCAGCCCCTGGCTCCGCCAGGGGATCGGTTGCCATGCCGGTAGGCGTCATCTCGCGTAGTGCTACCCCCCGGCGGAGCCGGGGGCTTCAAACGCTACGCGGAAGTGAGATATGCTCTAGCGTCACTACCGACTTCCAGATTCTTCGCTCCGCTCAGAATGACAATTTTCTTTTCCATCGCCCACGACCCTCGCGCATCGATCCTCACTCGCATGAACCGTAGAACCGCCTGCTCCACGCTTCTAACGCTCCTGTTGGCAATCGCCGTTTCAAACATCGCCAACGCCCAGCGCCCCGCGCCCCCAGTTCGCGACCCCCGCACTCCCGGCTACGTCGACGCCGTCGAACTCCCCGACGGCGAAGTTCCGCCCGCCGACGCCAACGGCAACTTCATCATCGGCCCCACCCATCCGCCGGCGTCGGAGGTAGCGGAGCAGGCAGGCGTGCCGCGCGGCAAAGTGATCGAGTTCACGATGAGTTCCGCCGACAGCAAGATTTACCCCGGCATCGCGCGCGACGCCGATACCTTCGGTACGGTGGATCCCAATGACCCGGCCAAGCTGGTGGTGACGACGAGTCGCCCCGCCCCCTACACGCGCCGCATTGCCGTTTACGTCCCGGCGCAATACGTTGCGGGCACGCCGGCTCCGTTCATCGTCGGCGCCGACGGGCCCGATCCGCTTCTCTTCACGGCTCTCGACAATCTGATTGCCGGCGGGCGCGTCCCCACGATGGTCGCCATCTCTATCGGCAACGGCAGCGGCGACGCACAGGGAAGTCAACGCGGGCTGGAGTATGACACGATGTCGGGCCGCTACGCCGAATTCGTCGAGACCGAAGTTCTGCCGCTGGTCGAAGCGAAATGCAACGTCAAGCTAACCAAGGATCCCCACGCCCGCGCGACGATGGGCTGCAGTTCCGGCGCTTCCTGCGCGCTGATCATGGCCTGGTACCGCCCCGATCTCTATCGTCGCGTGCTGAGCTACTCCGGCACATTCGTCAATCAACAGTGGCCTCCCAGCGACGAGACGCCGCACGGCGCATGGGAGTTTCACGAACGTCTCATCCCCAATAGCCCCGCGAAGCCGCTGCGCATCTGGATGGAAGTGAGCGACCGCGACCTCTACAACCCCAACGTCATGCGCGACGGCATGCACGATTGGGTCGTCGCCAACGAGAACATGGCCAAGGTCCTGGCCGCGAAAGGCTACCAGTATCAGTTCGTCTTCGCCAAGAACGCCAGCCACTGCGACGGCGCGGTCAAACGCCAAACCCTGCCTGAGGCGCTCGAATGGTTATGGAAGGACTACGTTGCGACCGAAGCAAAGCCCTGACGCAGGGCCGCTCTCGACGGAGAAGCTTAATCAAAAGCCGGCACTATCGGGACAGTTTCCCGATGAGAAGAATTTAACACAGAGGACACAGAGAGCACGGAGGAGATGAGAAGAAGAGGCGTTCTCACATCCAGTCTTCTCTGTGGCCTCTGTGCTCTCTGTGTTAAATGTATTATCCGATAGCTGTTGAATAAGGTTCGCCGTCGGTGCTGAACTCACTACGGCCGCGTCGCCGTCCGTTCGCCGTCCACCTGCTCGACGGTCACCAAACCGACGTCGATATACTGCCCCCCAGTCGTCTGCCGGCAGTGGACCGCAATCGTGTTGCCCGTCGGCTTCAACGTCGCCAGCGCTTCATCGCGAATCGGCAGCGTCTCGTACTGGCCATTGAAGCCGCTGCACTTCGCTGCGAGGACGCCATTGACATATACCGCGGCGTCTTCGTCATGATAAATGTAAAGATGCAGATCCTCTGCCGCGGCGGATTTCTTCAGATCAAACTTCCGTCGCAGCCAGATTTGCCGCTCCGTCCATTCTGAATTGATCCGGGCGCCGGGAGTGCGAGGACGACCGAAGCCTGATTGGCCGCTTCGCCAGCCGTCGTCATTAAACTGGGCGTTCTTCCACCCCTTGGCCGGTTCTTCGGTGGTGAATCGCCACGTCGCCGGCTTCACGTCGGCGGCCGGCAACACCGTGGTAATCTTCGGCGGCGCCGGCATCGGGGCGAAATCAGCCGCCTTCGTCCGATCGCGGCCCGCATACTTCCGCCAGACGTCGTTATTGTACAGCAACTGCAGGAACACGCCTCCCACTACCGGCCGCGCCGTGAAGCCGACCTTCCGACCTGAATCGGTCTTGTACCAGTCGGTCATCGGCGAACGATCAGGCGTCTCATTGAGGAACGCATAGACGGGCTTCACCAGCGCATCGAAGTCCTCGCGATCTTGCGTCAACGTCGCCGTCCATAGAATCCAATCGAGCTTCGTGTAAACATTCCGGTTGTCGAGCGGCAAGCCGAATTCGTTCTGCGCCTTCAAATAGAAGTCCATCTCCTTGCGACGCACTTCGTCCGGGAAGAGATTTAACCCGAGCAACTTGTCCCACACCAGATTGTACTTTTGGCTCCATGTGCCGGGCCGATCAAACGTGAGCCGGAAGTGATCGCCATCGTCGGCTTCCTCAATCCAACGCGCCGCATACTCCTCCGCTACCTTTCGGTACTCAGCCGCCTGCGTGTCATCGCCGCGCATCTCACAGAGTTGGGCATACGCCCCTAGCGCACAAATCGCCTTTGCCGAAAGGTTGACGTTGTGCGCCAAGTGCCCGGCAAAGTCGTCGGTGCAGAGCTGGTTGGCGGGGTCAAAGCCTTGCTGCTTCAAATACTCGGCCCACGCGGTGAGTTGCGGCCAATACTGCGAGGCGTATTCGGCGTTTCCTTCCATCTGCGCCAGCGCCGCCATCAACAGCAACAGATTGCCGCTCTCCTCGACCGGCATCTGATTCTCTTCGGTCTTCTCGCCCCCGCCGTACACCTGGCCGTTCGCCTTCGGATAGGTTCCTAAGTCATGCGGCGCGAACGGGAACTTCCACCGGTCGCTCGCCGCATAATTCATGAACGGTTCCAGAAACGACTTCGTCAGCGACGGTCCGAACAGCAAAAACTGCGGCGCCATCGGGTAGAAGACGTCGGAGGTCGCGATGCAGCCGTTCGAGTGATTCTCTTTGCTGAACTGCAACGGCTGCCCGTTAGCGTCGGCGACGAACTTGCCGGCGGCGAAGCATTGCCGATACGCCAACGCCGCGATCGCCGCATATTCCTTGCCCCCCGTCTCGAGCAAATCATTGCCCAGCTCCACGTCGAAATCGACGCACCGCTTCATGGTCGCCGCATAGTCGCGCGCGGCTTCCGTCAGCAATCCGGCCGCATCGAGCCCGTTGCGTCGCCAATAGGGGCGCAGCGGCCGGTGCATGTATTCGATCGAGTAGAGATCGTCGTAGGCGAGCACCAGCCAGCGCTCGACCGGTTCACTGCCGACCTGCGGCAAATCGAACGCCACGGCGCCGGCGAGTTCGGTGGCACGATCAGCGGAGACGGGAGATTTCTCATTCTCTTCGCTAGCCGCATTCCCGGCAGCGAATTCCGTACGCAGCTTCTCCGGCGCGCCAAGCATCGTCTCTACGCCAGTTTCCTTTGCCGCCGCGAGGTAGAGGTAACCCCAGTCGATGCGAACGTCATCCCCTTTGCGCTTCAAGACGTTCTGTTCCTGCGAACCAAGTCGCACCGCGGCCAAACCGTCGATCGCTTCCACATTGCCGGCGACCGCCTGCCCCGGCACGTTCACCGTCAACTCGGCCGACGCCTCGAACAGCAGCCGCACGACATGTGACTTGCCGTCCTCCGCTTGCAGGCGGTAGGTGACGTAGGTGATCGGCCGCGACAGCAGATCGACGTCTTCGGGCAACGCCGGTGTGGTAAACGTGACGTGGAGCTTCACGCCGTCGCCGGAGAATTCGTAAACCGTTTGCGTCGGCGTAATCGTGACCCCGGTCTGCTCGAGCGCCGGCGCGGAGGCTGGTTGCGTTCCCATGAGCCGATAGAGCTTGCCGTCGATCGACGCGAGGCTCGTCAAGCGGTGCGGCTTGCCGGTCCAATGCACCGTGTCGGCGTCGGTTAGCCGATCGGCCGGCGACCAGACGCTGAAGTAGGGATCGCATGTCACCAGCGGCGTTGCCGGCGCGGCCAGCGGCGAGGCGTTCAGCTCAGCGGCCGTTGCGCGCGGTATCGCCTCCTGAGCCTGAATCGAACCGCCAAACAACAAGACCGCCGCCATTGCCGCCAGAATCACACGCATAGCCGCCGCCCCAGTCGAAGGGAGTAAAGAGTTGTCCACTCCTTCAAGATTCGCCCAGAGGGCCAGAGAATCAATGAGATCCCTTGGCGCCCCGGTGCTAATCTATTTCGCGCGCGTGCTAGGCCAGCAAACAATGATTGACGGGTTTTTCGCCACTCGATGACGGAGACTCGCCGTCGACTCTCAATTCCCTGGAGAACCTTGCTCAATCGCTTCGGCCACTCTTGCGGCCCGCTCCTTGAGTTTGGGCTCTTCCGCAGCCGCTTTGGCGACCCGTAGCGAGTGGGCATTGGGATAGCGCTCCAACACAGCGAAGACGAGTTCGCGTTCATCGTCTCGTTGGGCTGCTTCCAGGGCGGCCTCGCACATGGCGGCCCGCTCGGCTTCCGACATCTTGAACTGTCGGGCCAATCGAATGTACGAGCGGAGAGCGCGCACCTGATACTTCTCTCCCTTGGCGTTCTTGGCCAGATCGAGCAGCAATGGCGCCGCGTCGACTTCCATCCAATTGCCGAGCGCGCGGGTCCCCGCATCGAGCACTTGGTCATCGCCGCTCTTCATCGCGGCGCTCATCGCCTGGAGCGCCTTTGCGCCGCCGACGGCGCCAAGAATGTCGACAAGCTGCGCTTGCGCTGCCGGCGAGGCTCCGTCGACAGCCTGCGCCAGTACTGCGGCGCAGGCGTCGCGATCAGGCATCCGAATGCTCGCCGCCTTGAGCGCCCGCCACGCGACCGCGGCGTCGGCCGGATCGTGGGCCGCCAAGCATTGCTTGACCAAGAGCGGCAACTGCTCGGCCGAAACCGTCTCGCCGAGCGCGGCTAGAGCTGCACGACGCACGCCGGCGTCCGTGTCGTCTAGCGACGAAGTCAACGCGTCGATGGCGTCGATCCGACGCTTGCCGACCAGATTCAGCAGCACCGCGAGTTGCTTCCCCTTCGCCGTTGGCAGCAATTCGACGAGGTGAGCGTTGATGCGATTACCTTTCATATCAGCCAGCGCCGTCGCCGCCGCCAGGGCGACGTCGGCGTTCTCGTCGGCCGCCGTCTGCAATAGCGCGTCGATGTGGCTCGCCTCGTCGGAGCGGGCCAGCAGTCTCACCGCGGCCAACTGCATCATGTCGTCCCCCTCGACCGCCGCTTGTAGGATCGCCGGGGCGTCGACCAATTCCTTGCGATCGGCAAGGGCGTAAATCAACAGCGCCGAACGATCCGTCGGAGCCGCTTCCAACTCTGCGACCAGTGCTCCGGCGACTTTCTGTCCCGGCAGTTCGCGAGCCGTGCCAAGGCCGAGTTGCAGGAAGTTCTTGTCGTCGCTGCGGAGTTGTTCCAGCAGTAGCGGAATCCCGGCATCGCCGCGGGCGAGAATCGCGCCGCGGGTCGCTTCGAGCTTTCGTTGCTTGCGGACTTCGGCGGCACGTGCCTCGTCGTAAAGCTTGGCGGCTTCATCCGCCCTGCCGGCCGACAGCAATTGCTCAGCAGCGAGCACCAGCCCTTGGGCGGCCGCGTTGCGAACCGCGGGCGTTTCGCTCTTGATCGCGTCGCGCAAGGCGCCGACGGCCTGGTCGCCCCCAATCTGGCCAAGCCCCCAAGCCGCGGCGTCGACCAGTTCAGCGTCGTTCGCCTTGATGCCGGCCGCCAGAGCTTCAGCCATCAACGGCGCGGCCGCGTCGTCGCCGCGCACGCCGAGCGAGTTGATGGCGCCAATCGTGAGATTGCCCTTCGTCTTCGCCAACGAATCTCGCAGCGCCCCGTCAGCTGTCGGATCATCAATCGCCTCAAGCGCAATCCGCGCCCACGAGGCAAGCTGCTCGTCTTCCAACAGCGGTGCGAGCAACGGCACGGAATCTTTCGTCCCGAACACCGCCAACTTCTTGCAAGCAATCGCCTTCTCCGCCGGTTCCCCGGTCTTAAGAATCTCGATCAACTCGCCTTCGTTCGTGTTGAAGAGCTCGTCCGCCGTCGCTGCTTGTGTTGCGAGCAACAGCGCCAAAGTCACTGCGAACGTGCGACACAGTTGCATAGGAATAGTCATCGCCAAGTCATCCCAGAACTGGAGTGAGTATTTCGTTTGTTATTTGCATTTCCTCTGCGCCTTTGCGCCTCTGCGTGAGATTTAGTTAGAAGAAGATGATCTCACGCAGAGGCGCAAAGGCGCAGAGAGGAAGATGGTTTTGCTAAATCCGCCAAGGCTCGCGCAGCGCTTCCGACCGCAGCCGATTCGCTTGGTCGTCGTTCACGAATTCATGCTTCGCCAAGTCGTACTTCAGCGATCGATTGAGCGCGAGCGCAATGTTCGTCGCATGGCAAGCAATATGAGCAAAGCACGCCGCCTCGGCGTTCCCCTTCGGCTGGCTCCGCGTCTTCACGCAATCAAGGAAGTCGCGCACATGGAACGTCGCCGGGTAGCCGCCGATTTCGGCCACTTCGCGACCCGCCAACAGTTCCGGTGAGCTCAGCACCAGCTTGCCGCTGTCGCCCGTCTCGACCCAACCGGTCTCGCCTTCGAACCGCACCGGGCACGAACCAAGCGGCATCCAACCCTCTTCGCGGAACACCAGCTCGACGCCGTTCGCATAGCGGGCGACGATCTGCTTATTCGCTGGCGGGTCGTACTCGATCGGCGCCTGCCCATCGGCGTCGACCGCCCACTGGCACAGGTCGACGCAATGGGAACCCCACTCCAACACGCCGCCACCGACGAGGCCCCCGCCCTTCTCAAAGTTGAAGCCGTCGAGCAGCTTCTCGTTGTACGGCCGCCACGACGCCGGGCCGAGGTACATATTCCAATCGACCACCTTGGGATCAGGCGTCGACTCCGCGGGCAGCCATCCGCTCATCAATGCCGACATCCCCATCGGGTGAGCGTAGACCCGCTTCAGCTTGCCGAGCTTCCCGGTGCGGGCTAACTCGCACGCGAACGCAAAGTGCGGCAAGTTTCGCCGTTGCGTACCCACCTGAAACACCCGCCCAGTCCGCCGCATCGTGTCGACGAGATTGAGGCTTTGCGCGATGTTCTTCGTGCAGGGCTTCTCGCAGTACATATCCTTGCCGGCGCGAGCGGCGTACATCGCCATCGTCGCGTGCCAGTTCGGACCCGTGGCGATCAGCACCGCGTCGATGTCGTCGCGACCCAAGAGCTCCCGGAAGTCGCGGTACGTGTCGCAGTCTTCATTGCCGTGATGATTGTCGGCGATCTTCTTCACCGCATCGCGACGTTTCTCCTTTACATCGGCGACGGCGAGGAACTGCACGTCAGGCTGCTCCAAAAAACAGCCCAAGTCATAAGTGCCCCGATTTCCAATGCCGATGCCGCCGACGGTGATCCTCTCGCTCGGAGCGACCGCCCCGTCGCGACCGAGCGCCGAGCTCGGAATAATCGTCGGCGCCATCACCGCCGCCGCGGTCGCGGAGAGGGCCGTTTTCAAGAAGCCGCGTCGGTGGGGACGCGAAGCAATACGAGCCATGAATTACTCCTCCAGGTTCACGCTAGGAGCAGATGCTGTTGGACAATCGTTGTCGTGATGAGTTGATCGCGGCAGCGAACGAAGCGAGCCGCCGACGTCGAACGTGAGAAGCCTCGCGCCCAAACCGATGGCGCGAATCAAAGTCGACATTTCGCTAGCCCGCCTCGCAGCGAATCCGCTGCCGTCTAGTTTAGCAGAACTAAGGCGTCGCC
This sequence comes from Pirellulales bacterium, assembly GCA_041740115.1. GTDB lineage: Bacteria > Planctomycetota > Planctomycetia > Pirellulales > Lacipirellulaceae > Lacipirellula. The sequence continues at coordinate 18,067 of JBGSMO010000273.1, forward strand.
AACATAATTGCTGCGATTGTTGAAAAGGATGAGATTCCGAACATTTTTCGCGTTAAAACATAAAAGCAGCGCCGCTCTCATCAATCCATGTTGCCGTCGCAATTCCACCACGTCCCCTGATGAGTGATCACTTCGATGCCCATGTTGCCATCGCGTGAAATACGCTTGCTTCCCTATGCGTTGTCCTGCGGCTTCCTGATCATGCTGCCGACGATTGGCTGGACGGCGGAAGACTACGGCGTGGCGCTCACCGAACGGCTTGGCGTTCCGGGCGAGTCCTTCAAAATCGACGGCAAGCCGGCATTCGTGCTGCTGCCGCAGGAGCCGAAACGCCAGACGCCCCAGCCCTGGATCATGTACGCCCCTGCCCTTCCCGCATATCCCGACGAACACGAAGCGTGGATGCACCGCCAATTCGTCGACGCCGGCGTCGCCGTTGTCGGGATCGACGCCGGTGAGGCATACGGCAGCCCGAAGGGTCGCGCCGCCTGCAGCGCGCTCTACGATGAACTGGTCAAAAACCGCGGCTTCGCGCCGAAGCCCTGCCTCCTCGGCAGAAGCCGCGGCGGGCTCTGGGTGACCAATTGGGCTGCGGAGAATACCGACAAAGTCGCCGGCATCGCGGGAATTTATCCTGTATTCGATCTGCGCACTTATCCTGGCCTAGAGAAGGCGGCTCCTGCGTACGAACTTTCCATCGCAGAGTTGCAAGCACAACTCAGCGAGCAGAACCCGATCGCTCGCATCGACCCGCTGGTCAAAGCGCGCACGCCGGTCTTCATCATCCACGGCGACGTCGACGAAGTCGTGCCGCTGGAACCGAACTCAGCCGCATTGGCCAAAAAGTACCAAGCGGCCGGCGTCGGCGACAGCGTCACCCTGAAAATCGTCGAGGGACAAGGGCATAACTTTCACAAGGCGTTCTTCACTTGCCAGGAACTTGTCGACTTCGCGATCGAACGCGCGCGGGCCGGTGCCAAGGGAAAATCTGGAACCGCCGATGAACGCAGATAAGCCAATTCAACTCCTCCCATCTGCGTTCATTGGCGCTCTTGGCGTCCTTAGCGGTTAAATCCGAAACGACGTTGCCGTTCGCCAGTTCAACAGGCCCCGCTGCAGGGCACTTGCAGTCGTGCCGTGCGCTGTTTACGAGTGGAAGAGAGCCGAATATCGGGCCCCTTGGATTGAGACTCGCTCGCCCGGCGTGTTTTCGGCCGACTTGTCTTCAGGCGCCCGCCGACCACATGGCCCAACTCGATAGCTTTTTCCACTACTTTCCCGTTGACGACGATGTGCTCCGCTGGGGCGCCTACTTAACCGGTGCCGGCGTGGCCACGATTCTGCCGAAGCAGCCATACCCTCCTTTCGGCCACCCTGCCCTCTACCACTTCGACTGGCGCCGCGGGCGCAACTTGCCCGAGTTCCAAATGGTGCTCATCACGCGCGGCGCTGGCGAATTCGAGTCGGAACTGACGGGAAAGGTAGCGTTCCACGGACCCACGCTCATGTGGCTCTTTCCCGGCGTGTGGCATCGATATCGTCCCGTGCAGAACGTCGGTTGGACGGAACGCTGGTTTTCCTTCAACGGCGACCTGGTCCATCGGCTGTGGGGCCAGCGGTTGATCGACCCCGCCCGCGCCGTCGCGTCGATTGGGGAGGAGCACGCGCTGGTCGAAAAGTACGACGCCATGCTCCAGCGCATTCATGCCAACCCGCTCTCTCACACGGTCCTGCACTCGTTGCAAGTACTGCGGCTCGTGGCCGAGTCGATCGAATCGATCACGAGTTGCCATGGCCAAAAGATCGCCGCCCCGGAAGCATCGCCCCGCCGCCCAGTCGACCCCGTCGTCGATCACGCTCTGACGATTATCCAGACGCAGAGCCATCGTTCCATTTCGATCGAAGAAGTAGCGCAAGAACTGTCGGTCGCGCGACGGACGCTCGACCGCCGCTTCGCCGCCGCGACAGGTCGCTTAATGTTGGAGGAGATCAATCTTTGTCGATTGAACCGGGCCAAGCGGCTGCTGGCTGAGACTGACCTTTCCATTCGATTAATTGCGAATCTGGTCGGATTCTCCAGCGCCGAACGTCTGGGCCTCCTCTTCTCTCGGCGCGAGGGCGTCTCGCCGTCGGAGTTCCGACGGCGGAAGCCGCGCAACGGTTCGAGCGGCGCCCCGTCGCGCACCGCTCGGCCGCTCCCTACGCGCTAATCGTTCACGCTGTTACTGCCGGGTTGATTCGAGATGACAGATTTCCATCACTACTTACCGGTGAATGACGACGCCATGAATGGGGGGCCTACCTCACTAGTTCGGGACGGATGACGATCGCCCCGCGGCAAGCGTATCCCCCCAAAGGGCACCCCGCGGTCTATCACTTCGATTGGCGCCGCGGTCGCGTATTGCCCGAGTTCGCGATGGTGTTTATCAGCGCAGGCCATGGCGAGTTCGAGTCGGAGGAAACGGGGCACCGACAATTCAGCGAACCGACGCTCCTCTTTCTGTTCCCCGACGTCTGGCATCGTTATCGACCGTTGGCGGAAACTGGTTGGAGCGAGCGCTGGATCTGTTTTAACGGTGAAATCGCCCATCGTCTCGCCACTTTGGGCCTGATCTCGCCGGCCAACGCCGTCCTGCCAGTCAGCGACACGGCGACCCTGACGCGACAGTTCGACGCACTGCTGGAACAAGTGCGCGCCAATCCCGTGCAGAACTCGATTTTACTTTCGTTGCACGGACTCGGTCTCATCGCCGATGCGTTGCAGTGCGCTTCGACGGCGCCGGCAGTCAGTTCGGCGACGCCCATCGGGGATGAACAGGGACTGGAGGATCCCATTGCTCGGCAGGCGATGGAGGTCATTTGGACGCATAGTCATCGTCCAAGTTCGGTGACCGATATCTTCAATCAACTTCCCGTGACGCGGCGCACGCTCGATCGGCGGTTCACTGCCGCGACGGGGCGTAGCGTGCTTGATGAAATTAGCGCGTGTCGAGTCAGTCGCGCCAAACGATTGCTCGTCGAAACGACGCTCCCCATCAAGACTGTGTCCTATTTGGCCGGCTTCTCCAGCGTCGAACGCATGCGCGTCTTGTTCGTCGAACAGGAAGGGGGTTCCCCCTCCATCTATCGCCAAGTGCGAACCGGGCAGGCGCCTTAAAAACCGCCAGACGCTCGCCGACGGCGCCGATGCAAGGCCTTGAGCGTCAATCACCTGCGGCGGCTCTTCTCGCTCGGCTGAAATGGCATGAGGCTTCGCTTCCTGGGGGGATAAACCCGCGAGAATTCGCCCCTAAAGCCGTCTTAAAACGAGGGGTGAAACCAGTCGCTACGCCCTTCGTTTCGGAGTGTAATAGGAATCGTCTGAACGATCGGTCACGTCGACTGCGTTTGGACGTCGGCCTGCTTCGGTCGACTCCACGCTTCTCGTCAAGCTTTTCCCGGCGCAGTCGAAATCGGCCGCCTCCCCGCAGCGCGAAGCTCATTGCGCTAGTTGATTCGCACATGAATTTTTCAGGAGACTCTTTGATGGCGCGCCGACGTTTCTCCGCGGCGTGTCTATCGCTCGTCACTGCTTGCATCGTGGCTGGAAACGGGGCGCTCGCCTCCGCCGCCGTCTTGTACGACGAGAATTTCACCGGCGCCGCGGCGACGACGCTCAACGGGCAGATCCCCGACGTCGATCAGAACGGCGGGTCCAACCAGTGGCGCGCTCACACCAATTTCACCGCCGACGGCAATATGAATCCGCCGGCAGGCGGCTCAGGCGGATTCCTGGCGTTTATTCCGCAACCCGGTTTCGTCTACACGCTGTCGGCTAGCTTCGCCAATGTCGTTGGTAACACCAACTGGATGGGTTTCGGATTCGCCGAATTAGCGCCAGCGGCTGCAGCGACCTCCACCGGGAACGACTACCGATTCATTAGCGGCGCAACCACCGGCAAGGCCTGGATGCTCTTCCGTGGCGCTTCGGAACGAACGCGTTGACGCATCAGACGCATCGCGGCAGCGCCGACAACGGCACCACCAATCCAGCCGATTGGAGCGTCGGCACGTTCGCCGCTGGCGGCGACATCGACCTGCAAATCGTCCTCAACACCACCGCCCCGATCTATACCGCGACCTTCTACGCGAAGCTTCCGACCGACACCAATTACACCCAAGTCTCCGCCGGCCCCTTAGATCTGGCGGCCCAGGACATCGGCGGCGTTGGCTTCGCGGCTGCCGCAGCCGCGACCGCCATCGACGCTCGCATCACTAACTTCACGCTCGAAACCACCGGTCCCGTAATCGTTGCCGGCGACGTCGACGGCGTCGTCAACGCCCTCGACTTCAACATCATCCGCGACAACCTTTTCACGAACGTCGCCTCCCGCACGCTAGGCGATCTGAACAGCGACGGCACGGTCAACTTCACCGACTTCCGCCTCTGGAAGAGCGTCGCCAGCGCCGAAGTGTTGGCGGAAATCGGCGCCTTCGGCGTTCCGGAACCGGCTAGCTGCGGACTCCTGGCACTGGCAGGCTTGGGCCTGGTTGCCGTTCGCCGTCGCTTCGCAGTCAACGCCTCATAACTCTCAACCTGTTTTGATCGACGTTAAGTTCTCATCACCAACGCTGAAAACGATCATCACTGGGAGAGCGTTCCATCATGAAATTCCTCGCACAAACGTTGACCTGCGGGCGGCTACGCGTGGGGGCTGACCCGAAACAATGCAACGGCCAACGATCAAGAATTTTTCAACGGCATCAACACCTCGAATTCGCTCGCGGGCGTGAACGGCGACATCGTCAGCCCGCTGGCGCCAGTTGACTTCCAGATCGTTCTCGACACGACGGCCGCCACCTGGACGGCGACCTATTTCCTGAACGGCGTCCAGCGCGGCACGACGCAAAATCTGCCCGCCGGCGCCAACACCGGCATCGGCGGCATCGGCTTCAGCCGCACGAGCAACTCCGCGGCCGGCACCGGCGGCGTGGTCAGCAGATTTGAACTCTCGGTCGTCCCCGAGCCGGCGTCGCTGGCGCTCGGCATGGTCGGACTGATCGGCGTCGGCGCCGTGGCGCGTCGGAAGCGATAGTTTTGAAACCTAAAGAATAGCCGGTCGCGCAGCCCGCGGTTGGGGGCAGCCGCGGACTGCGTTGGCCGGCGATTAACGAACAGCAGCAAACGGAATTGTCCCCCAGCGTTTTGAGGAACAGGAACAGGAAGATGAGAAGAAGCGCCGCAGCCTTCACGTTGGTCGAACTTCTAGTCGTGATCGCCATCATCGGCGTCTTGGTCGCGCTCCTGCTGCCGGCCGTGCAAGCGGCGCGCGAAGCGGCGCGGCGATCGCAGTGCATCAATAGCATCCGCCAGTCGTCGCTCGGTCTGCTCGGCTTCGAAGACACGAACAAGGCGTTCCCAGCAGGCAGAAAGGGATGCGATCCCGGAGCCGTGAGCGCCTACTGTCCGAACGTCACCAGTGCCGACGGGTATGTCATGATCGGGCATGGCGCGTCCGCTTTCGTTCAATTGCTGCCATATATCGAGCAGCAAGCGCTCTTCAAGCTTTTCCGCATCAATGAAGTTCCCATTTGGGACGGAAGCGCTTGGCACACTGAAACCGACGTCCAGCAAGCGATCGCGCAACGCCCCGACGCCTTCGTCTGTCCAAGCGACAGCGACCTCGTCTTCTTCGCCGAATACAAGCACGAAGTCCCCGCTCGCACGCCAGTGGCGACCGGCAGCTACGCCGTCATGGGCGGCACTTGCGGACCGGGCCAAACCTGCACGGGCCTGCTGAACGAACCTCTCAACGCGAAGACCGAAAACGACGGCGTCTTCATGTACGGCCGCATGTTCGGCATCAAAGAGATCACTGACGGACTCAGCAACACGATTTTTCTCGGAGAGACGATCGAGGGACATCTGCCGGTTTCATCCAACATTTGGACCAACGGCAATCGGGTCAACTCGATTCGTTCGACGGCGACGCCGATCAACTTTCCCTCGGGGCTCGACGGCGGACGCGGCGTGGTGACCGACGCCTCCGGCGTCAACAGGGCGAATGGCGCCTTCAGCAGTCGCCACGCCGGCGGGTCCGTCTTCGCGTTCGGCGACGCCCATGCAATCTTCATCCCCGAGTCGATCGACATGACCGTCTATCGCCAATTGTCGACGCGTGCGAACGGCGACGTCCCCGACGCCACGTTCTAGTAATCCCGCTTTCTAGTAATCCGCTACGACGACAGCGATCCTCACATTCCGCCAACTAACCTTCCATCGACAATGACTATGAGGAACTTGCCGCAAGCTCCTTGTTCGCGCTCGCTTCCGCTGCTTGGCCTGATGGCGTCCGCCCTGCTGGTCGGCCTTGGCTGCGGCGACGGTCGCCCCACGCGCGTGCCGATTTCAGGAACCGTGACGATCGATGGCAAGCCGTTGAAGTTTGGCTCGGTCTTGTTCGTGCCCCCTGCAGGGCGACCCGCCGGCGGGGCGTTGGACGCCAACGGGCGATATGAGCTCTCCTGCGACGAGAAGGGCGATGGCACGATGCTGGGAGAATACAAAGTGGCCGTCACCGGAGTCGAATCGCTCGGCGAACATGCCCAGCGCTGGCACGCTCCGCAAAAATACCGCGACGCGCAAACGTCCGGACTCACCGCCACCGTCGAAGGTCCCCGCGACGATCTGAACTTTGAGATCACTCGGGACGGCGGTAAGCCGTTCGTCGAGAAGTTCTAGCCCTTCCCGCGTTCCGTCCCGAAGCATCCGATCGGCGTGCGTGAATTGCTGCGCTGTTCGATCGCCGTCCTCTCCGCTCACCGCTGACTAGCATCAATGACAACCTTGAAGTCCCGCCCTAAATTGCCGTGTATGCGATCGCTGTCGATTGGCGTCGCGCTCATGTTGATCGCGCTGGCGGTCGCAGGCCACGCTCCTCGTCGCGCCCAAGCCGCAGACTTCATCACCCGCACCCTCATCGACGACGGGAATCCCGAAACCGACGACCTCGCCCGCGCGAATACCAACATCAACGCCGTCCCCATCAAGCGCAACTCGCTTACCGCGGTCGGCGATTACCAGTTCACCTCCTACTACCTCCAGAACGGCAAGATCGCCGTCGGCCGTCGCCTCGCCGGGCAGGCGACATGGGAATTGTTCCGCACCGAGTTCACGTCGGTCAACATCAACGACGACCACAACATCAGCAGCATTGCGATCGACGGCGACGGCATCTTCCACATGTCGTGGGGCATGCACGGCAACAACTTTCTCTACACCAAATCGACCTCGTCGGTCCTCAACTCCAGTCCGATCACCCTCGTCGGCGGCGCTACGGGCAACGCCGCGGCCCCTAACTCGATGACCGGCCTCTACAATACGTCGGTCACTTACCCCGACTTCTACAACCTGCCCGACGGCGATCTGTTGTTCGCGTACCGCAACGGCAGTTCGGGAAATGGCGACTATCGCCTCCGCCGCTACGACACGGCAACCGACGCTTGGAGCGAGCTCGGCGCCGGAGCCAATCACATCTGGCTCGGTCGGCAGGCGCCTGGCAGCACGCTTCCCAACGTGAACGCCTATCCCAACGAGCTCGCCTTCGATCCCAACGGCGATCTCCACCTCACCTGGACCTGGCGCACCGGCGGCGACACCACCGCCGGCCAGTCGGGCTTTCAGACGAACCATCACGTCAACTACGCCCGCTCCAGCGACTACGGCGCCACCTGGACGAACATGGCCGGCGTCCCCTACGCAGGCCCCATCTACGAAACCAACGCCGAGATCGCGATCAACCTCCCCGAGGGAAGCAGCCTCATCAACACCACCGCGATGGCCGTCGACGCCCTCGGCCAACCGGTCCTCGCCACCTGGTACGCCCCGGGCGCCCCGCAAGGGAACCACGCCCGGCAGTACATGTTCGCCTGGTACGACGAGTCGCAATCGCAGTGGCAGACCTCGCAGATTAGCAACCGCACGATCGACGGCCCCGCGAAAACATCCGAGGCGGTCGTCCGCGACATGGCCCGGCCGATCGTGGTGATCGACGACGCCAACCGCGCGATCGTCGCCTACCGCGACAACCAAGACGCCAACGGCCTCACGATCGCCTACAGCCAAAGCCCGCAGCGGAACGATTGGCATACGTTCGACCTCACCACCGAAGACCTCGGCAACTGGGAGCCGACCTACGACATTAACCGCTGGCGCGAGGATCGCGTCCTTAGCTTCCTCTACCAGCCGAGCGGTTTGGGACAAACCGGCGCGCCGATCGAAGTATTAGAATGGGATGCCGATGACTTCTTCGCCGATCCGAATGCGCCGAAGTTGCGTCTGGTCGTGGATCGCGGCACCGGCGTTGTCTCAATCCGCAACGGCACGGGCGAAACGTTCGACGTCGACGGCTATTCGATCAACTCGGCGTCGGGCGCCCTCAGCCCGACCGGCTGGAGCAGCCTCGCCGATCAAGCGACCCCCGGCTGGGAAGAGGCCAACGCCGCCGCCGCGCGGCTTAGCGAATTGAACTCAACCCGTTCCCTGCAGTTCAACGACGCCACGGTCGCCAATCTCGGCCCAGCCTTCGCGATCAACGCCACGTCGATCGGCCAGGCGATCCAGGGAGGTGACCTGCAATTCGAATACACGACCGCCAGCGGCGACATCCGCAACGGCCTCGTCGATTACGTCGGCTACAACAACCTCGTGATGTTCGTCAATCCGCTCACCGGCGAGGCGACGCTGCGGAACATGTCGAATTTCGACGTAGCGATCGACGGCTACACAATCAGCTCCGCCGCCGGCTCGCTCGAACCTGCCAATGGCGATTGGCTCAGCCTCGACGATCAGAATCTCACGGGCGGCCAGTGGTTCGAAGCGAACGCCACCGCCACCCGGCTCTCGGAACTCTTGATGACCGGCGCCATGCCGTTCGACAGCGGCCACGTCCTAACGCTTGGCGCCCTTTTCGACGCCGCCGGCGTCGGCGATCTCACGTTCGAGTTCCTGCTCGCCGGCGAATCGTCGCCCCTCCTCGGCGAAGTCGTCTACCAGATCCCAGGCGACTTCGATCTCGACGGCGCCGTCGATGCGGAAGACCTCGCCATTTGGCGGAGCGCCTTCGGCAACTCAACCGAGGGCGACGCTAACGGCGACGGCGTCACCAACGGCGCCGACCTCCTCGTCTGGCAGCAAAACTTCGGCGCCGCCTGGACCCCGACAGCGTCAATCGCCCAAGCCGCCGTCCCGGAACCCTCTACCGTGGCAATCGCACTCATCGCTGCAATATTCATCACTCCACGCCGCCGCAATCAATCTCGGCGCATCTCTCCTCTTCCTTGGCGTTTCTTTGCGCCTTCGCGCCTTTGCGAGAAACATACCAGCAAGACTCACGCAAAGCCGCGAAGGCGCAAAGAGTCGCAAAGAAGACGAGGATGAAGGTAAGGGCCGGTGGGGCGTTGTCGTGAAGAATCGAACGTGTCACCGGGCAAAATCCTGGGGGACCATGCGTGCCGCGAGGCGATCCTCAATGATAGGGCGAGCGAACGCCTCGCTTGGGGACCGTCAGGCCTCGATTTAGGACGCGGCCAGAACGCCAAAATCAGGCCCCGCCACGCAGAAAAGGGCCGCCTCAGCAATATTCGCTGACGGCGAAGCCAATTGCAAACGCCGGCCGTCTTGAGCGCATTTTTAGAACAATGCAAATCGCACGCAAAGGCGCGAAGGAGAAAAAGAATGAGGAAGATCCGGAGCCTAACTAATGGCAAAGCTCACAACTTTGCGCCTTAGCGCCTTTGCGTGAGATCAAAAAGAAGCAACCTTCCAGTCACCAGTCACTTCCTCAAGCAAACAACTCCGTCATCACCTTCCCCCCATTCGCAATCTTCATCGGCCGCCCATTGCTCGCCGTGAAGACCGTCTCCAGCGAGATTCCCATCGCCTGGCAGACGGTCGCCATCAGATCCTCGCTGCTGTACGGCTCGGTCGTCACGGCCGTGCCGTCTTCGTTGGTGGCGCCGATCACCTTGCCGCCGGGAATGCCGCCGCCGCCGAGCACCACGCTCCAGCTGCGCGCCCAGTGATCGCGCCCCGCCGTCTCGTTAATCCGCGGCGTCCGTCCGAATTCGCCCATCCACAGGATGAGCGTGTCGTTGAGCAACCCGCGCTGGTCGAGATCTTCCACCAGCGCGCTCATCGCCTTATCGAGTTCCGGGAGCTTCGTCTCGAGCGTCGTGAAGCAATTTTGATGGAGATCCCACCCCCCCATCGAGACCTCGACAAACGGCACGCCCGTCTCCACCAACCGCCGCGCCATCAAGCAGCCGCGTCCAAAACCGCCGGCGCCGTAGCGATCTTTCATTGCCTGCGGCTCGCTATCGACCTTGAACGCCTCCATCTGCCGGCTCGACATCAGCTCGACCGTACTCTGCAGCACCTTCGCATGCTCCGCCGCCGCGCTGCCGCGGTTCTGGTCGATGAACCGCTTTTCCAGCATCCCGAGCAGTTGCATCCGGTCGTTCATCCGCGCCTTGTCGGCCGGCGTGTCGAGATCGCGCACCCGCCCGTTCGAGTCGACCTGAAACGGCGCGTACCCCATCCCTAAAAAGCCAGGCCCTTCGCTCGCCCCGCCGACCGAGACGAACGGCGGAATCTCGAGCGCCGCCGTCTGCGCCGTGAGCTCATGCGCCACCACCGAACCGTACCCCGGATGAATCACGTTCGGATTCGGCACATACCCGGTATGCAGATAATACGTCCCGCGCGTGTGGTCCGCCTCGCGGGTGCTCATCGACCGCACGATCGACAAGTGCTTCATCTGCTTCGCCACCATCGGCAGCAACTGATTGATCTGCCCTTCGCCTGCCGTCGCGATCGGCTGGAACTTACCGCCGGTCGTCGCCCCCGGCTTCATGTCCCACATGTCAATCGTCGGCGGCCCGCCACCCATCCACAGCAGAATGCACGACTTATGATTCCGCTTCAGTTCCGCCGCGTTCAACCGCAGCGAGTGAGTGAGCGCCAGCGCCGGCCCCGCCAAGGCCGAAGCCCCCGCCAAATGCTGCATAAAGTGCCGACGAGACATCCCGCGGGGAGTAGTGAAGTTCATGGGATAGTCGCGAGTTACGAGTTGAGAGTTACGAGTGAAGACGAGTAGAGGTCGCGAGGCGCCAGAACCCTGTCACCCTGAGGTACTCCGAAGGGTCCGGTCAGCCTACCGGATCCCTCGGAGTACCTCGGAATGACAAGGGCCTTAGTGAATCAAAATAAACTCATTACTGTTGAGCACCGCCCACCACACGTCCTGCAGCGTCTCGACGATGTTGCCGTACCGCGCGGCCAGCAGTTCATTGCAAATCTTCGTCTCATCCTTCCCCGGCAACCGGCTCAACGCCGCACGGTAGAGATAGTTGATCTTCTCGCGGTCCGATAACTCCGCGTCGTTGGCGATCTTGTCGAGGAACCCACCGCTATCCGCGCTGCAGGCCCGTCGCACCAACTCGCCGTTCATCATCGTCAGCGCCTGCGGGATCGAACCGTTGAAACTGGTCGACTCCGTTCCCTCATCATTCCCGCTCGCCGTGTTGAACTGCTCCAGCCATCGCTGCTTCAGCATCCCGCGGTCGAATTTCTTCATCCCGGCGTCGGCCCGCGTCGCCGTCAGCAGCGATTCGTACAACTGCTCCGGTCCCATCTGCCGCACATAGAACCGGCTGAACTGCGGCGGCCGACCCAACTCGGGATCGTCCTCTTTATTGCCGGTGCCGATTTCGCTGCTCAGCCGATACGCCTCGCTCAGCGCAATCCACCGCATCAACTGCTTCATGTCGAAGTCCGACGCGCGAAACGCCGTCGCTAATTCCTCCAGCAGTTCCGGATGCGACGCCGGATTGTGCGAACCCATGTCGTCGATCGGCTTGGTGAACCCATACCCCAGGAAGTGGGCCCACATCCGGTTCACCGCCGCCCGCTCCAGATCGGGAGCGTCGAGCATCATCTTCGCGAGCTCCTCCCGGCGATTCACCTGTTCCAGTCGCCCGCTGTTGCCAAACTCCGGCCCCTGCTCCGCAAAGCGGGCCGCCAGCGTCGTCCCATCGACAAACGCCGGATACGCCACCTGCAACTGCCCGTTCCGCAGTTCATAGAACAGCGGCGCCGAATAAATGTCCCCCTGATCGCGATCAACCAGCTTGCCGTCGCGCATCTCCAGGAAAATTTCGCGGCGATTGTCCCGCCCCAGCATTTTTCCTTCGCCGGCGATGTCGACGTCGCTCAGCGTCGCATAGCGCCGCGGGTTGTCGTCATCCATCCGCTCGACATTTACGCGAGCCTGCCGAAAGAAGGCGTTCAACTCCCAAAACTGATTCTGCCGATGCTCGTTGAAGGGATGATTGTGGCACTGCGTACATTGCACGCTCATCCCCAGAAAGACCTGCGCCGTCTTCGCCGCCGCCTGCACGCCACCCTCGTCAAGCTTCTCGACGAGAAAGTTCACGGCGCCGTTGTAATCGTCCATGTCAGGCCGCGCGTCGCCCGTCGCCGTCACCAACTCGCGCACCATCAAGTGGTAAGGCTTGTTCTCGACGAAGCACCCTTCGAGGTACTCCATCATCCCCGGCCGGCTCGTCAGCGACTGCCGATCGGTCCCGCCGGTGCGGCCGATGAGAATATTGGTCCAAATCGTCTTCCAATTACGGGCATACTCCTCCGCATAGTCGGGGCCCAAAAGCCGCTCGACCAACTCCGCCCGCTTCGTCTTGCCCCGCCGCGAGACGAACGCATCAAGCTCCTCCACCGTCGGCGTCCGGCCGATGAGATCCAGGTAAACGCGCCGGCACCATTCCCCATCCGTCGCCTGCCGCGAGGGGCGCAAATTGTGCGCCTTCCAACCGCTGCGCAACTGCTCGTTGATCTTCGCGACTACGGCATCGGCTTCAGGCGCAACCTCATACGCGTCGCCGCTCGGCGGGTTAGCGGCATCCTCGGCAACGTTCATCTTCTCCGCCGCATAGCCCAGCGGCATGAACGCATCGGCGCCAAGAAACAGCATCGCCACGGCCCCGCAGCCGCAGAGCAAATGGCGCAACGCCAGCGATCGAAAGAATCGGGCCACCGTCATGAAGCCCCCGAAAAGAGTCAGCCGCCGTCGAACGACGGCTCCAGCCTTCATTCTAAACCATTCCCACGTTTCGCCCTAATCGCCACTGTTTTTTGCAGCCCCCGGCTCCGCCGGAAGGGAGTCCCGTCGAACCGCGCCGCTCTCTGATGCTACGCTCACGTCATTCTGATCGAAGCGAAGAATCTAGCCCCCAGGCTCCACTGGTGATTCGCGCCGCCATCCGCCTCGGCATGCAGAACCAGATCACCTCAACAATCGTGGCTTCAATCCTGCCAATCTCAAATCCATCTAATCTCAAGTCTCCCCGCCCCATCAACGTTCATCCGCGATTCCCCTTCCCCACTCCGCCTTCGCCCTTCCGCCCTCGATTCCGACTGTTGCAAAAAGCCTCATATGTTCGATTTCGCAACACTACAAAAGAACAGGCGAGCCTGGGATGCCTTTTGAGGTGCTTCCCAGACTCGCCTGCTGTGGGGTTCGTTCGGTGTTCCTGCGACGACCGACAGGGAGGGGTGTCAATCGCCGTAAACTATTTCCTCTTAACCGATTACGAACCTCCTCGCATGCCTCTTTTCGCCGGCCCCTTGCAAAACTCTTCTCTGTTTCGGCCCCGGTCAGTCGCGTTCCGGCACGACTGACTGCCGCATGCTTGGGTGGCTTTGGCAATCTCCTAAATGCAAGCGTTGTGCCAAAGAGCGGTGGTGGGTAGTTAGGGTGGTCTGTGATTACTTGTTGCCAGCAGATGGCGATGGTTGAGCAGCGGCAGGCGCTCTCCATTGCTGCCTTGGCGTGTGCCGGTATTGTCGTCGCGGCCGAGCGGCGTTGCGTTGCTGCTGAGCGAGCCGCTGCTGGGCGGCTTCACGCTCCGCTAAGTATTCAGACCACGCGACTCCTCCCAGGCCGAGAGAACGGCCAGCAAGGCAACCACCAGCAGCATGAGGCGGGCGCTGAATCGGAATCGCTTCATGGGAGCTATTCTAGCTGCTACCAAACCGATTGCATTCCCGCGGCGGCGGTTAGAATGCGGGAATGATCAAGGTCATCCGCTACGCTCTGGCAATAGTTTGCGTCGCGGCGAGCGTCGGCCATTTGGCGTTATGGTTGCGAGGCGTGGACTTCGAGTGGTGCCTTCGCGTTTCAAAGCACAAGGAATTCATCTACACCGTTTTTGACGGCATGTGGAACGTGGAGATTTACACGGCGGGGGCATTCACGCCCATGAGCTGTCGCTTTGTCGGCCCGTCCCTTTTGGGCTCCGCTCTCATCTTTGCCGTGGCGGGCACCGTGGCGTTGCCGCGCAACCGAAAGACTGCCCACCTCTGACCCCGGCCGGGAGGCTGGGGGCTAGGGCGTGGGCTTTTTCTTTTTGACTGTTTTCTTCGGTGCTGCGAGTTCCTTAAGGCCCTGGCTTGAGGTGTGTGCTGGCGTGTACATCGGAAGCGTAAAGGCCGGGATGCCCATGCGGCTCGTCAGCGAACTGCAGAGTTCCCGAAGATATGGCCACGCCACTTAGACAACGGTATTCGCGATTTGAATATTATGCGCCGTCACGTCGTCAATGTCGGCGTCGTGAATTTCATAGACGCACTGGTAATGCGCATTCACTTTTGCGCAAGAGCAATCATCGCCAGTTTCTCCCTCGGGTAGCTGGGGGCGCAGTGGGGACGATCTAGGGACGCACTGGGGCCGATTGAATTCCCGCAGCGGCGGCCGCTAACGATGGCGGATGCGGTCGACGATCAGGGACAGCGCGACAGCAACCACCAGCAGCACCACAGCCCACCACGGCAAAGGCGGCTTCACAAATGAGAGAACGAGCATAGGGGCCATGTTAGTTGCATTCGCTGGGCGGTTGCTGATATTCCCGCGCCGGCGGTTAGAATGCGGGGCATGGATAGCGAATTCATAATCTATAACGGGCTGAAGGTGTCGCGCGACTGGCCAGCGCAAATCGAAGCTGCACAGCGGGTAACGGAATACCTTATCGGCGGCAAGACGTTCGCACGTATTCGCTACGGGGAGGAGCCTGACGATTGGGGCGCGGAGCGCGGCCCCTGTCATGACTGCGGGGTAATCAAGGGGCAGTACCACGTTGGTCCGCTTTGCGATGTTGAGCGTTGCCCGGCATGCGGCGGCCAAGTATTTTCATGCGACTGCCCATACGATGGCGACTCCGCCTGACCTCGGCCGGAGGCTAGGCGGTGCGGGGGATAAGTGTGGCGGCCTCAATGGGACACACGGCGCCCCTCGCGGGACGCGGCGCGACCGCTCGCGCGTCGCCTATTACTTCGGCCACTGCCGAAACACGACGCAAACGCCCGTTTTGTCGGCCAGCGCGAATTCCAGCGCCCCCCAAGGCCGCTGCGTCACCCGCGGCACGTTCGGATGGAGCAGATCAGGCCGCTTCGTCGAAATCTCCTGATAAATGTCTTCAATCGAATCGGTCTCGATCGCAATCTCCGGCCGATCCTTCGCGGCATACTCCGCGCTGGCGACAACGTACGCCTTCGCCCCGTCCCGTCCGACGACGGCCAACTCGCCGTCTTGGTGGAGCACCTCAAACCCCATCCCGCCCACGAACAGATCGAGCCCCTCCTCCATCCGATCGAAGAACACCTTCGGAATCAGCCGAATCATCATCTGCATGTCTCCCGCAACAAGATAGAATCCCACCCGAACCAAAAAGAAATCGCTGGCCAATATACCACCACCCGCCCCCAAAGTAGCCGCGGGTCAACGACCCGCCGGAGCGTCTTCTCAAACGGCCTCCCCGCGGGCCAAAACCGGCCGGGCCGCCCCACATTCTCCCCAAGTTGTCGGCAATAAATCCGCCGACTTTTTGGTTTGGAATTGGCCGCGCGATCCGCTAGCGTGAACTTTTATTCACATCAATGACCGGCAAAAAGTCTCTCGCAGAGGCGCGGAGGCGCAGAGCACCAAGCGGCGCTTCCTTGCAGTCATTGCATTCCTCTGCGCCTTTGCGCCTCTGCGAGAGAATTAATAAACTACCGCAACCAAGGACCGAAGGAGAACGACGCAGCAGCGGGCTCGCCGGCGAGCCAGCTGTCGCCAAAAACAGCGAAGGCGACAGCAGGCGACGCGACAGCAGCCAACGCGACAGCGACATCCGCCGCTACTATAAGCCCGCCAACCCCTGGTCCTCGCTCGCAGGCCGTGCCGCTGTCGCCAAAATCGCACGAGGCGACACAAGGCGACACGATGCCAAGCGGCCAAACAACAGAAGGGGCCACGCCTCCACGCCAAGCCTCCACTACAATGCCGACCGCGCCACAATTGCCACGGAGCCGCCGTCATGCAACTCGACCTCGAGCCCCACGAAATCGAACAACTGATCGAAGCTCTCGACACGCTCAAAACGAAGTTCGCCTTCATCAAAAAAGGAGCCACCTACGCCGAACGAACGGCCAAGCTGCGAGAGGCCGATGAGCTCGAAGCAAAGCTTCGCCGTGTGCTGACAGCGGGTTGACGGAATCGTCTGTGCGACGGCGATCGACTGGCGCGAGCTTTGGCATGAAAGGAAATAACGATGCATTGGTGGTTACTACTACTCGCCGGGTTGCTCGAAGTCGGCTGGGCCATCGGCCTGAAGTACACCGACGGCTTCACGAAGCCGCTGCCCAGCGTGCTGACCGGCGCCGCGATCGTCGGCAGCATGATCTTGCTGTCGCTGGCAGCCCGGTCGATCCCCATCGGCACCGCCTACGCCGTTTGGACCGGCATCGGGGTCGCCGGCGCCGCGACGCTGGGGATCGTGCTGCTCGGCGAAGCGGCCACGCCGGGGCGACTTTTCTTCCTGGCGATGTTGCTCGTGGCGGTGATTGGGTTGAAGCTCACCTCAGGTCACTAGCGCGTCCGATCGCGACCGAAAATCACTGTCGTCGGCGCCGGTTACGCCACTGACGAGTCACGGCGGATATGAAATACTAACAAGCTTGCCAGGGTTTACCGCCTCATCCTTGATCGATGCGCCGACGATGCCCAACGAAGCCGACAAGTATCCGAAAGTCGCCCAACTGAAGAGCGTCGACGCGCTGCGCGCCCGGCTCGCCGAACTCGACGCGCCGTTGCCGCTCGACGACGCGATTCAAACCGCGGCCGAGGGCTCCCCGCTCGCCCAACCGATCGACGTCGGCGGCTTCCGCGTCGGCAATCGCTGGT
>JBGSMO010000275.1:0-22810 GCA_041740115.1 Pirellulales bacterium
GACGTCCGCCTGACGCAGCTTCTCGATAATCTGGTCCGTCGTGTGTCGCGTCTTCTTCATCTCAAGAATCCTCCAAAACCGGGGACCGCCCGGACGGGATTCTCTCATCTACGCTGGCTCAGTTTGAGGGGGGAAGACCACCTACTCGAATACGAGGCTAAGCTCAACGCCTACGGCAATCTGCTGACGGCCAAAAAGCCGGCCACGTTTCTCAGGCACGAGCTCAATGACGCCAAGGCGTTTCTCCGCTGCACGCGGCTGCGGCTCAGTATCACGGCAAGAAACGGAGTGGGCGAAGAATAGGCGCTTGGCTCAGGCCCATTAGAGCCGCAGTAATCACCACTGAGTCTAACGCCACAGTCCTGCAAGCTCTGGTGCGCAGAGCGACGCCCGCTGCTGGCTGATCGAACTCGCTAGCTTCACCGCCAGCCTTTCAATCTTCTCCCATGACGACGGGTCTTCCATGACTTCTGTCGCTAGGTTGAATGCCTGACAGACGTAGTTTCCGTAGGACTCCCAATCCGGCAAACAGAACTTCGCGGCGCCGGCATTGTGCTGGAAAGACTCGGCGTCCTGCTGATCAAACCAAGCCGATGGCACGATGAACGTTTGGGCCTCCGAGAGCGACAACGAAAGCGGCTTGCTTGCATCCGACTCCACCCAGCGGAACAGATCGCTCCAGGGGACGCCGGCTTGCGGGTCGAGCAATTGAATCGCATGCTTCACCTGGGCGAAGCAGCCTGAAAAGCAGTAACCAAATGAAGTCACGAACTGCGTTTCCAGCGAGAGGTGTCCAATGGACGGCAATTTGGTCTGACCTACCCAACAAGACCTTGCCGCGTCGAACTCCATCGCCAGAGAGTCGGGCGTCTGTTGCTGACTGGCTGCGAATACGAAATGACCGGCCTCGTGAATGGCGGCGCTGAGGATCTCTGCGTTGGACATGTAAGGAGGACCTCTGAAACTCCACCGTCTTGGCCCTATTCGCCTAGCGACCCATAGGCCGAGCGAACCTTGTGCTGTAGCTCAACGGCTGACCAGGGGGGGCTGGCATTGGTTTCATTCCAATCGCTAAGGATGGTCAAGGCTTCGTCTTCTGTGAGGCCTGCATCGCGAAGCTTGCATGCGGCCCGAAACGTCGCGTTATGGCCGCCCTCGCCGGCCACAGCGTGGATCCGTCGAATGTAGGCAACGGCGTTTCTCACCTTGCCAACATACTTGGCCGCCGGAGCCCGATAAAGCCGCGGCTCATCAGCGAGCCACGCGGCATCAAAGCACGGGAGCACTGCCGCCGCATCATACGTCTGCCAGGCGTAATGCCTGCCGCTTGGATGAGACGACGGCGGCGCCGTCGCGTACCCCCCTTCCCCGCGAATATCAATCTTTCGCCTCAGCACGCCCGCCCGATTGCGAACGTCGCCGCCCTCTGGCATCGCGTAATAGAAATGAACCCCGCCGCCGCCGGTCAGTGCGACGAGCGGAGAGCCAGGAAAAGTCTTGGACCAGAATGACGCGTCCGCTTCGCAGTCACAGTCAACGACCACCAGCCTGGAAAGGCGTCCGGTGACCACGCCGATGCCGCTTGGCGGACGGCTGAGATCAGAAAACCATGTCGCTACTTCCTGTGAGCTTGGCAATCGCCGCTGGTACTCCTTCCAGCTTGGAACAGCTGGCAGCTTCCCAAAAAGCGGAATGAGCGACCAGCCCGACGCCAGATACTCGCTTGCGGCCTGGGCGAGCGCAGTCTGGCTCGCATCAGGATTGACGCCGCCTTGCTGGAGTTCACTGATCTTTGGTTCTGGCCGCATAGATGAAAATGAAAAGAGCCCCTGCGATGCACATTGTATCGAGGGGCAAAAATCGTCGCGTTGATAACGTCAGTGCGATCGCTTTCTAGAAGCCTTCGCCTTCGTCCTTACGTGAGCGGTAATCGGCTTCCAGTCGCGTTTGGATGAAGGCATCCGCCGCTTCCAAAAGTTTCGCCGCTCGCAAACAGTCGCCGCTTCCAAGATACTCTGAGTTCTCCCACTCCGAGTTCTCGTCTCGCTTGAATGAGCGAGTCAGCTTGACGCTGAAGTTTGGCGGACCGTTCTCGTTCGGGAACTCAAACACGGCGACCGTCAGCGGAAAGCCTTTCTTGCTCCACACGGGACGCTGCTTTCGGCCGTTGTCGCTCGCACTCTTTCCCTCAACCCGACTCTTCGTTTGGGTAGCCATGACAGGCTCCTTTCAAAGACAAACCTCCACGCAAAACCAGTTCAATAACCCATATGCCTTGCGTGCATCGCATTGGGCTTGCCACCGGCTGCCGTGCAGTCAGTCGAAAGCCAAACCAGAGTCACCCCAGATAATATCACTTCACCAGCGCTAAGCAAAAATATCTTCACCCCCCTGCCCTGCCCTTCAAAGCCAGGCGCCAAGACCGCCCGGCGAATCGCCCCGAAGGCTTCGCCCGCCATGCCGCCTCTGCCGATCCGCGCATCCTCTTTGACTGCAATCCAACCTGGTCAGCAAGCGTAGCGCCTTGCTACTTAGGAAGTTTGGAAGTTTGCGCCAGCTACGCGACCGCGGGGCAGCCACACGTCCCAACTGAACACAAACCCGGCAGCGGCCCCCTGCTCCACCGCATGCGAGAGCTTCTTAGCTGCTCGTCTCGTTTTCGTTCTTCGTTAGCAAGGCCATCGCCGTCGGCAACGTCTATGAGCTTGTGGCAAGCTTCACGCCAGGCCGCACGGCCCGTCACTCGCATTGCCCTCGACAAGCTCCGACCCACCATTGCCATCCAAGGCGTGGCCTCCTCCAACGGAGGCAACTCGCGTTTCGTCCGCCGGGTGCGGAAACGCAATTTACCTTTAACCTTATGGAGGAAAACATGAAGAAGAAAAATGAAACCAAAGCAGCGAACAAGCCAGTGCATCGCATCCGAGTTGGAGCGGTGTCTTGCAGCGTGTTCTTGAACAAGACGAAAGAAGGGACTGAATTTCCTTCTGCGATCATCAGCCGCTCTTACAAAGCTGGCGACTCGTTCAAAGACTCAAACAGCTACGGCGCCAGGCACCTTGCTGAGCTAGCCGCGCTGGTCTCCAGCATTCAAAGCTGGATCACGGCGAACTATCCAGAAGCCGCCTAGTAGCGGCACGCCCTTCGGGGCGGAATCCAAGCCGGGACGTTGTCCCGGCTTGGATTTTTCAAGGCAGTCCAGGAATCCATCCCTTTTCGGATTAGATAAACCTTGCCGGCAGCTACTCTCCCGATACAAGACGCAGCTGACGGGAGCCTGGAATCTCCGGCCTTTTGCCGGTGAGATGAACGCGGGGTACCTCCACACGCTTCTTGCCGACGAGTTTTTTGGAGTGGTTGAAATAGGTCGACCGCCCTCCCCCGCCCAGGTCCTTGAAAGCTTCAATCCGCTGGGCTTCGGTCCGGTACTGCGGATCGTTTTTGATCTTGGCACAGAGGACCGTCTTTTCCGCAAACCCTTCGCGATGCAAGATGTCGAGCCATTCCATCCCGGCTTCCTTCAGCTCGGCGGCTTGCACATAGTGCCGCATCGATAGCCCCGGGAGCAGATGGAGGTTCTCGCCCATGAAGTCATAGACTTCCTGATCCCAGAACCATTCCCCAACCTTGCGGTGGACATCAGCCGGACTCGGCTCAAAGAACAGCAAGTGCCCGCGGTTCTCAACCGCCCGCACGTTCTCCGAAAGCGTCTTCCATTCGTTGGCGACGATGATCACTTTCGAGGTGGTTTCAAACTGACGGGGAATATCTTTGTTCCTGCCGACCGCGCCGGTGTACCAAGAAACCGTCTTCACCGGGTCCGTCTGACACAAGCACTTAAGCAGCCTGACGCAGTCACGGTCCGTGTACAGCGAGTCGACGTCATCAAGCACAACCGGTTTGCCGCGATTCTCATAGAGCGCCTGGTAGATACCGAACGCCGAAGCAGATCCTTCGACCCAGAGCGAGCTTCCGCCAACGGCCCTTCTGACCGTCTGACTTTTAGCGATGCCCGCATCGCCAATCAGAATCAGTAGATTGAAGTAGCCCTCGGCGAACTTCGCCGCGAACTCTTCAAGCTTCGCGTAATCGCGAATGACCAGCGCGTGCTTCGGGCGTTTCTTACTGACTGGCATAAACTAATCTCATCTGATGCGGCGAGTGGCTTGTCGACCACCCACTGCGTAACCTAAAAACGGATGGACTTTTGGACTGTCGTCGCCGGCGCCTCTGGGCGGCGGTACGCCTTCTTCCAACGGTTTTCCATCGCTAGCTCCAAGTACATCTTCACACGTTCGGCGTTCCCCTGACTCACTGCCTCGGCGTACTGGCGGCGAAAAAAGGGCTCGTGCTGAAGCGCCTCGTCGGCGAACGATTGCCGCTCTGCGTCGCTCGCGAACGTCTTCAAGAACGCGTTAAAGTCCGCACGCTCTGCGGCTGCCTTGGCATCGCTGGCGGCTTGTTCGCGATCGCTGCGAAGCTGCTGCGCGTTTCGCTTAGCGGCCGCGTCCGCTGCGCGTCGCTCGCGCTCGGCCGAAGAGACGAAGCCTTCGGGGCGAGCCCAGGCGGTCTCCGCTTGTAGCATCCTCGCCAAGAGCCCTTGTTTGCTAGTTTTAATCCGGCCAGCCTTCGCTTCGAATTCGACGTGCTCGATGTCTTCAGCGATCCGGGCGGCGGCATGACGCTGAACGGCGGCAGCCGCGTCGGCCGGCCCGATGCCGAGCGCCACCAACTGCTGCGTCACCGAGCAGCCCGACGGCGCCCGAGGCTTGTCCGTCCGGCGGGTTGAGGTGAAGAGAATTTGGCACCGGCCGTAGCCGGCGTCGAACTGATGCGTCAGTCCGTAGATCCCCTTCGCTTCGAGTTCCTCTAAGGCCGGCATGATCTTTTCTCGCAGACGAGCGTTCCGCGTTTCGCGGGTTTGGTAACCGAGCTTTTCGTGACAGAGCGTTTGCAAATCGATGCGATGTTTCGGACGATTCCAGAACTGCTTGCCGAGGTAGCGATAGAGCTTGCGGGCGATGGGGTGTTCCAGCGACCGGTAAACCTCGATGTCGAGCTTGCGGACGTAGCCGGCCTGGAAACTCTCCGCCATCACGTCGGACCAGCGGATCCAGCTAAGCGGCTTCTCGCGCCCTTCGGCGCGGGCCTTCTTCAGCGCCCGATGGTACTTATCTCGCTCGTAGAGATACACATCATCAATGATCCCAAATTTGCGGTCGACGTATTCCTTCTCCGCGTTGTCGTACCAGTAGTTTTTCGCGACGATCCAGACCCCGCCGATGCGGTTGAGGGCATCGTCGATCGCCTGATAGCTAGCGCCGTTGTCGGGCCAGCCAAGGATCCGCACGAGCTGATAACTCGAAAAGTGAACTTGGGGTTTTTGGAGCCTTTCGGCAGGAACGACGTCCATGAGGCCGCCCTGCTGGGTCACCTTGAGGAGCGCGACGAACACGTCGTCGTCTTTGGGAGTCGGGCGTCCATACTCTGCGGAGAAGGTGACTTTCCAACTGCGCTCGACCGCTTCGCCCGTGGCCGGATGGCGTTCGTTGGTCACGAACGACAGGCTGCGCGTCGTCAAATCTGGTTTCTTATCCGCGCCCGAAATGGAGTGTTCCAGGAGATTCATCTCGTCCCGTCCGGAACGGAGATACTCCAAGAACTCATCCTGAGCGGTTACTGCTGGCGTCCTTCCCATCCTCATCCTCAATCAAAAAACTGCTGCTTCATGCAGTAGCAGTTGGTATCTATAAGTAACTAAAGTAGAGCCTCCGAAACCCCTTTCGTTTCAACACGTTAAGGCACCCAATCGACCCGCAACGCTCGGTACTTTGACCCGCAACGATCGGTAGAGTGACCCTCAACAGTCGGCAGGAAAGACCCGCAACCCTCGGTACAACAGACCCGCAACGATCGGTACCTCTCCGGGAGCTTGATCCCAGCCTGGTCATAGGATGCTCGCCGGAGAACAGCGGGTGCGTCGCTACAGCGTTGGAAGCTAGCAGCTTCGAAGATGGTGGCGCAGCTTGAGCCGCAACCCACGAAAGAACGCTTGACAGAAAAGAGCGATGACCGGTAAAGTCAGTGCACCACACTAAACTTCACTTAGTCGCTCGCCAAGCTTCTGAGTGCCAAAGAGCCGACCTGCCAGGGTTGGCTTTTTTTATGCGCCGACCTGCCAGGGTCAGTGCACGTTTCATTGGCGCCCAAAATGTTTTTCCTAAGGCGCGGGGGCCATCCGCGAAACAATTTGCATCCTGCGACGCCGCCATGCGGGCCGCTTCATTTCCCTCCTTCCTCATTCAGGGAAAACGATAGCGCAGATTCCTTCAACCTACTTGAAGTGAAGCTACTCCGACCGAAGTCGTTTGGCAACCTACCTTTTCGTCGCAGATTGCCTGTCGTGTGGTGCTAGCAAACGACCGTGACGCGGCGGACCAGTCGACGGCGACGCGACGTTCGCGTTATCAGTCACGCGTCGCGGCGGAAATGGCTCCGTCAGCCGGCCGAGAGCGCTGAGCGGCCGAGCTCTTAAAACTCTCACCACGGCGTTTGGACGACCTACCTACCGTCTGCCTTGGATCTCTCGTCGATCGTCGACTGACGACCTTGTAGCGGCTCTCATAACGCGAGCCTCGTGGCGGGAGGCAGTGCAAACGGCCCATCGCACGCGAGCGCGCGGTTGGCTCGGCCAGCCGGGCCAGGTTGGCCAGCCCGGCACAGCCGTCAGCAGTGGCTGCGTCGGCTGCAAAATACACCGTTGCCAACCTGGCCGGAGGTGCGCTACTGATGATGAATGATTCACATTTGCATGACCAACACCAAAGGAGGCGTCGCGAAATCGACCCTCGCGACCCAACTCGCCATCTGGCTCTTCGATCAAGGCTACCGCGTCGGCCTGCTCGACGTCGATCCGCAGGGGACCTCCTCGGGATGGCTTCGGCAGGCCGAGCCGGGGATTTTCATTCGCACCGCCGAGACGCTGGAGGAGATTGAGCAGGCCCGCGCCGAGCTCGTCAGCCAGGTCGACCTCTTGGTGCTCGACACGCCCGGCAACAATCGCAGCGACATGGCCCAGGCGGCGACCATTTTGGCCGACGTGGCGCTGATCCCGTTGCAGCCTTCGAAGGCCGATCTCCGCGAGCTGAAGAACGCCCTGACCTACGTCAAACTTGGCCAGGCCGTCAGCGGCGGTCGCAAGCCGCAGGCGACGATCGTGATCACGATGACCGCCAAAGGCGATCTCCAAACCAAACGGCTCCGCGCTGATTTGGCGGCGTTCGGGATGCCGGTGGCGAAGGCCGAGATTCGCCGGCTCAACGCGCTACGCGACGGTTTTGGCACCGCCGTCATTCGGAGCCGAGCCTTAGACGCCAAGCTGGCGACGGCCGACCTCGCCGCGTTGTTTGAAGAAGTCATGGGAAACGTGTTGCGCCGGTTGCCGGTTGCCCGTAAGGAGGCCGTCCATGGATAAGCCCGCCGGTTTCCAATCCGACCTCGCCGCCATGCACGTCGAGATGGAGCAGGTCGCCAAGCTGCTCGAAGTGACCCGTCCCAAAGCTGCCGCCAAGACGGTCGACGTGGCGCTCGCCGCGCCGGGCGTCGACGCCGCTGCTGCCGCCCCCCGCATCTCTCCGTCGCGACCGCGGAAGCGGCCTCCAGTCGCGCCGCCGCCGGCCGTTCCGCAGCGCTCCCGCGACCGGGCCAATGTGACCACGCGGCTCTCGGCGGAGACCAACGAACTACTGACCGAAGCGGCCCTGCGCCAGAAACTCAAGCGGGTCGCGCCCAACACCCGACAAGACATTATCGAGACGGCCGTCTGCCAGTGGCTCGCCCAACAGGGTTACGCCCGCCAGCGACGGCCAGCCGAGCCCGCAGCGACTACCGAGCAGCCGTCCAATGAGGGGATCGAGGACGACGCCTGGCAAGAGGCGGCAGCGGAAACGAGCGAGTGAGTTTCCGCTGGAAACTTTCCGTAACTCAATAATTAACTAGCAGTTAGATCCATCGTTGGTCTGCGGCGACACGGATGCGTTCGCCAGAAACACGAGGTGCATTGGATGTCCCACCCCTTCAAAGTCATCGTCTCTAGCAATCGCAAAGGGGGCATCGGTAAGACCAGTTTGGTCTTCCATGCCGCCGGCGAAATGGCCCGCCGCAAAGAGCGGGTCCTCGTCATCGACTGCGACCCCCAAGCGAGCCTCTCGCAAAGCTTCTTCGGGAGCCGCACGATCGAGGAACTCGACCCGGCCCGGTCGGTGGTCGCGCTGTTTGACGACCGGATGAATCCGGCGCCCGAACGGATCGTTCACGCCACGAATATTCCCGGTCTGTTCGCCGTCCCGGCGACCGAGCCGCTGACCAGTTTTAATCACCCCGATCCGGCTCGCCACGGCTTCTTGCAGGACGCCCTCCGGCAGTTCATCGCTGAGGTCCGCGATGACTTCGACGTCGTGCTGATCGACACCCCGCCGAACTTGCAACTGCTCACCTGGGCGGCGATGGTGGCGGCCGACTACTGCATCACGCCGGTCGTCCCGGAAGACTACTCGGCCCAAGGCGTGATTCACGTCAAACGGTTCATCGAGGAGGTTCAGCGGACACGCAACAGCCGGCTCCGCTGGTTGGGTTTATTAATGTCGATGGTTCAGGCGCGGCTCGGCATTCACAAGGTCTACGAGCAGGTGATGCGGGACGCGTACGGGGAGCTCGTCCTCGACACGGTCATTCCGCACGCCACCAACTTCAAAGAAGCGGTGTCACTCAAAACGCCGGTCACGCTCGGCAAGCGGACCAACGCCGCCGTCAAAGCGGTCAAAGCCTTGGTCGACGAAATCACCGCCCGCACCAGTTCCCCTCGCACCGTCAAGGAGGCCGCATAACATGGGCAAGTTCGATTCATTGATGAAAGGGATGGCCGGCGGACTGGGCGAGTCGATCGGGATTCGCGACGGCCAGTCGACGCTGCCGACCTACAGCAGCGGCGGCTATGAGGCCCCGAAGACTGACTTCGTCCGCAACCGTTCGGTCGGTGAGATCGATCCCACGGAGGTGATTCCCGACCCGAAGCAACCGCGGAAACATTTCAACGAAGAGGAGATCGAGCGGCTGTCGGCGGACATCGCGGCGCGTGGCCAGTTGCAGCCGATCCGGGTGCGCTGGTCGGCGGACCATGGCAAATGGTTGATCATCGCCGGCGAGCGGCGCTGGCGAGCCGTGACCAAGGCGGGTCTCAGCCGCATCACCTGCATGTTCATCGATCGCGAGATGAGCGAGTCGGAGATTCGCGCCGAGCAGCTGGTCGAGAACCTCCTCCGCGAAGATCTCAACGGGATGGAAGAGGCCCGGTCGTTTGCGACGCTGATGGAACTCAACGGCTGGAACGCCACCGAGTTGTCGCAGCAGATCAACGTCTCGAAGGGCAAAGTTTCCAAAGCCCTCTCGCTGCTCAAACTTCCTGAGGAGTTGCAGTCGCGGATCGAAGGGGGCGAGATCAGCCCCTCGACCGCCTACGAGCTGGCCAAGGTCAAAGACGAGAAGGCGCAGGCCCAGCTCGCGGAGCGGGCCGCTTCCGGGGAGATGACCCAACTTGACGTCGCCAAGGTCTCGGCGCGCCCCAAATCGAGCGGCGGTAAACGGCGGTCGACCAATGAGCTGATCAAGACGAGCGACAATGTTCGCGTGACGATTACGGCGCGACGCGACTTGGGCGAGCAGGGCTTGCTCAATGCCTTGCTGGAAGCGGCCGAAATCATTCGAGCACGGTCCAAGAAAAAGGCGGCTTAAGCTCCTCGCGACGGGCGGTCCCACCGAGCAGTGTGGGGCCGCTCGCCGCGATCTTTTCGTTTGGCTAACGCCTCGATTTGTGCTAAAATTGAGGGATGAGTTATCAGATCGACGCCATCTACGACAGCGGCGTGCTCAGGTTGTTTGAGCCGCTGAAGCTCCCGAATCAATCGCGGGTGAAGGTGACTGTCGACGCCGAGCCGGCCGTCGAGGGGCCCCAGGCGATTGAGCGGCAACAGGCGGCTCTGGCCGCCATGTTCACGGCCGTCGACCAATTGCCGCAACGCCCCAACGGCGACGGCTGGTCGGTTCGCAAGCATGACGAACTGCTTTACGGCGGCAAGTGATGATCTTCGTCGATACGAGCGTCTGGTTCGCCGCCAATGTGGCGGAGGACCCGAACCACGCCATCGCCCGCCGGCTGCTTGTCGAAAATCGACAGCCCCTCGTGACGACCGATTATATCGTCGACGAAGTGATTACGCTGTTGACGGTTCGCGGTCATCGCTCCATTGCGCTCCACGTCGGGGCTCAGCTTTGGAGTTCCCAGATCACTGCATTGCACTGGGCGACGCCGGAAGACGTGCAGGCGGCTTGGGAAGTCTTCGTGCGCTATGATGACAAACGGTGGAGTTTCACCGACTGCGTGAGCTTCGCCGTCATGAAGCGGCTTGGGATCGACAGCGCGTTTGCCATCGACGAGCACTTCAGCCAATTTGGCTTCATCACCGTGCAACCCTCCTAATTTCTCTAAAGAGTGCAGAAGTCCACCCCTTTTCAACCTGCGCCATGACCGTGGGAATCGGCGATTCTCTCGGCCGCGGGTTCAGCCGCTCGCTATCGCTGCTAAAGCTGCCCAAGAACATTCAGGAGCACGTCAGCAAAGGACGCATCCCGGTCAGCGTCGCTCGCGAGATCTGCAAACTTGAGGGGGAGCAGAAGCAGCAGGCAATGGCGTCTGAGTACCTCGCCGGCGCGCTCACCACCGGTCAGGCCCTAGCCCAGGCCTCCAATACCGGAAGCCGTGCCAAGACCGCCGACTCGGCCAAGCAAAGCAAGAAGTGGACGCAGGGCGGCGTCAGCATTGTGGTGAGCTACGGCCGCGGTGTGACGCTGGCCGACGTTGCGGAAGCCCTTGAGTAGCGAGCCAGGCTGCTTCGCGCCGACGGGCGATCGAAGAAGGCTGCTTAGTCAAAACACCACCACTCAGGCAGCGCCTTGCTGCCTAACTTCAAAAGCGGTCGCTTTGCCGAGTAGCAAGGCGGCCGCTTTTTTTGTTGCTTTTTGGGGGTGCTTTTCTTGAACGTGGAGCCTGATAGAATCAGCTCTCATCTTGGAATCTCCATCTCCAAACTAGAGGTAGCCTGATGGACTCAAAGGCATTAGACGCGATCAAAGAGCAGCTCCAGAAGGAGCGATCGCAGATCGAAAGCAAGGCTGAAAAGCTACAAGCCGACCTGTCAGGTCTTCAAGAGGACCTGGTACGCATCTCGTCCGCGATCGCCGCCCTTGAGGGAACGGAACTTCACGCGGCGGGGGGGAAAGCAGCCAAAGCCAAAGAGCGCAAGAAGATAACCGCACCATCGGCGGGGAAAGCCGACGTCATCCGCCTGATGGAGCAAATCCTTGGAAAGAAGCAGACCGTAAGAATCGATGCGTTGAAGTCGCAGGTGGAAGAAGAGATTACAAAAGCGGGCTTCACGCGAATGGGCTTCTCACTCCGCTTCAAGGAGGCGATGGCGGATTCCAAGTTCAAAGAGACTTCAGAAGGGGTTCGTCTCTCAGGATCCAAGTAACTGACGCGAATAGGAGTTTCCTGGGGAGTGCCTCCCCAAGCCCCTGCCACACCTGATGCACCACGGTGGAAACCATTGGACACGCTCAGGATGTCAAAACCTATAAGCCACAGCCACTTGGATTGAAACCAGACTGGTTTCACGAACAGTCAACAACGCAGGGAACGTCGAACATTACTGAGGACTCAGCGAAACCAAAACGATGAACGGACCAAGTCAACAGATCAGCTTTCGTTTGGCGGGCGAATTTGCCGCCGAGGTCGACCGGCGGGCGGCAGCACGAGGCGTCAGCAGGGGCGATTATGTTCGCCAGATGGTCATCGATGCAGTCTCCACCGATCCTGCGTCAGAAACCCGCAACCGCGTTGCCGAGCTGCAAGATGAAGTTCAAAAGCTTCGTCAGGAGCTATGGACCGGCGTCGCTGCTCTCTTAGTGCATGCGGGAAAATCGGACGCCGAGACGGCAAAGAAATGGGTCGAAAAGGCCCTCGTCAAGTAGGGATGACATGCACAGGAGTCTCTGCCCATGCTTTCCATTGGAGCTATGAAGAGCGGGCAGGGGGAGTACTACCAAAAGCTTGCCGCCGAAGACTACTATCTGGAAGGAGGAGAGCCGCCAGGCAAATGGCTAGGGCAGGGGGGCGCGTCGCTTGGTCTGGCAGGCCTAGTCGAAGCTGCCGATCTTTCAGCGCTCTTCCGCGGCTTTTCCAGGGAAGGACGAAAGCTTGTCCAGAACGCCGGCAAGGACAACCGTCAACCAGGCTGGGATCTTACCTTCTCTGCGCCAAAGTCGGTTTCCGTTCTTTGGAGCCAGCTGAGCGGCGAAAAGCAGCGACTCATTCAAGAAGC
This sequence comes from Pirellulales bacterium, assembly GCA_041740115.1. Classification (GTDB taxonomy): domain Bacteria; phylum Planctomycetota; class Planctomycetia; order Pirellulales; family Lacipirellulaceae; genus Lacipirellula. The sequence continues at coordinate 12,435 of JBGSMO010000275.1, forward strand.
TCACTCGCAGGCCGTAGCTGCCGCCATCGCTTTGCTTGAGCAACGCTTCAGCTTCTCAAGACTCGGCAAAGGAGGAGCTGACCAGGTCGCCGTAAAGCTGATCGTCGCCGCCTTTGAGCACTCTTGCTCGCGAGCGCTGGATCCACAGCTTCACACCCATTGCTTAGTGATGAACCTGGGGATCGACTCTGAGGGAGTCGCTCGCTCGATTCTTTCGAAGCCCTTCTATGAAGCCAAGATGTTGGCTGGGGCGTTCTATCGAATGGAACTCGCTCGGCTTCTCCAAAGCACGCTAGGCGTCGAGGTTGAACGACCGCTCGATCGAGATGGCAAGCCTCAACCATGGTTTGAGATCAAGGGCGTCTCAAAGTCCATCCTTTCCCACTTCTCTAAGCGGCGAGCCGCTATTGAGGCCGAGCTGGGGGCTCGCGGGATGGAAAGCACCAGCGCCGCCGCGTTTGCAGCGCTCTCCACGCGACAAACTAAGTCCATCGTTCCGCCACGTCGCGAGCTTCACGAGCGTTGGAGAAGCGAGGGGCAAGAACTTGGGTTTTCTTTGGGCAACGTTTTTTCCAATCCCCAGAAGCTGACAGCCGAAGCACGTCAAAAGCAGTTTCGGATCGCGATCGAAGAAGCCGTCGCCAAGCTGACATTTGGAGAGAACTGCTTTGGCAAGGAGGAACTTACCCGCTGCACGCTGGAAGCCGGCCTCGGCTGCGGCATGGCGGCAGAAGAAGTCGCTGCTGCCGTCGAACGCGAACTCGCCGTCGATGGGATGTTTGTTCCGCTAGGAACAAGAAACGGCAAGACGCTTTGGACGACGACGGAAGTTCTTGCCGTCGAGCAGGAGTTTCTTCAGGCCGTTGACGCCTTGTCTCGCCGGTCATTTAAGCCGGTTGCCGACACGGCGGTGGAGCTCGCCGCGACGCGCGAGCGCGGTGATGGCAATCAGACCTATCGGCTCGATGACGAGCAACAAGCTGCCGTGAGGTACATCACGCAGGGCAGGGGGGCGATCAAAGTTGTTTCTGGTTTTGCAGGCACTGGAAAGACGGACATGCTGGCAGCTGCCAAGGAAGCGCTGGAGAAGGGGGGCTACCGGGTAATCGGAACCGCGCTGGCCGGCGTCGCGGCCAGATCGCTTCAGGAGAAAACCGGCATCGAATCGGCCACGGTGAGGCTTCGAGAGCTTCAGCTTTATCCCGGCTTGAAGCACACTCTCCAGCATCACGCCAGACAGCTCGTGAGGGCCGCTCTTGGCAAGAACACTTACAAGCTTCCACGGCTGAAGTTTGACGACAAGACGGTGCTCGTCATCGATGAAGCGGGAATGGTCGGCACGCGAGATTTTGCCCTGCTGGCCAGGGCGGTCGTCGACCACGGCGGAAGCATTGTCGCGATTGGCGATGAGAAACAGCTCTCCAGCATCGAGCGCGGCGGCTGCTTCGCCCATCTCGTCAAAACGGTCTCCGGCGTAAGGCTTGATGAGATCCGCCGGCAAGTCGACGAGGGAGATCGCCTGGCGGTGAAGGCTCTCTCCGCCGGCCAGGCAGAGGAGGCGCTACGCCACTACGCCGAGAAGGGACAACTCTATGTCGGCTCCGCTGCTCCCGATGTCGAGGGCGCCCTGATAACGGAATGGGCCACCAACGGCGGATGCGACAAGCCTGAGGAACATCGCATCTTTGCGGGGACTCGGGCGGAGATCGATCGGTTCAACCAGCTTTGTCAGTGGGAGCGAGTGCAAGCCGGGCTCGTCGACGCCACCGAGCGAGTCGAGCACGACGGCCAAGTGTTCATGGTCGGCGATCGAGTCCGTTTCTCGACGCCCTCACGACCCCGCGGCATACGCAAAGGCGAAGCCGGCACGATCATCGCATGCAAAGACGGTTTTTCGGGTAAGTACGTGGCAGTCGCCCGGCACCTTGATCGCCAAGGGCTATCCGAGCGAACGCTGTTCGCATTGAAGCACCATGCGAAACAACTCATCGCCGCAGCCCTGGGAAAGAGGACAGAAAAGCTTCCGCCGCGGCAGGACGTCGTTCTTGTTCCCCTGAAGTCGCTGAACCCACTCAGCAAGCCCTATAAGGGTCTGGTGCTCGACTACGCGATGACAACGCACCTGGGCCAGGGTCAAACCGTCGCGAACTCCTATGTGCTCCTGGGGGGCAAAATGAGCGACCGTGAGCTGTCTTACGTGCAGGGCAGCCGCCACAAGGAACGGTTGTTCTTGTACTGCAAGGAGCAGGAGGCCGGCCGGCGTCTTACTGCGTTGGCCAGAAAGCACCGGCCGGTAAGTCACGCAATCAACGACCAAGAAAGCAAGATCCCTGACTACTCGATGCTCTCAAGGCAGATGGGGATGTCCAGGGCGAAGGAGCTTGCGCTATCAACGGCTGTCGAGCTCCAAGGTCCGCACGTCAGCGACAGCGTCCGAGTCCCCGAACCGCGTCCACAGCTTGAGAACATGTAACACTGACCCACCATTCCGCAGCCTGCGACTTTGCGAGGAGAAATCCGTATGTCCGATGAGTCCTTCGAGGAGGAAAAGAGAAAGATTGCTGCCAAAGTCGCCGCTCAGATGGCGGTGCGCGAGCAGCGAACGACCAGCGAGCTGAGAGAACAGTTGGAGCTGGAAGTCAAAGAGAAGGCGGCAGCCTTCGATCAGAAGCTTCACCATGAGACCACTGAAGGTCAAAAGGAAGTGATGATGCAAGCCATCATGCCATACGTGTCGCTACTGACAGACATGATTCAAAAGCAAGCCGAGCGAATTGATCAGCTTGAGACCCAAGTGAAAGGCCTCCAGCGAGAATGACTCTAAGACCCTCCGCAGTGAAGTAGCTTGGCCACACGGCTCGGTGATGGCCAAGCTAAATCACATCGTCGGCAGAACTCTCCATAACCGTGGTGACGACCCCGACGCTTTTTTACGGAGGATGACCAATGACTAAAAGCAATGACACTGACGACAAAGTGAGACGGCTCAAGGCCGCTCCTAACGTGAATGAACTTGAGCGTAGAAGAATCGACGGCATGTTCCCAGTAATTTCAGACGCACATCACGACGCGGCCACCGAGGGATTCTTTGCCCTGGCGGCCAAGTATCAGATGACTCCCGAAGATCTGGAGTGCTTGATGAAGGGCTACGCCCTGATGTTCTACCGGCACCTGGCCGTCTCCGGATTTTCCGCACATCCGCTCCCGCCGACCGCCGGCGACGCATCGGCCGCGGCCCTGAAGGCCCAGCGCCAATCACAGAACGAATGGACCATCGAGCGGCTCGCTGAGGTTCGCGACCGCCGCCAGATGCCAGCCTATGAAGCGAAAGTGCTGTGGTACGCCGTGAGCGACGAGGAATACCGAATCTGCCGGTCGGCGTTCTACGCGATGACGGAGCGCTACGGCATTCCCAAGCACCGCCAGCAGCAGCTTCGAGAGTGCATTACGACTATGCTATTCTGGATGCTCGCAGGCATTGTCATGCAGTCAGAAGTCGAAGCCGCTTCCGATGATCCAAAAGTTAAATGGCAATGACGGCATCCCGCCGCTGCACGCACCCAAAGATTAAAAACACGTCCATACTAACCCACTCACGACCCGCACTTAGAGAATTCCCATGTCCGATATCGAGGACGAGTTACGTCGCTTTCAAGAGCAGCAAGCCGAGCGGCAAGCGAACCTGGACGCTCAAAAAGAAGCGTTTCGCGAACGCGAGCAGAGCGAGCTGCCGCAGCAGGAGAAAGCCCAGCAAGCCTGGGACAAGCTTAAGGCCGAAACGGAGCTCACCCCAGAGCAACAACGAGCCGCGGCGGAAGAGCAGGAGAACTGGCGACGACAGGAAAACGATCCTAGACAAGGGCAGGGCAATGCTTACACGGCACAGGAGCAGAGTGCTCAGTACGCCCAAGACACGGATCTGAAGCAACACTCCATGCCCGAGATGAGCGCCGACGAGAAGGCGGCTGTGATGCAGGACATTGCAATGAGTTTGGGGGAGTTGTCGCAGCAGCTGGACCAACAGCAGAATCAACATGAAGAAGTCAAGCAGCAATACTAGAGTCACACACCAATGGCCAATCGATCGCTCGTCGGACGTCTCCTCGCGAAAAAAATCCCCATCAGCGTCGATGTTGCGATTCTGATTTATCTCTTCGCAGGCACATGCGTCGTCGTCGCCGGCTCATACATCCATTGGTTGGCTGCCTGTATTGCAGCGGCTCTCGTGCTGTACGACTTTGTCGTTTTCATGCGACAAGTTCGCACGGCCGCAGTAAACGACGAATCATCGCGGGGTCGGGAGCTTCAGTCCGACAAAGATGTCAAGCGCAGATGCGAGGAAGAATGTAAGAAGAACGGCAACGACCGCGGCGTGCTGTGGGGCACAATGCGGATTCCCAGCAAAGACGCAACCAATCACTTTTGCGTTGTCGGTGCAGTTGGAAGCGGAAAGACGCTGACTCTTCGCATGCTAATGCGCGATCAGCTGTCACTGCTAAAGAGGCAGTCAGATCGAAGGGCCGTTATCTATGACCCTAAGCAAGATATGGTGCCCATCGTCAAATCCATTTTGCATGATGCTAAAGTCGATTGCCCAATTCTGATTCTAAATCCATTCGACAAGCGTGGGGCAGGGTGGAACATTGCTCAGGATGTCCGTACGCCGGCCGCGGCGCGGCAGTTGGCGGATACGCTCGTTCCTTCGAACGACAAAGAATCGCAACCTTTTTTTTCCAATGCTGTGCGGGAACTATTGGCCGCCGTAGTCATGGTGTTCGTAACGACACGGCCTGATGCCTGGACGCTTCGCGACGTGCTTCTTGTCATGCGATCGCAGGACTTGCTCCGGGCCGTACTAGAGTCGTTTCCCTACACGCGGCATATCGCCGCCAACTTTCTCGATGCCGGCGACGTCACCGTTGGAAGCATTCTGGCGACTGTCGCGACGAAGCTCGGGCCTTTTGAGCCAATCGCAGCCGCCTGGATGCATGCCCCGGAGCAATTGAGCATCGCCAAGTGGCTCTCAGGGACTGAGATACTGATACTTGGCAACGATGAGCGCATGCGTTCCATCTTGGACACCGTCAATCAGCTGTTTGTCTCGCTGGCGGCGCAGCACGTGTTGACGCAACCCGAGAGCGACAAGCGACGGACGTGGTTTTTCTTCGATGAGTTCAGCGAAGCGGGAAAGCTACGCGGTCTTGAAAGCATCATCCTCCGCGGACGAAGTAAGGGGTGCTGCGTCGTCCTAGGGTTCCAGGACATCTCGCACGTCCATGCCGTCTACGAAAGGGAGCTTGGCAACACCATAGTAGGGCAGTGCGGCAACAAAGCGTTCTTGAGGATTGAATCGCCTGAGACCGCTGACTGGGCCTCGCGATCGTTTGGCGACGCCGAACGTGTGGAAGTCAACCAGAGCGTCACAAGATCGAAGGACGGTGTTAGCAAGACGTTCGCTGAACAACGTCAGCTCCGTGCAACCGTGCTGGCTTCTCAGTTTATGGAACTGCCTTCATGCGGTCCGCAGAGTGGGTTGGAAGGATACTACCTTCTACGCTCCTTCGGAGGCTATCGAGCATCGTATGCGTGGGATCAGGTCATGAAACAGGTCGGCCCTCTTCACAACGTCAAAGCCTTAGACGAGGCGCCAAGAGATTGGCAGTACTTAGCCGGTTGGAGCGACGGCGATGCGGCAAGACTCAACGTTCACCGAGCGAACAAAAACGGACAAGCCAATCAACAGAAGGCCTCTAGCGAGGCAGCTCTAGACCAGATTGATAGGATCGAACTCTAGTAGCGTTCAGGTTCTCACCTCGGCAAATAACCACAAAAATGCGTACCCTGCCGCACCAATCAGTCCCCACATGCTTGCCCCGATTATGTTGCTCCTGCTGATGCTCCATCCCGTCGCCGAGCGTGTCGGTAGTTCGCTGCCATCGGAGCGCATTTGGTCGCTCGAAGGAAACGATGGCAGAATCGCCGGCGGGTCCGGGGTTAGCGGAGTGTCGTACTCATCGTCGCCAGCTGACAGGTCTCGTTCCAGGTCGTCGGCGACGCTAGGGGACGTGTCGTACTCGCTGTCTCCAATGGAGAGATCTTGGGAGCTAGCTTCGAACTGCTGGGCGAACGCGGAATGGGCGACAACGCCGAGCAGCACCATTGCTAAGAACAGCGGCCAATAGGGATGCTCAGCCATGCGACGTCGATGCCACTTGGGAATCTGCAATTTGCTCACATTCGTATCCTCTGTGGGGTGCCTGGCCATTGTAGCGATTCTTTTGGTCGCCATCATTCCAGATGCGAATGCGCAAGAACGCAATCTCACGGCCGAAGATCATTTTCGAGAAGCGCTGGCCGCAAGAAAGAAGGGGGATTTCGACGACGCCATTGCAAAAGCAACGAAAGCTTTGGCTTTGAACCCGAAATACATCGATGCGTATCAGCTCCGAGCAGGTGTTTGGACGCAGAAGCAGCAATATGACCAAGCGATTTCCGACTGTAATGCCGCCCTGGCGATCAACCCCACGAAGGTAAGGATCCTCTTGATGCGTGCGGCGTCGCTCGTGGAAACCGGAAATGCGACTGAGGCGTTGCGAGACTACGACGCCCTCGTCAATAACGAGAGCGCTGCGAATCTCCATCCCCGCTTTTATCGAGCCCTCGCGTACATCAAGCTCGGTCGAAAGAAGGAAGCCATTCCCGACCTTGAGGCGGAGATTGATACTCACCGTACCCGCCTGCCGCAGTTGGGGGATCTGTTTCTGGAAGACAAGCAGTACGCCAAGGCCATCCGCTGCTACACCTTGGCGATTGACGACATACTGCGTGAGATTGCTCCAAGGGAGGGAGAAACGCCTCTTGAACGATGGGCGCGACCAGAAGAAGAAGTCACCGCATATGGCCCACGCGAGGACGAACAAGAGTGGAAAGGTCCTCAAGGCTTCTTTGAGCAACAGCGGGCCGCCGCAGCAGAGCAGCAAGAAGCGTTATCAGTGGAAGAGTTCAAGAGGCCGCCAAGCGAGACTGAGGCAATCGGCATGCTCGCCCCGCGGATTGATGAAGTCAAAGACCGGAAGATCTTGGCGTCGCTCTACGCCGGTCGAGCCACGGCTCTATTGAACGTTGGCAACATCGTTGAGGCGTCATGCGACTTCAACGACGCACTCCTATTTGCCGAGGAGCCGGGGGCGCTCAGAAAGACTGCCGTCGCCGGACTGCGAAGCAAAAGCTCAGTGTTCGAGAGCGCCCAGCTTGCTGAAGGATCGGTGTTGCTGCTCATTGATGCCCTTGACGCAGAAATCCCGAATGAAGCAGACCCGATCGAGCTCTTGCGACTCAAGGCCATGCTTGGCGCCGCATCAAGCGCAGACGCCAAGGCGCTGGAGGCGTTTAGCGCAATTCTTGCTAAGCAGCAGACCGACGTGACCGTGCTTCAGATGGCGGCAGAGTGTGCCCTCAGGCTAAAAGACTTTCGCAAGGCTGGATTCGCCGCCAATTGTCTGGTGAAGCTCTCGGCGGCGGACCACCGCACTTATGAGATAAGAGCGATTGCATACCAGGGGGTCGGACAACGCGATCGTGCCATCGCAGATCTGGTTGAATGCATCCGGCTGATCACCGTCGATTATCAGTTCATCGCTCAACTGCACGTGGCCCGCGAGGCCGAAGACACAGCTCGCAAGGTCATCGAGCAGACGACCGCGGAGATTGAATCCGAGCCGCAACGCGGATCCGCCAACTACAGTCGACGTGCCGAGGCCTACATAGTCCTTGGGGACTACAAGAGTGCTCTGGCTGACTACAATCGCGCAGATAAGCTCTCCTCCCCCGGGTACTACAACTGCCAAATCGGCAATTGTCTTCTCGCCCTTAACGAAGTCCGCCGCGCCCTCGTAGCCTTCAATGAGGATGCAAAAGAGTCCGACTCCGAGGGATTGCTCGGGCGCGCCCAGTCGCTAGCGGCGCTTGGTAGATACGATGAAGCCATTCCGGACTTCGAGGCCGCGATGAAAAGCGAACCGAAGAAGGGCGTCATCTACAGCGGCCTCGCCGATGCCTTCCTCAAGACAAACGATCTCAAGAGCGCGCTGCAAGTCGCCGAAGCAGGGCGAGGGCTGAACGACTGGGACGGGATGAATGTGGCGACACTAGCCGCCGTTTACGCGGCTCACAAAGACTACAAAGAAGCGGCCCGCTTGCAGCGCAAAGCACTAGAGCGGGCACGGTCCGTGGAACAGGCTAGGGAAGAAGCCAGTCGTTTCTGTGAGTATCTGCTGGATGCCGCCGACACAGAGCTTCTCACGAACTTGCTCGAAGTTATCAAGAAAGAAGCCGCTCATCGAAAGGAAGTCAGCGATCACTTTCAAGGAGCCGAGCAGGATCGGCAGCGGGCCAAAGAAGAGGCCGACAAGAATAGAAATCCCTATAAAGATCTGACGCGATGACGGAGGCTCAACGGTCTCGCGGAGGCTGCACCACAAGGTCCGCGGTTTCCCCGGTTGCGACTTGGTTTTGCCACCACCGGCTATCGCCTTTTCGTGCATGGCAAAACCAAATCGCAATCAATTTCAGCTCCTTCGCGAGCCGCAGAACGTCGCATTCCACACAATTGAGTGGACCGGCAAGACGTGCTATCGTGCGACTATGGCACCAACTCATTTAAGGCAAAATCCATCTTCTGCTCGTCAGATCATTGTCCAAATTGCGGAAGTCGCCAGCGCTGACGCCGCTGCCGTAGGGCAGGGGCTTGATCGCAGCGCCCTGCTTGCAGAGCTTGTCGCCTTATTCGAGGTGCAGCTGGCCGCAGCCCATCCTGACGATAAGCGTTACGAGCTGCCGCCTTGGAAGAGGTTTCCGGGCGCCTTTTCGTCTCGATATGACTACGTCGAGACCGTGGTCGAGTCCTCGGAAACGAGCTCCTTCTACGAAGCGATTCCGCTAGATGCGCCGCATGACGCCGCGAAGCGAAAGGTCAGTCTGCTTGCCCAATCCTATCGCAATTATCCTGAAGAGTAGACCCTCTCGTCGCTGCACATGCCTCGATCGCTGCCTACACCTGCTGGAAATCCAGAGAACACCTTCTACGAGGGTGAACCGCAGGTCCTGGTGAACAAGCTCGGTATCCGCGACGCTGCTGAAATGCGACGGCGCGAGAAGCTCGCCCTGGACGATGCCTATAAGACTATGCTCTCGTCACAAGCCCCCGACTCAAGCCAATTCCAAATCACAGCCGCTACCTTTAAGACGCTCCACGCTGCGATCTTCGGTGAGCTTTACGAGTGGGCGGGGAGGTGGCGCACCGTCAACATCGCCAAAGACGGAATGAAATGGCCGAACGCCGCGTTCTTGGATCAGAGCATGCAGAGCTTTGAGAAGGACGTGCTTCAGAACATGAAGACTTGCGATCTTCGGTCGGAAGGCGACTTTTGCCGTGCGGCCGCAAGGATTCATGGCGAGTTCATCGCCGTGCATCCTTTCCGCGAAGGAAATGGACGCACGGCGCGGCTTGCATGCGACCTCCTGGCAATCAACGTCGGCTTACCAATTCTTCGTTATGACCGGTCACCAGCGGGCGTCGAACGCTACGTGCACGCCAATAAACTTGTCGTTTACCGAGCCGACTACAGCCTCCTGGAGGACGTGTTCGCTGAAGCAATAGGACGGGCTAGATCGCTACGCACCGCTGCTGAGCCGTCGCCGATTTCCCCAAAGTCCGTTGACTCTCCCAAGCAAGACGCCGATGCCAAATCGGCCATCGGTACGGCACTTGCCACAGATCTGGCGTCGCTTGGTGCCGCATTAGCACATGTGAGAAGATCCGACCTTGAGCCTGAAAGGTAGAGGGTCACTCCCACGCTGGCGGCGTTTCATCGCCGCGATCCGCGACGTAGACGGGCGTATCATCGAGCATCTTCGCCGCCATTCGAAGCTTACGAACCTCTCCCTCGGTCAAGACTCCGTTTCGAAGCTGCTGCGGTGTTACGCCGGCCATCAGGCACAGCCAGTTGTCGCAGGTTTCTGTCGCTTCTTCGCTTCGGAGCACAAACCGGGTCCCCCGGCGTGCAGCGATGGTAATCAGGGACAGCAGGAAGCGATCTTCGTTCATCGTGGCATCTCCGGCGGCGCAATACCTAGATTATCTGACTTTCGTGTGTCTCCGGCAAATGAGCCGCGGAATGCTGGCAGGTTCAGGAACCCGCGTTGGTAGTCACCGCTGCCGCGGGTAGAATCACGACGAATGTGACCGCCATTCTAAAAACGTAGCGCCCGGCGCCCCGAAACTGTAGCGCTAGTTGAGGTGCGGGAATGATTCAGGCCCTCCCGCGTCAGGCCGTTGGCGTAGACTCCTTGTCGTTAGATCGACGACGCCGACGGGC
>JBGSMO010000313.1:0-13496 GCA_041740115.1 Pirellulales bacterium
CGAGTCGCCAATCGGCCTGATCGCTTTGAGCCACGACAGAGAAAACGCAGGCAGAAGAAATACGATCGGATGATGAAACCCAGGAACGAACTCAAACGTGAAATGCTGAACCGAGTTACGTAGATCTACGTGCCATTCGACACGCCCACCTTAGGCAGCTGGGCACGGCGGCCTACGGCGCGGGCGTCACCTTTTCGTCTAACACAGTCAGAAGCCGGTTGATCCGGCGCGGCCCTGCTATAATCCACAGCATGTCAGAAGTGACCCAGCTGATCGACGCCATCAATCACGGCGACCGCCAGGCCGCCGATCAGCTACTGCCGCTGGTCTATGAGGAGCTGCGAAAGCTCGCCGCCGCCAAACTGAACCACGAAAAACCTGGTCAGACGTTGCAGGCGACCGCGCTGGTGCATGAAGCTTATTTGCGGTTGGTTGGTAAGTCCGGCACTCCGGACGGCTTTCGTGAAGTCGACGGGGAGGAAGTTCCATCGTCGGGTAGTCACTGGAATTCTCGTGGCCACTTCTTTGCGGCGGCCGCGGAAGCCATGCGGCGCATTCTCGTCGACCACGCACGAAAAAAGCAGGCTGAAAAGCGCGGCGGATCCCGCCAGCGGATGGAGTTCACCGACGCGGTCGCCCCCGAAGCGCTTCCTCCTCTTGAGCTTCTGGCCTTAAATGAAGCGATTGAACAACTCAGTCGCGAATACCCCCAACACGCTGCGCTCGTGAATTTGAGGTTTTTTGCGGGGCTCACGATGGAGGACGCCGCGTCGAATCTGGGGATTTCGCTCGCCACGGCAAAGCGCCAGTGGACATGGGCCCGCGCCTGGCTATTTGGGCAGCTTGCTACGCAGGTTGACTAACTGGAAAACGCTCGATTATCGCGCGACCGGTGAGCCGGTTCGACCCCGGTTTACGCACGAATTAATGTCCACGCTCCTTAATGCGCGTACCGCCACCTGATAGCGGAGCTTTCCCATGACGGCCACCTCACATCCGCAATTAGAGATCATCCTCTGCGCCGCCGTCGAAATCGCGGATCCTGACGAGCGGTCGGCCTATCTGGCACAGGCCTGCAGCGACGACGCCGATTTGCGTCAAGAAGTTGAGCGGATGGTAGAGAATCACTTCCGCGCGGGCCAGTTCCTGGAGCGCCCCGGCGACGCTCTGTCGGCAACGACACTTCTGCCAATGGTTGAGCGTCCTGGCACGCTGATTGGCCGCTACAAGTTGTTGGAACAGATTGGCGAAGGGGGCATGGGCGTCGTCTACATGGCCGAGCAGCTGGCGCCAGTTCGTCGCAAAGTGGCCCTGAAAATCATCAAGCCCGGGATGGATAGTCGCCAGGTCGTGGGCCGTTTCGAGGCGGAACGCCAGGCGCTGGCGATGATGGATCATCCCCATATTGCAAGCGTGCTCGACGGCGGCGAGACCGACGGCGGCCGGCCGTACTTCGTCATGGAGCTCGTCTGCGGGATGCCCATCACGAAGTACTGCGATGACGCGCACTTATCAACGCGAGACCGCCTGCAATTGATGTGCACGGTGTGCAGAGCGATTCAGCATGCACACCTGAAAGGGATCATCCATCGCGATCTCAAACCATCCAACGTCCTTGTCACGCTGCACGATGGGCGACCGGTAGCCAAGGTCATCGACTTTGGCGTTGCCAAAGCGGTCGGCGCGCAGCTTACCGAGAAAACGCTATTCACGGCCTTTGCCCAGATGATCGGCACGCCACTCTACATGAGTCCCGAACAGGCCGAGATGAGCGGCCTCGATGTCGATACGCGCAGCGACGTCTACTCATTGGGCGTGCTCGCGTACGAGTTGCTGACGGGCCATACGCCCTTTGGCAAAGAAGCCCTTCATGAGGCAGGTCTCGACTCCCTGAGGCGAAAGATCCGCGAGCAGGAACCGCTTTGCCCCAGCCGCCTGATTGGCACGCTGAGCGCTGCCGAGAGTTCCACGGTATCGCAACGTCGCGGACTTGATCAGCGTCAGCTGACGTACGAACTGCGCGGCGAACTCGACTGGATCGTGATGAAGGCGCTGGAGGTCGACCGCAACCGGCGCTACCAGTCTGCCGGCGACTTCGCCGCCGATATTGAGCGATACTTGAATGACGAGCCGGTCGAAGCGAGCCCGCCGTCGACGCTTTACCGTCTCCGCAAACTTGTACGGCGGCATCGGGCGGCTTGCACGACCGCGGCGTTGGTTGCGCTGTCGCTGCTCATTGGCGCCGCGGTCAGTCTTTGGCAGGCAGCAGAGGCCACCCGCGCTCGCGAACTGGCGGACAAGCGCGCGGCAAACGAGAGCGCAGCTCGCGCCGAGGCGGTCAGCGAGCGTCAACGCGCCGAGGCGAACCATCTAACTGCCCGGCAGGCTGTGTCGCAGATGTTGAAGCAAGTCGCAGACGAACGGCTAAGCGAAGTACGCGAACTGAAGGATCTTCGCCGCGAGTTGCTGGAGGATGCAGTCGACTTCTATACCAAGTTAATCGAATCAAGCCCTAGGGACGCCCAGGCGTACGCCGAACGGGCGGAGGTGGCATGTCTACTCCGAGGACACAAGGCGCCTATCGATGACTACGAAAAAGCGGCCGTATTAGATCCGGGTAACGCCGCTTACCATGAAGCGCTCGCCGACATTTACTCCAGGGGTAGCGGCATGACGCCTCATAGAATCAAGGCTCTCCAACACGCGCAACGCGCTATCGAGATCGATCCGGACAGGCTGATGGCCTATTGGTACGAAGCATCGGCGCTGGGGCAGTTGGGTCGCATTGAGGAGGCTCGCGAGGCTTTTCACAGATTTCACGAACTATCACTTCCCACGAGTGACACGTATGTGCGATTGGCAGACGGACTGTGGGATATTGGCGACCGCGAGCCCGCCCTTAAGTATGCCCGCAAGGCCGTCGAGATGGCCCCGTTGAGCTTTGACGCGCACGGCAGGCTGTCCTCACTTCTGTTTCAGTCCGGCGACGTCGACGGGGCTTTTCGAGAATCGACGGAAGCCATCAGACTGCGATCTTACCGGCTATCGCGTTGGGGCAGTTCCGCCTACAGCGTTCGAGGAGCCATCCTCGTCCGGCAGGGCCGCTATGCCGAATCGCTCGACGATCTGAACCGAGCCATCGAATTGGAGCCGTGGTGGTTTGCTCCCTACCGCGAGCGCGGAACGGCTTACTTTCATTTGCACGAGTACGACAAGGCGCTAGCCGACTTCATCAAGGCCGGTGAGCTCTTTCGCGCGAGCCGCTGATCGCGCCATGCTGCGCAGGACGCATCCGCTCTCTGACTAGATGCTACGGCAGCTTCAACTCCCCATAAACAGCGCGAGGGCTCCATCGACTGGCCCCGCTGAGATGCTCTGCCTTCGGGCCGTACGAAGGATGCGGCATATGGAGCCGACTGGCGAGGCGGACGGGCTATTTCCCCACAAAGCAGCAATTTTGCTTTTTGCTGAGCCGTTTCGCGCCTTAATTACGCACTGTTGCTGACGGCTAGGATTCGAGTGACGACGGGGAGGGTTATCCCTGAGCCCGGATTCGCCGCTGACTTCGACGACGACGGGGATGTTGACGGCGCCGACCTCGCGGAATGGAAGCGACCGGCGCGGCACTGGTTGTTTTATCCGAATATCTACTGCAATTCTTGAAAGTTGGCAGCTATGACGCCCTTTTCACACTGATCGCGCCAGACGCGGCGGCGGGAACAACGGTTGGCGGCCCGCGCCTCGGACCAGGCGGGCGCCCGGGGGTAGCGGTTCGAGGCGCTGGAGCCGCTGCCGCTGCGGCTGCTGGTCGGCGACCTTGGATTGATCAAGGACCCTAATTAATTCTTCCGCGCTCGCATTGTCTTCGCCCCATATTAGGAGAACGCATAATGAACCAAAAAATATCTCTGCCGTTATCTTTTTCCGCCAACTTCTTCCCACGGCAAAAACCGGCAAATACCGCATAAAACTAATCAACCCTTGTTGAATCGCTATCGCGCTAAAAGGTGTCAGCATAATGCCAAATCGTATTGCTAGACCGTACGCTCTCGCGAACACGCGGATTCGCGGCGTAATTGCCTGCGTCGTAACTGCGTTGTGGCTGCCATCCCCCGCAAGTTTAGCAAGGACGACCAGTTCTTCGTTCTACGCCGAATTGAATACTTCTGCAGAGTACGCGATCGGAATTTATGGACCATACCTGCGGGCCGAGGAATCCGCATTTCCCCAAAGGATAAATGGCGCAGTCGCTATCGATTCTGTCGGCTTCGCCCACTCGGAAGTCCGTAAAAGCGAGCCATTCATCGATCATCGTTTTTCGAATTACATTGCTTCGAATGTTACCGCGCACTGGAGCGAATCAGCGGGATCAATGTACATATCCACGCAAGCGAGCGCCTTCGCCGTTGCGGGCAGCAACGCTGGAATTGGAGCAATTGATGTCGGCAGCACGGCTGTTGCCAGCATCAATTTAGAGTTTGATGAGCGTTCTAAATTGCGAGTCTGGTATCACCTCGGCAGTGTGGGCCTGGCGTACATATTTGAGCAAGGCAGAGGCCCCTTCCCCACCATGCTCGTAGGTAGTGGCGTAATGGACTTTTCAGACGGCGCGGGGTACTGGGAAGGAATCAACTTCAGGATTGGCAGTGGCGGTAGATTGACTGTCGACGGCGATCCCGAGACTGGCGTCCCAAATTTCGGTTACTTTAGTTCCAGTAACAGTGCGTATCTGTCCTGGGCCGTTGTAGGAATTGAAGAAGATTATCCTTTAGCCCCACAACTTCCAGTACCCTTCGCGATGAACCTTGAGAGTCTCACTGATAGTGATGGATCAGTCATCGTGCCCACTAGTTCTCGGCCGACTTTTGTTTCCGATCAAGATCCAACCATAATCAGCACGATGACGGAGTTCTTGATTGGCGAATCTGAAAAGGGTTTGGTAAAGTCATTCACGTTTAACACGGGAGGCATTCCTGTCACATCGCTTGTTTTTATGTCCGCGCTACCTCCTGGCGCCAATTTAAGCGTGGTGTTAGGCGGCGAAGGCCGTTTCGTCAATTCTGGCGCGGATCTAGCCCTGGCCTTAAGCGGCGAAAATCGCACTTACGCGCTGGGCGACAAGATTGACTTTGGTCCGGCAGGAATCCATGAGTTTTCGATTTCAGGACTCGATCCAGCGATGGCGAGTTCATCTCTCGGGGCGCTGAGATTTGGGCTTCAGTTCGCTGGGACCGGGTTTACGACGATTGAAGCACGAGCTGTGGACTTTCTAGTAGTGCCGGAACCGTCAATGTTTGCCTTGCTCATCACCGGCTGTGCTGCCTTTGCCATCCGCCGCAACAAGATCGACCGCATACAACGTCCCAGGAGCAGCGACTTCTCTGATCCTGAGTACCACCACCTCATCCAAGCGACGGAGAGGCTCAGCCGACACGCTCTAGTCACCCTCAAAGAGATCGCGCCATGTCTTGAGGCTGATCAGTCTTGGGTGCCGATCACCGATATCGTCGACGGCGACGATCGGCCAGACGAAATGACCGCCGTAAGTATTGCCGCCAACGAGCTCCAACAGGCCGGCTTAATTGAAGAGGAGCCGCCATCGGCTGGCAATTCTGCCCGCATTGATGTTCTACGATTCAGGGCAACTGACCTGCCCAAGTTTATCGGTGTGCAATTTCGGCTTACATTACCCCTCCTCGCGTGGTTCCTGGCTGCGTCATCAGCCCAGGCCGTCACGATCGACCTGGTCACCATCGGCAACGCCGGCAACGCGCCGGACCCACGTCCCAGCGCCTTCGATATCCTTCGCGGCTCGGTCGCCTACGTCTACCAGATCGGCAAGTACGAGGTCACCGCTGGCCAGTACGCCGAGTTCCTCAACGCGGTGGCCGACGCCGACCCCAACGGGCTGTACCACGCCACGATGGGCGATCCCGATCCCGATGGTCCGCGTGGCGCAAACATCCAGCGAACCGGTTCGTCGCCCAACTACAGCTACAGCGTCGCCGCCGATTGGGCCAACCGGCCAGTAAACTACGTAAGCTTCTGGGACGCGGCCCGGTTCGCCAACTGGCTCCACAACGGCCAGCCCACCGGCGCACAGGGTCCGGGAACGACCGAGGACGGCGCGTACCTCAACGTCGGCAATCAAGCCACGTTCGCTCGCCAACCTGGCGCGAAATTCTTCATCCCGACCGTGGACGAGTGGTACAAAGCGGCCTATCACGACAAGACGGCCGGCTTGGCGGCCACTTACTTCAACTATGCGACGGGATCGAACTCGCTGCCGGGACGGGAAATCACCGAATCGATTGATCCAGGCAACAATGCGAATTACATCTCTGGCGGCACCTGGACGATCGGCAAGCCATACTATCGTACGGAAGTGGGCGAGTTCGAATTGTCCGACAGTCCTTACGGCACATTCGATCAGGGCGGCAACGTGCGGGAGTGGAACGAAACGGCTAGCGAAAGGTGGAACGGAACGGCTTTCGAAAGTTGGTATCGTGGCATTCGCGGCGGGGCGTTCAACAACAACTCGAGCTACCTGCATGCGTCCCCCAGCGACGACGACGTTCCCACGACCGAGAACCTCTCTATGGGGTTCCGTGTGGCAAGTATTCCGCTCGTATCCGGCGACTACAACAACGACGGCGCGGTCGACGCCGCCGACCTGACCTTGTGGAAAGCTGGCTTTGGCGCCGCCGGCTCGGCAACGCCCATGCAAGGCGACGCAGACGGCGATCTCGACGTCGATGGGGCTGATTTTCTCATCTGGCAGCGAAGCTATGCGACGCCCATTCCGCCAACCGCTGTGCCGGAACCATCGTCGATTGTCGTTCTGCTGATCGCACTTTCAATGCTTCGTTCGCACGCCTCCAAGCCCGGATAGGTAACTCTCAGCGACGAGCCTCTTAGTGAGAGGACTGGCTCTAGTACTATACGTCGCCGCCGTCAAAGATCTCTAGGTTTTAGATCCCCGCATACTCAATCAACCAAAATACTCTCCAGAGGATTTAACCATGTCTCGCCATGCAGGTTGGTATCCCTCGTGGAATCAATTATTAAATGCTTTTCGTGGAAACAACTCTCGCAAGCGTTCCACCGCCACGCACCCACGTCGCACGCGGCGCTTCGAGACCCTCGAAGACCGATCGGTCCTGTCCGCCACGTTGGGCTCGGCCCTCACGATCGGCAACGGCGTCGAAAACAGCACAGCAACCGACGTCGCCACCGATGCGGCGGGATACAGCTACGTTTCGGGCATGTTCACTGGGACCGTTGACTTTGACTTGAGCAACCTACACGCCGGCGATGCTGACATTCTCACCGCGCGAGGACCGGGCGATGGCTATGTGGCCAAGTACGCGCCCGACGATTCGCTAGTGTGGGTGCGGCTCATGGGCGGCGATGGCGCCGACATCGCCTCGGAGCTCGCCGTCGACTCAGTCGGCGCGGTCTACGTCACCGGCACGTTCTCCGACTCAGCCGAGTTTGGCAGCGTAGCTCTCACCAGCGACGGCGACAGCGACCGCTTTGTCGCGAAGCTCGATAACATCGGGAACGTCCAGTGGGCCAAGCGCTCCGATCAAACCACCGGCACACGGGGAATGGATATCGACGCAGCCGGCAATATGTACGTTCTCGCCAGTCGCCTCGGCGACGCCTACGAAATCGCGAAGTACGGCCCCGGCGGCGACGCCGTCTGGTCAAAAACCATCGTCAACCGCTCGATGTTGACCTCTGCTGATTTGGCGGTGAACGCCGCCGGCACGGTTTACGTCGCGGGATCATTTGATGGAACCGTAGACTTTGATCCCAGCGCAAAGACCAGATATGTATCCAGCGGGGCGGGACGCGCCGGCTTCGTACTCAAGCTCGACACGAACGGTAAGTTTGGTTGGGTTAGTCCATTCATTGGCAAAACCGTTGGCTCGACTACTAGCGCGTCCGGCGCCACGAGTATATCGCTCGACGGCAGCGGCAACCTCATCGTCGGCGGCACGTTCAACGGTACGGTCGATTTCAACCCAAGTAGGGGCACGACGTACCTAACGACCCAGAGCGGCGGCTTCATCACCAAGCTGAATAGTTCCGGCAGCCTCGTCTGGGCCAAACCGCTATTGGGCAATGGAGCCACCTTCGTCTATGGGCTGGACACCGACGCCGCAGGCAACATCTACGCAACGGGTACGTACCATGGCACGGTCGACCTGGATCCGGGAGCCGGAGTGTACTCTCGGACCACAGTGGGGCAAGGTGACATATACGTGATAAAACTCTCAACGAGTGGCAACTTCTTGTGGGCGGAGACTTTTGGCGGCAGCGGCAACGACGTCGCCTTCGGCATTTCAGTTGACGCCGACGGCGACGTTCTGACGGCCGGTTACTATCGCGACCCTTTCGATGTTGATCCCGACCCGCTGGCAATTGAGATGCTGCCCGGTGACGGTGCCTTCAGTCGCGGCTTCCGCCTCCGCTTCCGGCAAAGTTAAAGTTTCGTGCATTGAAGTTCACGGTCGCTTGAGCACATCGACTGGGGGAGCGCGTTTCCTGAAACGCTTACGACACACTGACTTCACCGACCTATTTCGATAGACGCATCTATAACAGGCCAGCAAGTTACAGCCATTTCACACTCATAGTCGAGGCATCATATGCGCAAACACCAATGGAGTTCTCGCCTGACTGCTTTGACGGCTGCCATTTGTTGCAAGCTCTTTGCCACGACGGGATTGGCTCAGAACATCTATTCCGCTGGTGGTGAGTGGTACATTTTCGGAACTGAAGTTAATGCCGCGGGCGAGTTTGACGCATCGCTTGGTAGGATCGACGGGACTTTTGACCCGCGCGGAATTCCGAGCGGTCGGCCATTTCAACTTAGCCATACCTCTCCCGGTGGGCCGGTAATTTCAGGTAAGGTCGAAGGATCGATAACGAAGAAATCTTGGGGGCTCGGTCTCCATGCGGCATCGACGCTTGGCTTAGGGTTTGGAGGAGTGCATGGGTTTGGGGCTCGAGTGGGCGCAACAGTGAGTCAGACTGACAGGGTGCGCTTACAGTACAACAACTCTACTGAGTTCGTGCCGTTGCCTAGTTACGATTTACGCCTGATCGTTAAAATGGCAGGACAGATCGAGGTCGAAAGGCATGCTGTGGGCTTCCAAGGTCAAGACGTAGCCTCAGTATCTGGGGGCTTCTCGTTTAGTGTTAACGGCGTATCTGAATCTTTAAACTCAAACCTTACGAGCGCCACGGGCGGTTTGTTCGATTTCAAGTCCTTCTCGCCTGGTTTGCAAGTCGAAGTTCCAGTCAGTCAAGACTTCTCTTCAGCCCCAATTACCTACATGCTTACCGGAAGTTGGTTTGTCGACGGCGGAAGGGCTGCGTCGAGAGGAAATCACACGATGACGCTTGAGCGAATCGAGTTTCTCGATGGAACAACCCCTGAGAGTCACGGCTTTGATTTGGTATTTGATTCAGGGATGACGTCGCCCAATATCGAACCTGCGATTGAGCTCCCAGCGGACTTCAATCAAGATTGGGACACTGACGGAAGTGACTTTCTCGTGTGGCAACGGAACGTGGGGACAGTGTTCAGCGCCTTCAAAAATGAAGGGGATGGGGACGGCGATGGCGACGTTGATGCGGCAGATCTAACGGTGTGGCAAACGACGCACGGGCGCACTCTGAACGAATCGGCAGCTGTGATCGAAACTCCTGAGCCGGCTGCAGTCTTGCTTGCCGTCACAGCGGCACTAATGCTGTCACGGCGCTTACACTGTCCGCGAGTTCGACAACGTGACCGCGCCTAGCCGCGTGCGCGCGTACGCCGCGATCGCAGCAAACGCACCTTCGATGACGGGTCGACCCTCGGCTAGCATGTGCGACATGTCGACCGTCCCGGTGTTCGCAAGCGGTCCTTCCACCGCCTCGATAATCTTCGAGAGAGTGATCTTGCTCGCAGGTCTGGCGAGCTTTCAACTCGCCAATCTTGCCTGTGCCCTACGGTGAAAAGCCCTTTATGGTTAGCAGTTGACCGAGCGCTGCAAATTGCGGGCGGGTTACTCGCTGGCTCAGAATCCGATAGATTCTTCGACGGGGATTCGGTGGCCGGCTACCCGATTCCCCGCGGCGTGTCGTACTGCGACCCCATCCAGGAAGGCCGACTCGACGAAGAAGGTCGAACCGTCATTACGCACCAGATTTTAAGCTTAAGGCTGCCCCATTGCTGCCTGCGTTTGCCGCTGACTGTACCTCATGTCAGATACGTTCGTTTGCTGGAGCTTCTCAAAGGCCGCCAACGGCCCTGCGTCTCAGTCCGAGAAAACGGCTGAGTTCACGGCACACTGTGGTTGTGCCATCAAACGCACGAGAATTTGAGACTGGCGGCTGCCTTCGAAGCCCAGTCTATATGCGCTTAGTTCCGCCCATCCTTCATTTGCACGTACCTGTAGTACGTTGACCGGGAGATGTGAAGCGTGCTGCAAATGTCGTCAATGTTGAGCGTGTGATCTTCGTGCAGTTTTCGGGCAGCTCGCACCTTGGCTTCGTCGAGATCAATGGGAGGTCGGCCGCCGAGTCGCCCGCGGGCGCGGGCGGAGGCGAGCCCTGCCTTGGTCCGCTCCTGAATCAGCCGACGCTCGAACTGGGCGAGCGCGGAGAAGATGTGGAAGATCAGCTCGCCCGACGGGCTGGTGGTGTCGATGAGACCGTCGCTGACGGACCGGAAGCCAATGCCACGATTGCGCAGTTCTTCGATCAACTCGACCAAGTGGTGCATCGAGCGTCCGAGACGATCCAGCCGCCAAACGACCAGCGTGTCGCCTGGCTGCAGCTTGGCGAGGCAAGCGCCCAGCCCTGGGCGGTCGGTTTTCGCTCCCGAGACCTTGTCGGTAAAGATGTCGTCTTGGGTAACGCCCAAGCCGATGAGCGAGTCCATCTGGAGAGAGAGGTCCTGGTCGTCGGTGCTCACACGTGCGTAGCCGACCAAGCGACCGTTGAAAACAGGCGCGATCATTGAATTGAACCGTCTGCCGAAGAGAATCAAAGATGAGCGTCTACCTAATTCAACACACAAGCTTCGGATAAGTTCCCCAGATTCTTAAACGGTGGTTTGATGACCAGTTTCACGCGCTGACGAGTTCTTGACGCCCCATAAGGCGAATACCGACTGCCGCTATGATCACAAGCATTGATGTAGCCGGCTCGGGGGACGGAAGCATTGGCGGAGACGACCGGCGGGGCGGCGCCGAGCTGCCGTTGCCAGGCGAGAAAGTCGGCGCCGTCGGAATCGCCGTCGTTGTCGGCGTCGCTGGAGCCGTTCTCGCCGAAGTCGCCTTGCCACTTCAGCAAGTCGGCCGCGTCGACATCGCCATCGGCATCGAAGTCCCCCATCAATGACGGCTCGGGGACAATAGGAATGACGGCGACGAATGCCTCGCTGTGCCGTTGCGGGTAACGGCGAAGCTGACGCCGGTGGCTGATATGAGGTTCGTCCATCGGTCGGCCG
Organism: Pirellulales bacterium; assembly: GCA_041740115.1. GTDB lineage: Bacteria > Planctomycetota > Planctomycetia > Pirellulales > Lacipirellulaceae > Lacipirellula. Next base: position 11,513 of record JBGSMO010000313.1, read on the forward strand.
TGGGGTTCACGCCCTGGGCCACGGCGTCTGGCCGGACATCGCCCGCGGGCTCCAGGGAGAGGTTCGCTACGACCACCCGACCTGGCACTACGTCAACTTCCCGCTGTTCGTTGGCAGCGAGCGCCCCTTCTTCGCCGTCAACCGCTCCGCCGAGTACCCCACGCAACTCGACGATTCTAAGTGGAACGTCGCCCAAGGGGTGGAGCATGGCATAGCGGCCCTGGAAAGCGACGCCGCGCCGAGCGATAAGGCGCTGGCGTACTGCTGGCTCCTCCACTTGGTCGGCGACGTTCATCAGCCGATGCATTCCACGGCGCTCTTCTCCGAGCGGTTCCCCAGCGGGGATTGCGGAGGCAACCTCACCCGGTCGTTCAGGGCGGCAACCTCCACTCGCTGTGGGATGGGCTGCTCAGTCGGGCCGACAAGCCGAACGACGTGAAGCGCGTCGTCGCTGAATTGGAGGGGGACCAACTGCTCTCGGAAGTCGACGCTGATGGCGAAGTCGAGGAGTGGATTGCGGAGAGTCACGAGCTGGTGAAGTCGTTCGCCTACGCCCCGGAGATCGTCGCGGCGACTGAGTTGGACGGCGAGCTACAGCCCATCAACTTGCCCGAAGCTTACTTGAAGGAGGCTGGACGGAGAGCACGACAGCGCGTGGTCGCCGCGGGCCTGCGTGCCGAGGCCGTGTTGGAAGAGTTAGTCGCCCAACCAGTCGCCCCTTGAAGCTGGCTAGCCCTAGCCCCAGCCTCCGGGCCGGGGTCAGGCGATCCGCTGGAGCAAATTGGGCGGAACGCGGAGCGAGACTTCGTGACCGTCTAGGATGGTCGACACAGTGACGGGCATAAGCAGGCTCGCGCCAGCTGGCATCACCGTTCCGGATGAGCGGGCCGCGTTCAATGCGGCGACGACTTTGCCTTCAATGCCGACAAAGCTGCCGCCCGTTACCCGAACGATGTCGCCCACTGAGAAGATTGAATAACCCAAGCGCGTGCCCTCCCTGAGAGCGATTGCAGCCAGTGCCTTGACCATGCCCCGAATTCTAACCGCCGCCGAGGCAGCTTCCTACAGTCCCACCGCCATCCCCAGCTAACGCTGGCGGTGAGCCGCCCCCGAAGCGGAACAAGATCGGACGCTGCAGCCGTGGCGGTTTCGGGGATCGCGATCGTCTGTCGTGTCCGATTGGCGACCCACCTGTCGCTCGCGTGACCCCGGTGGGCGGGAAAACCAACCGGGGCCACCCGCGTGATGTCTTATGGAGGGATAGCTCCGCGCTCTTCCACGAACCCACCGGCCATCAGGAGAAGCGGTGGATTCGCCGCGGACGGCGGCCCCCAACGAACTACGAACATGCTCGATTGCCTCCGGGCGGCCCGACATCTCGCCTCACGATTCGCCAACCGCGCGTCTGGCAAATCACTTTCCATTGCTTACAATACGCGCGCCCCGCGGCAAACAGGCACGACCGCGCTCAACTCGGCGACGGAGGGCGCGCTTCGATCCGATGCAACCCTTATCCCCTTTGCGAGGTCCCTTGATGCAAAACATTGCCGGTCGGTTGTCCTGGCGAACTTTTCTCACATCGCAGCTTCCAATTCTCGTCGCGCTGGTCGCCGCCGTCGCCTTGTCCTGGCGCAACCAACCGAGCCATTTCATCGTCGCTGGTTTTGCCTTGCTCACAAGCAGCGCAGCCCTCGCCTGGTTCGCCCTCTCATGGGCGAACGTCGTCGTCAACTTCCACTTCGATGGCCAATGGCTGACGTACGCCCTCCTTGGGCGCGGCCGTCGCACCGTACCGCTCAGCGACGTGCTTGCTGTCAGCGCCCCTGAACAGCCGAGCCGCCGCCAGCGCCGGGGCGCCACCCTCCAACTCCGCAGCGGGCGCTCGCTGTTGCTTTCCTTTGATTATCTTGAAGGCGCCGAAGAGCTGGCCGACGCCTTGCGCGCCGCATCGGGCGCCGCGCCCCGGGACGAACTCGAAGGCACC
>JBGSMO010000326.1:0-5844 GCA_041740115.1 Pirellulales bacterium
GGCTGCAACGGGGCGACGAACTCCAGCAGATTGGCACCACGTCGATCGACCGGCCGCTCGACGTCGAGCGTTCGCTCCTCGGCCGCCGCCCCGGCGAACGGGTGCCGGTGCTGGTCCAACGCAACGGCGAACAAGTGGCGCTTGATTTGGTGATCGCCGCGAAGTCTGGTCGCGCTCGAACCGACATCGTGGAAATCGCCGATTCGAAGATGACGACGTTCCAACAAGCGACCTGGAACGCCTTTGGCCTGACGCTGGAGCCCGTCTCCGCCAGCGTCCTGCGTGATCGCGGCCTGCCGCTCGACGGCGGCATGCGAGTTCTCTCGGTGAAGCCAGGAAGCTCCGCCGCTTCGCAAGGAGTGGTGAAGGGCGACATCCTCGTGCAGATCCACCGCTGGTACACCACCAGCCAAGAAGACGTCCAGTTCATCCTCAACCGCGCCGATGCGGTCGCCAAGCTCGGCACGGTGCGGTTCGACATCGTCCGCGGCGGCGAGCGGTTCTTTGGGCAGCTTGCTCTTGACGTCGATGGCGAAACGACCCGCCGGTAGTAGATCGCTTCGACGTGTTTGCAGCCCCTGGCTCCGCCAGGGGGTCGGTCACCACACCGGTCGGCATTGTCCTGCGAAGTGCTACCCCCCGGCGAAGCCGGGGGCTGAAAAGCAAATGCGGCAACAAAAAAACAGAAGCCTTGCCAATCCGGCAAGGCTTCTGTCGTTTGCTTCTCTCAACAACTCCGCCGCAGCTTAGCTCATCGATACCGTCACCGTCTTCGTTTCGGTGTAGGCCTGCAACCCGGCTTCGCCGAGTTCGCGGCCCAGACCGCTCTCTTTGAACCCGCCGAACGGCGCGCCCGCATCGAAGACGTCGTAGCAATTGATCCAGACCGTGCCGGCCCGTAGGCGAGCCGCCAAACGGTGGGCCTTGCCGATGTCGCGGGTCCACACGGCGGCCGCCAACCCGAAGTTGGTGGCGTTCGCCCGCTTGGCGATCTCGTCGACGTCTTTGAACTTCAGCACGCTGAGGACCGGGCCAAAGATCTCGTCGGTCGCGATCCGCATGTCGTCGGTCACGCCGGCGAACAGCGTCGGTTCGATATAGAAGCCTTCGTCGCCGTGGCGCTTGCCGCCGGAGACGAGCTTGGCGCCATCTTGCTTGCCGAACTCGATGTACTTGAGGATCTTGTCGAACTGAGCCTTGTCGACCTGCGGACCTTGCTCCGTTTCCGGATCGAAGGGATCGCCGAGCTTCCGCTCGTGATTCTTCGCCTTCAGGCGATCGATGAACTCGTCGTACATCTTTTCCTGCACGAACAGCCGGCTGCCGGCACAGCAGCATTGGCCTTGGTTGAAATAGAGCCCGAAGTGGGCGCCTTCCACCGCGGCTTCGAGGTCGGCGTCGGCAAACACGATGTTCGGGCTCTTGCCGCCGAGTTCGAACGTGACGCGCTTCATCGTCTCGAGCGCTTCGCGTTGAATGATCTTCGCGGTCGAGCCTTCGCCGGTGAACGCGATCTTGTCGACGCCCGGGTGCTTCACCAGCGCGGCGCCAGCCGTCGGGCCGAAGCCTGGAACGACGTTGATCACGCCATCCGGAATGCCCGCCTTCTGCGCGAGCCGCGCCATTCGCAGGCAAGTGAGCGGCGTTTGCTCGGCCGGCTTCATCACGATCGTGCAGCCAGCGGCGAGCGCGGGGCCCCACTTCCATGACGCCATCAGCGCCGGGAAGTTCCACGGAATGATCTGACCCACCACGCCGACCGGTTCGCGGCGGGTGTAAGTGAAGTACTCGCCGCGGACCGGAATCGTGGCGCCTTGAATCTTGTCGGCCCAGCCGGCGTAGTACCGCATGCAGTCGATGACCAACGGAATGTCGGCGCCGCGGGCGTCGCGAATCGGCTTGCCGTTGTCGAGCGTCTCAAGCGCCGCCAACTCGTCCGCCTCTTCCTCCATGAGATCGGCGAACTTATTCATCAGGATGCCGCGATCACGGGCGTCCATTTGCGACCACTCGCCGCCGTCGAATTGAGCCCGTGCCGCCTTCACCGCGGCGTCGATGTCGGCCTTATCGCCTTCCGCCACCTCGGCGATCACTTCTTCGGTGGCGGGATGAACCGTCTCAAAGGTCTTGCCGCTGGCGGCGGGGACCCACTCGCCGCCGATGAAGCATTGGGTCTGACGAACCTGCGGACGGGCGAACTTTTCAGTCACCGTGGCCATTGCCGTTGATCTCCTGCCTGGACTAGTGAGCGAGGCGAATGCGTTACGTTGGCGCGAGGCCAAGGAGCGACCGCCCGCGGGGGAAAAGCATCGAGCGCGTGCGGCGAGGCCGTCATTGTAGCACGACGGCGCACGTTGCAACCAGCAGGCCCCAATGTAGCAGACACGCTCCGTGTGCCGTCGCGCCCCTCACAGGATGCTGCAAATAGAAGCCCTTCACCGTTCCAAGCCCGATACCCCGATCGACTCAAACGAGCTTCGGCCCGGCACGCGGAGTGTGCCTGCTACATATATCCGCTAGGTCCGATTGTCCGACTCGCGACGGTTCCAGCGGGCGTATTCTAGTTGCCGCGCTGCGCATTACGGCAAATTGCAAGCTAGGTTTTTGATAAGGCAATTAATACGTACGGCAAATTTCGTAACGGCGGCGCTGCGCGCATCCGCCGCCCGGACGTCGTTCGACGTCGCTGGTTCGGAGCAGACTATGTACATCAAGCGGCGACAAGTTCTGGTCGCGATGCTCGTCATGAGCCAACTCGGCTGCATGACCTTTGGGATTCTATGGGCCTCGCGCTGGCTGCACGAAGCCTTCGACCAGATCATTCACCGTTCCGCCGCTTTGCAAGCGGAGACGGTCGCCCTCTCGCTGGCGCGGCGGACCGCCGATCTGTCGCTGACTGAATCGTCGGACAAGCTGCAACACATTTACGATCAGACCAATGTGCCGCACGACGGGTTCGTCTCGGTCATTCGACTCGACGACGGCGCCGTTGCGGCAACATCGCTGAAGGCGCCAACTTCGATCAAACCGACGACGCTCCTCGGAAGCCTGCCCTTGACTCCCGCCAACGGCGATTCACAGCCATTGATCGCGGCCATTCAACAGGGCGAGTCAAACGGACGGCCGCTCATCGCCGGCACGATGGAGTTCGACGGCCATCTCTTCGACGTCACGGCCCTCAAGCTCGCGAAGCACGACGCCGCCATTGTCGTGGCCACATCTGACGCCAGCTTGAACCAACTCGTCTCCGAGTTGATCACGCCGCTGATTCACGTCGGCTTCGTGCTGACTGGCGCCGTCGTCGCCGCCACGGCCCTATGCACGATTTTCCTGGTTCGGCGCTTCGACAGCACGCTGCTCGAGGTGAGTTCTTCGCTGGAGAAGGAGGTCGATCGCCGCACGCTTGCCTTGCAGCGGAGCCGCAACGCAGTCGTCTTCGGACTGGCCAAGCTCGCCGAGTCGCGCGACAAAGACGCTGGCCAACACCTGGAGCGTCTGCGGACTTACGTGACCGTTCTCGCGTCGGAGCTCGCCAAGCACAACTCGAAAATCGACTGCCACTACGTCGCCAACCTGGCAATCGCGTCGGCGATGCACGACGTCGGCAAGATGGGCGTCCCCGACGCGGTGATCCTGAAGCTCGGCAAGCTGACCGCTGCCGAACGCCGCGCCATGCAGATGCATACCGTGCTCGGCGACGAGTGCCTGGCTTCTGTCGAGCGGATGTTCGGCGATCACGACCAGTTCCTTACGCTCGGCCGCGAAGTCGCCGCCGCGCACCATGAGCAATGGGACGGCAGCGGCTATCCCTACGGATTGCAGGGGAAGGACATCCCGCTCGCGGCGCGCATTGTGGCGCTGGCCGACGTTTACGACGCGCTCACCTCGCACCGCGAGTACCGCCCCGCGGCAAACCACGCCGAAGCGCGGGAGTGGATCGTCTCGCACTACGGGTCGCAGTTCGACCCCGAAGTCGTCGAGGCGTTCATCGCCCGCGAAGCCGATTTTGCGAAGATCAGTCAAGCGGCCGCTCAGGCCGATGCACGGCGTGCGCTAGCAAGCCACGAGCCGGCATCGTCGGTCGAATCGACGCCCCCGGCAGCGCAACCAGTAGCGTAGCTCCGCCGGCGCGTCGTTTGCATCTCGCCTCCTCGTGAAATGCTTGCTTCGGCCGCGTCTCGGCCCGATACTGGCGTTTCGCGGGCCGCCGGGTGCAACAGAGGATCGACGCCATGTATTTCTTGTCATTTGTGCGGTCGGGCTGCGCTCCGCGCGCCCATTACGGCCGTGGCTCTGATCGTTTGCTCATTCTCCTGACCGTTGCTCTCGCTAGCGTCTTCCCTTCGTCGCTGCAGGCCGGACTTGCCGGACGGCAACGAGTCGCGACGGGATTGAACGCCCCGATGTTCGCCACGTTCGCCCCTGGCGATTCGACGCGGCTGTTTATCGCCGAGCGGGGCACGCCCAGCAACAGCGGCTCCGCGTCGGCGGCGATCAAGATCCTGGATCTCACCACCGGCGTGCTGCAGTCGACGCCTTATCTGACGATCACCGGACTCAATAACACTGGTGAAGGGGGACTGCTGGGGCTTGCTTTCCACCCCGATTTCCAAACGAACTCCAAGTTTTACACGTACGTTACCGCCAACGATTCGATCTCCGGCACGCCGTTCAGTTCGTACATACGCGAGTACTCGGCGGCGAGTCCGACCTCGAACACGGCCAACGCGGCCTTCACGCCCGTCCTCGATTGGTCACAACCTCAAAGCAATCACAACGGCGGTTTCATTGGCTTCAGCCCGAACGACGGCTACCTCTACATCATGTCGGGAGACGGCGGCGGCGGCGACGATAACGGAACGGGGCATACCGCCGGTATTGGCAATGCTCAAGACATTACCTCCAACTTCTTAGGAAAGGCTCTGCGGATCGACGTCGATCGTGACGATTTCCCGACCGACGCCAATCGCAACTACGGCATCCCGTTCGATACTGCCGAGTCGCCTGGAAATCCATTTGCTCCCGCCACTCCCGGGGCCACGAATCCGACAGGCGACGATGAGATCTGGGCCTTCGGATTGAGAAACCCGTTTCGCGCCGGGTTCGATCGGGCGACCGGCGACTTGTGGATTGGCGACGTCGGCCAGGGTGCGCGCGAAGAAATCGACTTCCAGCCGGGCGATAGCCAAGGAGGCGAAAATTACGGCTGGCGCCTGCGAGAAGGATTAATTCAAACGCCCGGGTCCGTCGGAGGACCTAAGCCTACCGGTGCTATTGATCCCGTTTGGGATTACAAGCGTCCAAATGACCCAACGGTGCTTCCCGCTGATATTATTTTTACAGGAACGACCGTTTTCGGCGGGGTCCCGTATCGCGGACCTGACCCCGAGTTGCAAGGCTTCTATTTCTTCGGCGACACGTCGCAAAACCGCTTGTGGATGCTCAAGCCAGCTACTGATACGACGCCACAGGTCGTCGAGTATATTACGCCCCAACTTCCCACCGACGTCGGCTCTCCCAATTCGCCCGTCGCCATCACCGAGGACTCGAAAGGCAATCTCTACATCACCTACCTATCAGGCAACATCTATCGCATCGCGACCGATGCGCTCACGCCCGGCGACTTCAATGCTGACGCCGTCGTGGACGACGCCGATCTAGCGGCGTGGACCGCTGGCTTCGGCATGACCACGGACGCTGAACCCGCCGATGGCGACGCGAATGGCGACGGCGACGTCGATGGCGCCGACTTTCTCGCGTGGCAGCAGAACTACGGCTGGTCAGCGCTGAACGTCGGCGGAACCTCACCGGCCGCGGGCGTACCGGAGCCGGCGAGCGCGGCAC
>JBGSMO010000348.1:0-2000 GCA_041740115.1 Pirellulales bacterium
CGACTTCGCCGCGCCGGGGCGCTGCGTCGCTGAGCGGCTGCTAACGGCGGACGAAGGGCCACTGGCCGTTGTCGCCGCGACGCGCGTCACCATGCCCTACGGCAACACGCGACTCGGCGCCGAGCTGCTGATGGGCCTGCGTGGCGAGAGCCGCCCGGCATTAGGAAGCCTCTTCGCCGACGCCAAGTCACGCAGCCTCGACGCATCGAACCCCGCCGAGTTGCGAGGTCTCGATCAACTGGCGGGGCTGCTCGGCGCGGATATTGAAATGCTTGGCGCCGAACGGCAAGAGCACGCGACGGCGTATCACCTGCTCGGCGATCCGCTGTTGACCTTGGGCCGCACGACGGCGCTAGAAGTTAAGGCGACCGATCGCTTAGCGAACGACACGCCGATCGAAGTGCATGGCGTGGCTCCTTTCGCGGGCCGGCTACGCGTCGAGATCGCCAAGTCGGCGTCACGCGGCGGCGGCGACTTGCCGCTCGTTGTCGAGCGCGACATCAACGCCGGCGAAGCGTTTCACATTGCCCAAGCGGCGCCGGAGGGCTGGCGCTCAGGATCACGCCGGCTGCGGATCGGCGTCGAAGGCCCCAGGGGCCTGGCGGTCGGCGTCGCGACCGTGACACGCGGCGCTGTGAAAGTCGCCGCCGATGGTTCTTCGGCTGGGCAGCAAAAAAATTTCACCACGACGGACACGAAGAACACGACGAGTCATCGGACGGGACAGCAATAGTCCCTAAGACAGGCCGTCGTGTTCTTCGTGTCCGTCGTGGTGAATCTCTTAGTTCGAGCGGCGTTTGGAGCCGCGGCGGTGGATGCCGCCGACCGTGGCGCCGCCTTGTTTGCGTTGCGAAGTGCGGCGGGCTTTTTGCTTGCGTTCGCGGCCGGGGCCGGTTGCTTTGCGGACTGGCGCGCGGAGCCGGACTAGATCGCTCGGTTCGTCGTTGGAATCAAGGTCGCTGGCGTTCATCGTGAATCACTCTCCTCAAGGGTTATCAGAGGAAGGCGTGGCAGCGGGCTCTCGTTGGGAGACGCGACGCGGGCCGGCGATCTTTTCGGCGATCGCGCGGGCGTCCGATAGAAGCTCGGTGAGACCGGCGCCAAACTCGGGCGACGGCAAGTACATCCAGGCGCCGACCTGACGCGCGGCGAGTTCGCCTTGGGCGTCGGTGGGCTCGTCACAGATCAGCAGCAGGCGTTCGCGAGACGCGACCCGCGACGCGAAGTGCAAGTAAGCCGACTTGCTGACGGCGTTCATCGTCGCGAGGTCAACGACCGCAAGCTGCGTACGCCAGCGGTTGTGTTGTTGGATCGCTTCGCCGACCGAGCTGCACGGGATCGGCTCCCAACCGGCGGCGCCGACGGCCTGTTCGAGTAGGCGCCGGCGTTTGGGCTCGTCGGATAGCAGCAGGCATGCCCAAGCGGACGCCGCTTTGCGAGCCGATCGTGGCTGCGCAGGCGCGGCGATGCTTAGGGTCGTTAGTTTCGGCGAGCCGGGTGGGCTCGGGTTCGATTTTGTCGAGGTGGCGGAGAAAGTCGCCATGAATATTGGATGCCTTCGGAATGGCGGCGCCCTTCCCCCGCTGCGCCGGACTTCATTGGTGGAGCGGCCCTTTGCTCTCGGTTGAGAGCGCAAAACAAGCCGGTCCTATAAAAATTGATCGCGTTTAGTCTTCCACCACCGACATACCCAGCGCCCAAAAATTAAGGCGCCCGACAGACCGAGACGGCGGCGCGTCGAACGGCGCCAGCCGTCTGGTCCGGGGTGGTTCGATGGGGCACGACACTAGAGGCGCCGAACTGAGCCGCGATCTTGCGGCCCTCGGCGCATCTTGCTCGTGCACGACGTGAAGCAGCGAAGCGAACGCCCGGGAGGGGCGATCACGCTCACCACGACATCTTGCGGCGACGCCGCTTGTGGATGCCGTTGACCGACTGCGGAGCCTTTCCGCGGCGGCGGCCTTGGGTCGGCTGAGTCCGTTCCGTTGTGGCGCCGGGAA
>JBGSMO010000390.1:0-1812 GCA_041740115.1 Pirellulales bacterium
AGTGACGGCAACCGGCCTGCGGCCGGCTGCCACGATCATCCCAGTGTCGCAAATTCGAAACAATGCACGGTTGTGCGCTACAGAAGCTGGGCGCCAGACCTCCTGCCGGGCGCTACGTTTTTGGAATGGCGGTCACAAGCTGCTTTCGGACGGGGGCGTACGGAACGTACGGCAGTGAATACAGTTCCTCCGCCAACGCTTCCGCGCGCCGATGACAAGCGATCGACAGAAAATACGCACACAACTCCTGGTACGGCTCTCGGGCAATCAGCACCCGGACGCGCCAACGCCCGTCGGGCGCAGCGGATTCGTCCGGGGAATATTTCTTGAGATACTCGCCCCGCTTCACATAAACCGTGTAGTCTCCGATCCGTAGCGGCGTCCGGCGCACATCCTTCAAGTTTGCCCCCTCGCCTTCCCTGATGGCGTGATCGCCGTGGGTCGCCAAGAGCATCCACCAGCGGTCAAACCGCACATATTGGACGTTTCCCAGACCCTGGCTCTTTCGCCAGCGACGAGCCCCTTCGGTCTTCACCACGTCGTATTTTTCCAGCAGCTTGGCGTCGAGTGCTGCGGGCTCCTTGCCCTCCGGCACGACTCCTTGCACAAAGAAGAAATACCCCTTCGGCAAGAGATGCGTCGCCACCCGTTGCAGGTAGCCGACGAGACTCGTCACTTCATACTTGTATTCCATACTGTGCCCTCCTTGGTGACCGCTCGCGTCGTGCGATCGGTCGCAAAGAAGGGCGAACATCATCCGTTATGTTCGCCCTGAAGAATCAAAACCTTCACGCCTTGGCCGCGACTCTCAAGGAGTGCCGTCAGGCTTTCGCGAACCTCTCGAAAATCCTTCCTAACCTTGCTCTCAAGACCCTTTCAGCATCGACGGCGGCGGCGGCGTGGCGACTGAATTCACAGCAGCCACGCCGTTAATTCCATACCACCGTCGTACTGAAAACCTCGGGGTGAACGTCGTCGTGCGTTACATACACGTCGACTGTTCACCCTCGATTCGCTGCCAAAGGACTTCTCTTCTCCCGAAGAGAACTCGTTTGACTCACATTGCTTCCAACCAAGGAAAGCCGATCGCGAACTGCCGGGAATACAGATCCCGGCAGCCGCGCGCAGCTTGTCCATCCGTCTGGCCTGTAGGCCAGTCGCTGCTTTCGTCGTGGCTTCATGTTCTGGAGCCACCCAGAACGCCAACGAGCCCGGACTGCCTTGCCCGGCGCGAACCGTCCGCATCATGCGAACGGATCGTGTCTTTGCCTTCGCAAAGATCATCGTCCGATTGACTCCCTAGGCTTCCGCCTCAGAGCCGATCGGCTGTCTACTTGCAGCCCACTCCCCCACTGACGAGTTTGAAGCACGCGGCCGACGAGGCCGCGCACCGGCTACCAACCGGCGTCGTCAGTGGTTCCTGCGTTAGTCAGTTTCATCGCTTTGAGAGTTCCGTGGGTGAGCAGTTTTCACTGCATGGCAATCACGCTTCTAGGTGCGGCGGTCAGGCCGTCCTACTTTACGAGACCGTTTGACCGATAAGGTCAGACGGTTCGATTTCTCCCTACGAATCCAGAAGATCGGGTTACGGAGAAACGGTTGCTTGTTCCCGGTTCCGCCGCGGCTATCGCCGCATCGGAACATATTTCGGTTTCGACCCTCTCAAAACTAACCGGCAAGCCCTCGCGGGCCTTTCATGGTTGAGCTATTCGCGTTCGCAGACTTACTGCGATACCCGAGGATGTCACTCCCCGGCACGGCCTGTCGCCAGGCTCGCGGCTCCCCACGCCGGACCTCGTTGAACGCCCCTTG
>JBGSMO010000403.1:0-18936 GCA_041740115.1 Pirellulales bacterium
CCGCCGCGCGGCCGCGCGCCTGTCGGCCGACCCTGCGTACGCTGGCGAAACTTGGCTCATCGACGCTGCCGAGATCGACCGTCCCAGCCACGCCGCAATCGAAATCGTCATCGACCCGGGCGATTCAGTCAGAGTCCCCGCAACGCTCGTCGCCAAGGCCAGCTATCCGCGCGACAAACCGCGCGTTCGTTCGACCAAAACCGTCAAATTCAGGCCCCCGACTCGGGAACCGCAGTCATGAAACGAACTCTCACCGCCAAACTATTCGCTCCGCATCGCGGTTTTACGCTCGTCGAACTCCTCGTCGTGATCGCAATCATCGGCGTCCTCGTCGCCTTGCTGCTGCCCGCGGTGCAGGCTGCGCGCGAGGCCGCGCGCCGTTCGAGTTGCTCCAACAATGTCCGCCAGATAATCATCGGCCTCCACGACTACGAGCATGCCAAGGAACATTTCCCCGCCGGCACGACGAATCCGACGGGGCCAATCAAGAATCTGCCGCAGGGCGACCACATGAGTTGGATCGCCCGCATCCTTCCCGACCTCGGCGAGCAAGCGCGCTTTCGGCAGATCGACTTTACCGTCGGGGCTTACCACAAGCTCAACAACCCGATGCGGCAGACCACAATCCAAACGCTTCTCTGTCCCTCGTGGGCCGGCGACGACGGCCCCATCTCCTGCTACGCCGGCGTCCACAACGACAAGGAGGCGCCGATCGACGTCGACAACAACGGCGTCCTGTTTCTCAACAGCAAGATCACCTTCGACGACCTTCGCGACGGCTCGGCCTACACCCTCTTCGTCGGCGAAAAGATTACCGACCCCGCGACCGACCTGGGGTGGATGAGCGGCACGCCGGCCACGCTTCGTAACACGGGGACGCTTATTAACGCCCCGCCCGATCCGCTCGCAGCCGCCCCGGCGAATATGAATAGCTGGGGGTCGCCCCCTTGGGCGGAGAACGGCATGGCGGGTCTCGACGGCGGCATGATGTTCGACCCTAGCGATCCGTCGGCCATGGATGAAGACGTCATTGGCGTCGGCGAGGACGGCGAGTTTCTCTACGACCGCGATGGCGACGGCGAAGTCGACGAAGCCGCGACCGAGGCCGAGGAAAAGCAGACCGAGCAAGTCGACCCATACATCAAAATCGGCGGCAATCCCCAGGCGCCGCTGGCCGTCGGCGGCTTCGGCAGCGATCATCCCGGCGGCGCCAATTTTGCCTTCGGCGACGGCGGCGTTCGCATGCTGAGCGACGATCTCGACCTCAAGGTGCTGCAGCAACTCGCCAACCGCCGCGACGGCGCCGTCGCCAGCGATCTATAGTTTCACAAGTAGATAGTTATGAACGAAGCAGACCAACGCGCCGTCGCCGCGCCAGTCCGAATTGGCTCGGACGGTCAAACGGAGACGGAACGCTCGTTTCCGCTCGTGGCGCTGATGCAACTCGGCGCTGTCATTGGAGCGATCGTCGTTTGCATTGACGGGCCGCGGCTTTGGGAACTCTTCCAACGCATCGGCGAGGAACCTTGGGCCGCGGTTGCTTTGATCGCGACGGCGATCGTCTCTTCCGGAGTCATCGGCTTCGTGATCGGCCTCGGCCAACGACGCCGCTTTCGCAGCGCCCTCCTGGGCGCCGCGGCTGGCGCCCTGTTCGGCCTGCTGATGCTCGCCGTCTACGCGGCGCCCGCGTCGATCGAACGCTGCTCCGGCGGCATCGCGATGGTCCTCATCTCGACCATCGTCCTCCGCGCCAATGCCGCCTAGGCGCTAGGCCAGTATCCCTGTAGCCCCCGGCTCCGCCGGGGGGTCGGTCTCCATGCCGGTAGACATCATCCTGCGTTGTGCTACCCCCCGGCAGAGCCGGGGGCTGAATGCTACTCTCCCCTCGCCGGCGCCAACAACAACTCATCCACGCGGGCAAACTCATACCCCCGCCGCGTCAACTCATCGCACAGCGCCCCCAGCCGCGGATGAAACGGATCGCTTCGTCCTGATCCCAAGTGCAGCAGCAACAAAAATCCGTTCAGCCCATGCGGGTCCTTGTGCTCATATGCCAGAATGTCATCCAGAATCTGCTGCGAAGGCACGAAGACGCGGTCCCCTTCGCGGGCATAGTCGCGACTCGAACCGCTCCCCGGCGTGAAGTTGATGAGGCCGACTCCCGTCTCGCCGCTCCACGCGACCTGCTCGGCGTTGTACCACTCGTACGGCGGCACGAAGAGCATCGGCGCCCCTGCCGCCAACGCCCCCGCCACCCGCAAGCCGTCGATATTCTTTTGCAAGTCTTCCTTGAAGAAGCCCGCCGTCACCAGACTCTGCCGCCGATCGTCCCACGGTGCGTACAGCGGATGCGAGTCGGAGTGGGGACCGACGTAGTGCCCGTCCCCAACCATCCGCTTAATCGCGGGTTGCAGCAACTCCTGCTTCACGAACCCGCCCGTCAGAAAGAACGACCCTTTGATCCGCCGTTTCGCAAGCGCATCGAGAATCGGCCCCGCGCTCTCGCCATACTGGTCGCCTGTGAATATGAGCGCGAGCCGTTTCGCCTCGACGTCCCCGCGAATCACGCCCCCTTCGGAGTCGCGCACGACAGTCGCCGCAAACGGAACCTCGCCCCGCGAGATCGCCGCCCCGCAGAGCGCGATGAACGTCAATAGTGCGATTCGGCTCATCGACTTCCTATGGGAACTTTGCAAAATCATAAAAAACAACCGCCAAGGACGCCCAGGTTCGCCAAGCGGGACGATTACCTTCCTATTCTCCTTTGCGCCTTCGCGCCTTTGCGTGAGGCAACTCTTTTTGAGATCTCAAGCAAAGGCGCGAATGTGCTAAGAAAAAATGGGATAGCAGTTGGCTGGAGCGGACTTTCGTCGTGCCCGTCGTGTCGTCGTGGTTCAGTTTCCCCGCATTTCATTGGCGAACCTTGGCGTCCTAGGCGGTTCTGCTTTTTTGAACGCCGACCAGGATGGTCGGACTATTTCCACACCTCCAGGAGCAACAACAGCGACACGGTCCCGTCGATAATCGGCTCATTCGTCGAAAAGTCCGCGAATAGATCGTGGTACACCGCCACGTCCGACTGAAACCGCGCAAACTCATCGTCATCAAACGAGTTGCCGAACTTCAACCCGTCGTTGATGTCCTTGTACACCGGCCCGTCGACCACGCCGCCGTCCGGCAGATGTTTTTTGAGCTTCCAAAACAAGTGATGGGGCCGGCTCGCCGCGCGGCCATCCTCCGGCACGCCGATCACGAACGACACGCCCCACGGGTTTCTCCCAAACAGCCAATCGCGAGCTTCGGCGCCCAACTCGCGGTAGGTCTTGTCACCCGTCATCTGCTCGTACAGCGCGGCCTGCGTGGCGAGTGCCGTCACGTCGTTCGTCGAGCACCACACCAGCGGCGTTCCTAAGCGATACGGATTCTTCTCGGCCCGCAGCCGAATCCGCTCAAGTCCCTCGCGGTAGTACTCGGCGATCTTCGCCTGATCCTCCGGTCCCACGTGCGGATAAAGTCGCCAGTGGGCAAGATTCACGTACGGGAAGAACTCGTAGTGCCCGTGACGATCCTCGCCCATCCAGGGGTTGCCCTGCGCTTGATGGGCGAACTGAACCGCCTCATCAAGATACTCCTTGTCCTTCGTGGCCAGATAAAGCTCAATCGCTCCCCACTCCATGTCGTCGTAGTAGCTGCTCTCGCCGTAGTAGTAGGGCGCCCGCACGGGGACCGACATAGCCACCCCTGGCTTCGCCTTTCCCAGAGCGTAGAGCGACTTCGCCGTTTCGACGTCGCCCGCCAGCGCCATCGCCGCCGCGCTCCGGCCAGCGAGGTTCGCCACGCCGGTCGACTTGTTCTTATACTTCGGCCTTTCCGGCGCACCAGTCGCGGGCCACGCCGCCCGCGGCCCTCCCGGCCCGCGGCCATAGTCGGACTGATCGTCGTGCCACAACGTTTCCGGCGGCAAATGATCGCGGTCGTCGCCAATCTGCACGTAGATCGTCTGCGGGTTCGGATGAATCTTCTGAATCAGCGGCGCCCCATGCCGCGCTTCTTCCTCGGCTCCGGCAAGAAACAACGCCGCCACGCAGTACGACGTCGTGATCATATGCTTCAGTCGATCGCCGGCGTCGTGCCATCCGCCGGTGACGTCGACCATCTCGCCGGTCACCGTGTCGAACCCATCCTCCTGATGGCACTTCCCGGTGAGCGGATTCTCGCCGCATCGCTGCAGTTGCATGAACTCCAGCAACTTCCCCGGCACGCTCGCGTAGGCGTCGGCGCCAATGTCGAACTTAGGCGATGCGACCTCGCCGAAAGTCACCCGATACTCGCCCGCCGACTTCACATCGCTGAAATCAAGCCGATAGTTATGCGCGAACGGCCCCCACGCCCCCTGATCGACGCCGACGTCGGCTTTGAACTCGCCAACCTGAAACTCGCCCGTCAGGGGCTCGTCGCTCGATAGCACCGCAATCTTTGGATCGTCCGGCAGGTAGCCGATCTGGTTCACGCGGATCCAAGCCTCGCCCCGCGCCGCTTGCGCGCCAATCAGCACGATCGCCGCGAGCCCAGACAGTCTCAGCGATCGTCGCAGCGCACCGCCATTCAAATCAATCATTCGATCAATCGCCCATAGAACCGTTCAATGTCCATCAACGCCGATGCTCCCATTGTAGACTGAGCCCGCGTCACTCCCACCCAAACCTCGCCCACACCGCCGCATGGTCTGACGGCCACCGCGGCTTCGCTTGGTCGAACCTCTTCGCCTCGACCGCCCGCAACTGTGAACCTCGCCAGAAAACAAAATCGATCCGGTCCTGTATCTGCTCCGGAAAACGCGGCGACCAGGTCCGATCCGCCGTCCGATCGACCTGCGGATGGCATTCGCGATAGGCGTCGCGAAACCCCGCATCCGCGACGAGCTTCGTCACCGGCCACTCCGCGACGAGCCCGTACTGGCCACGCGCCGCCTCGACGTAATCAAGATGTGAATTGCTGTTGAAGTCGCCCGCCAGAATCACCGGCACGCCAGGCCGCTTCGCCATCTCCTCATCAATGCCGCGCAAGATCGCGCGGATCTCGACTTGCCGACTCTCGCCGTCAGCCGCCAGCAGCTCGGCAGCGTCGCGTCCGTCGCGCGAATGGGGATCGGTCCAAATGTCATCGACGTAGTGAATCCATACCGAGTAAACCGCCACCCGCCGCTTGTCGGGCAACTCCACGATCACCCCCACGCAGTTGAACGGTTCGTAGACCGAGACGTCCTCCACCACGGGCCAGCGACTCAGAATCGAAACGTTCGTCCCGCGCGGATGAAAGTGAAACCCGAGCCCCGCGGCAATCGCCTCGCCGCTGCCGTAGGTCTCGACCATTGCCACAACGTCGGCGCGGCTCGCCTTAATCGCGTCGACGATCGCCTGTTGCTTCGCTCGCTTGACCGCCTCGTCCTCGGCGTAGCGCGCCTCGTCGCCGCCGTTCCAGATATTCCAGGCGAGGACTTGCAATGAATTCACTGCCTGCGTAGCGTGTAACTCATCGGCCCATATCCTGTTCGATGAAGCCCACACGACTGATAGTAGAACAAGTGCGACCGCAATCATGCGAAGCATAGGGCGACCCTCAGATTAAGATGCCTGCCATTCCAACCCGCCCGGCAGTTCTTCGCCAGCATACTCAATATGCAACACCCGCCGCGGCCGGTCGCTCGTCGAACGCCCCGAAGTGTGCAGCAGCAACGGCCGCATCAACAGCGCATCCCCGGCGGCCGCCGCACACAAAGTCTCTCCCCGATCTTCACGCAACGTTGCGATTTGCTCCGCGCTCAAACGCCCCAGCCGGTGCGTCCCGCCGATCACGCGCAACGCCCCATTCTCGCTATTGGCCTCATCCAGATGAATCCGCACCGTGAGCATTCGCTCCAGCACTTCCACCGGCGGCTGTACATGCGGCACTCCTTCCTTCACTGACCACGCCACGAACCCCGGCACGTCGACCCGCTCGCGAACCGCGATCGCCAGATCCTGATGCCACGCCACGAGCCAATTCGCTTCGGCCGACTTATTGAACCAAATCGCCCGCACTGGCCGCGGCTCGCCGCACAAATGAGGCCGCACGAGGTCGAGCAGCATCTTTGACCTCGCAAGTGCCGCCACGGCAGGAACCGCGAGCATGTTCCGCCGACCCGCAACGTCGACGGCGCCGACGGCGTCCAACAGTTCACGCCGCTCCGCATCGCCGATGAGGCCAGCGATCAACTCAAAACCATGCTCAGCGATTCGATAGCGTTCCACGTCGAGATTGTACTCGCATTTGCTTTGCGTTTCCTTTGCGCCTCTGCGCCTTTGCGAGAGAAATCTCACTTGCCAAGCCGAAATAAAAACGCCGCCAACCGCGGCGGTCGCCCCGCATCGTCGCCGTGCCACCGTTCGTCGAATCGGATCAGCGCGAAGCCGCTCGCCTCCGCGGCCTGCAAAAACTCCGAAACGTGATGCACGAACGCCGCCACCGTCGTCGTCTCGCCCCCGCGGTTGAAGTTCGCAACCGTCCCTTCATACTGCCGAAAGGGATGCAACTCGGACAGAAAAAACTCGCCGCCGGCCTTCAGGCAGCGCGCCGCTTCGGCAAAGACGAACCGCAAGTCGGCGACATGCTCTAGCACCAGATTGCACACGAGCAGATCAAATTGCCCGGCAGCGAACGGCCAAGGCTGCGTCACGTCGACCGTCGCGAACTCGACGTTTCTGGCAAAGCCGTGAGCCGTCGCCTTAGCCTTCGCTTGGCTCAGCATCCCCGGCGAGAAATCAACCGCCGCCACCCGCTCGGCGATCATCGCCAGGAACTCGGTGTTCTTCCCGGTGCCGCAGCCAATTTCCAGAATCGCTCCGAACCGCCGCCCGCCGAGCCACTCCCGCGTCACCTCGGCGTCGAGATCGCGCGTCCGATTCGGATCGACGTCGTACGTCTCCGACCAGCAGGTATACGCCTCTTGAATGGACACGGCATGGTTCCTGGCTCGCTTCAAGGGCGTAAAAACGCGCCCTGAATACCTGAAGAGAGGCGAAGCCCGTTCCAGGTTCGGACTAGTCGCTTCAGCGACCAGTCCAATGCGGCCTCCATTCCGCCGCGAGGCGCTTTGGTTCGACGTTCGCCGCCTACACCATCGGCTCCGGATGCAACTCCCGCTTGCTACCCCCCTTGGAGGAACGCAAGATCCGGAACCCAATGTCGGTGCGAATGAACCCGTAGAGGCACATCAAGATGAACGCCAGCACGCCAATCACCAGTGGTTTGGAGTAATCGATCCCCACGAACACGCCTCCCTCGCCGACTGGTGGCGCCACGATCGGCTCCAACGGCAATGTAAAGCGGTTGGCAAGCGCGTTGATGTGAACCATGTGAATCACCGGCACCCCTTCGTTGATGAAGCGGGCCATCACTCCGTCGATCTGCCGCACATGCCGCGGCGGCCGGGTGTTGAGTCCTGGCATGAACATCGTCTTGCCGAGGTTCTTGCCGACTGAGACGGTACCGCCGCCGACGTTGATGTACGCCGCGATCGGCCGTCCCTTGGCGTTGTCGCGGTACTCTTTCATCCGCTTGTCAATGTTCGCGCGGAACAACTCAATCGCCGCATCCAGCGGGGGCAAATTTTTGAGATTCTCCGGAAGCTCAACGCGGAACGGCGTCAGGCCATTGCGCTCGATCGATGCCTCGACCAGCTTGAGTCCTTCCTCGGTCAAGCCGGCGCCTTGATCGTCGTTGCCGCCGATCGAACAGGCGATCGACTTGATGTTGAAGAGCGGCGGCAGTTCCTTCCCCTCTTCGTCCTTGCGCTTTTGCCGGAGTAAGTGTTCCATGTCGGGCCACATCAACTGCGGCACGTTGGCGCCCCACTGTGACGCACTGGCGCTGGAGATCACCAGCGGTCTGACGCCGAGCGATTCGAGGGCCGCGTAGGTCGCAATATTGAGCGCTGGGAACGAGCCCGAAACGCCCACCGCGACGACGTCCCCTTCCCTCACGTTGGCCTCTTTCAGCAGTTCGACCATGACCGCCGCGAAGTTGGGGTTGGCCGAGGTCTGCTTCGCCGAGATATCGCCGAGCACCGACGTCACCAGCGACATCGGCAGGCCGATCAGCCCCGTCTCGGCCGGGTCGTTCACCGGGTCGATCGGCGGGCCTAGTTCGACGCGCGCCGCACGCACGGCCGCGAAGGCGTCGGCGGCCAGATTCGCCGCTTTGATCTTCTCTTCGAAGTAGGGCTGATCTTGCGGGACTTTCCAGCGCTCCACCACCAACAAGCCGGCCAGCGAGATCATCGCAATCAGCAGTAGCGCCGGTCGTGAGACGGCCCGAGGCCGCCAGTAAATGTTCTTCATGGATCGAACGAATATCGCAAAGTTTGAATGTGAACGATCTTTTACGCCCGCGTCGCCCTGCCGCCGCTCGCGGCTTAATTGCCTAGCTTTTGCAGTTCCAGCCCAAAGACCAACATCAGCACCAATCGCACCACGACGGCCGAAGTCACGAGGGCCGACAAGGTTTCGACCACTCCTTGGCGATCCATCCAGATGGCGATCAGACCCGGAATGACGTAGCCGATCGGCTCCCACTGCGGCGGAATGATGCTCATTTCGCTCAACTGATAAAGCGAGTCGGAGGCGTAAAACGGAATCTGCGTCATCAACCCGCGGACGATGTAACCGATCAAGATCATCAGCACTGTCCGGCGCTTGCCGTAGATGATGATGAACGTCGACATCGAGTGGACCGCCAGATAAGTGACGAACGCCGCTGCGAGCGTGAGCGCAATGTCGATCGGCCGATTGAGATACAACGCGATGTACCCCGGCACCACCATGCCGCCGGCGGCCAGTCCGAACATTTCGGAGAACATCAGGCTGACGGCCAAGCCAATCCCGATCGAAGCGGTGAGAATGTCAATCATCGAAAGTGACGTGAGTAAGTGTGTAGGTAAGTAAGTGAATTCCTGAGGAAGCTAAAACGCGATTCGCTCGTTACTTGAACGTTCGCACCGTGCTGCGGTTGGCGAAGAAGCGAACCACTTCCAGCCCGATGCCGCCGATGTTCGCCATCCCCATCGCCAGCGACCGTCGTCCGGTCAGTTCGACGATGCTCTCGAAAATGTCCTCGGCGGGATGATCCTCGGCGAAGACCATCTTCTGCGGATCGAGGCCCGCCTTCACGGCATACTTCGCGAAGATGTACGTTCCCGAGCCGATCAGCAGATAGTGATCGGCCGCGGGCCACTGGGCGATGACCGTCCCCAGTTGCCGCGAGCGATCGGGCCGATCGGCCCGACAGTTGAACACGGCGATTCGCTTTTCAACGTCGGCATACCGTTCGAGCGCCAGCCGCCAGATCCGCTCGGTCGACTGCGGGTCGTTCGCCGCGAAGCCGTTGACGAAGTTGATCTCGCGGCCGAAAAAGTTCATTTCGTGAGCCGTCATTGCGCCCGGATCGGGGTGGGCTCGCCACATCCCCTGCAGTGCCACGCCCTTTTCGACGCCGACCGCCTGGCAAACCTTGAGCGCCAACGCGATGTTTTCCGCATGTTCCACATACGAGAAACCAGCCAGATCGAGCGGCGTGATCGCGGCAACTTCAGCCGGCGTCACCGCGATCAGTTCGCATTTGCGGTCACGGCAAACCTTCTCGAACACGTCGAGATAGACTTGCTCCGCCGTGTAGAGCTTGCCTCCCACCGGCACCATGCCGGCCAGCGCCAGCGCCACGTCGCGCCCGCCGGGGCCCATCACATCGAGATGGTCCTCGCGGGCATTGGTGATCACCGCGTGGGTGGCGCGAACCAATTTGTCCTCG
Source organism: Pirellulales bacterium (assembly GCA_041740115.1). Lineage (GTDB taxonomy): Bacteria > Planctomycetota > Planctomycetia > Pirellulales > Lacipirellulaceae > Lacipirellula. The sequence continues at coordinate 9,844 of JBGSMO010000403.1, forward strand.
CAGAGCCACTGTAAGGAGGGAATCAGCGCCATGCACTCCAGCACCAGCGCGTCGGCGTTGATCTCCGCCGCCGCCGCGACGATGCGAATTTGCTCGATGACGTTCGCCTTCGCGGGGCGGAACACCGGGTATTCCGACCCGTCCGGCATGATCATCCGCGGCAGCGTGCCGGTCGTTTTGCAGCACGTTCGCTGGCCGGCGTTGCGCAGGCCGGCGGCGATCAGCCGGGCGACGCTCGACTTGCCGCGGGTTCCGTTCACATGGATGCGAATCGGAATTTGGCGCAGGTTGCGGCGATGGACTGCTAGCTCGGTAACGCCGCCGCCGATAAGGAGACCGGTTGTGGCAGCAAGGGCGGCAATGGCGCTCATAGGCGGCGACGCGAGGGTGACTCGCGCCGCGAATTTGGACTAACGAAGGGGGACTCGGCTTGCTCCGCAAGCTAAACGAGCCAACTCACGCGCGGCGCAGAGGGGCGGCAGACAGGCCCTCCTGTCTTGCCAACGTTCCCCGCAGTGCCGGAGGCGCATAGATTATAGAAACGATTAACTTTGCCAAGCCCATCTGAGGAAAAGGAGCCGTTGTGCGGCTGCTAGCAAGTGAGTTCACGTCCAGTGAGCAGCAATCGCTCTGCTGCCGAGACGGACACTTTGCTAGACTACCGCCCTCCCCCTGCCCCGCCTTCCCGCCCAAACCCCGCTGGCTTCAACCACGGAATCCACACATGTCGTCCGACGCTCCCACTGGCAACGAAAAGTCTGCGCCGCGGAATTTCATTCAGCAGATCATCGACGCCGATCGCGCCGCCGGCAAAAACGGCGGCCGCGTCCACACCCGCTTCCCGCCCGAGCCAAACGGCTACCTCCACATCGGCCATGCGAAAAGCATCTGCCTGAACTTCGGCCTCGCGAAGGAATTCGGCGGCAAGTTCAACCTCCGCTTCGACGACACCAACCCTGCGAAGGAAGAGCAGGAATACGTCGATTCGATCGTCGACGACGTCGACTGGATCATCTCCGCCTTCGCAAACAACAAGCGAGCCGGGTCGTCCCCGACCCCGGCGCGATCCGAACCCCTCTTCGCCTCCGACTACTTCGACCAACTCTACGGCTGGGCCGTCCAGTTGATCAAAGACGGCAAGGCCTACGTCTGCGATCTGAGCGCTGAAGAAATGCGCGAATACCGCGGCACGCTGACCGCCCCGGGCAAGGACAGCCCCAACCGCAACCGTACGGTCGCCGAGAATCTCGAACTCTTCGCGCAAATGCGCGACGGCAACTTTGCCGACGGCAGCCGCACGCTCCGCGCGAAGATCGACATGGCCTCGCCGAACGTCAACATGCGGGATCCAGTCCTCTACCGCATCAAGCGGGCTCATCACCATCGCACCGGCGACAAGTGGTGCATCTACCCCTCGTACGACTACACCCACGGCCAAAGCGATTCGATCGAGGGGATCACTCACTCGATCTGCACGCTCGAGTTTGAGAATCATCGCCCGCTCTACGACTGGTTCTGCCGCGAGTTAGGCATCCACCATCCGCAGCAGATCGAGTTCGCGCGTCTTAACCTCACCTACGCGGTGATGAGCAAGCGGAAGCTGCTGCAGCTTGTGCAAGAGAAACACGTCAACGGCTGGGACGATCCACGGATGCTCACCATCCGCGGCCTCCGCCGCCGCGGCTACACCCCCGAGGCGATGCGGGCCTTCTGCGAGCGCATCGGCGTAGCCAAGTTCAATAGCACGATCGACATGGCGTGGCTCGAAGACGCCATCCGCGAAGACCTCAATGAACGCGCCCCGCGCGCGATGGGCGTGCTGCGCCCGTTGAAGGTCGTCCTGACGAACATCAAGGAGGGCGAGACGCTCGACCTTGAAGCCCCCAACCATCCGCAGAAGCCCGAGATGGGGACGCGCAAAGTCCCGCTCACCCGTGAGATTTACATCGAGCAAGAAGACTTCATGGAAGAGGCCCCCAAGAAGTTCTTCCGCCTGAAGCCCGAAGGTGAAGTCCGCCTCCGCTCGGCCGGCATTATCAAGTGCGACGAAGTCGTGAAAGACGCCGCCGGCAACGTGACCGAACTCCGCTGCACGTTCGACCCCGACCACTCCCGCAAGGTGAAGGGGACGATCCACTGGGTCTCGGCGCCGCTCGCACTCACCGCCGAGGTGCGGCTATACGACCACCTCTTCGGCGTCGAGAATCCTGACAACGCCCCGGAAGGAAAGACGTTCCTCGACAATCTCAACCCGAATTCGCTGGAGGTCGTCAAAGACGCCAAGCTCGAACCATCGCTGAAAGACGCCAAACCCGGAACGAGTTTCCAGTTCGAACGCTCCGGTTACTTTTTCGTCGACCCCGTCGATTCGAAGCCTGGCAAGCCGGTGTTTAATCGCACGGCCACCTTGCGCGACAGCTGGACGAAGGATTCGGGCAAAGAATAACTTCCAAGTCCGTTACCGATTGCCGGAACAATCGACCAATAATAAGAGTTGAGCGAACCGAGGGCCGACGAACCCCGTAAAAGAGGGGATTTCCGACAATCATCCCCATCCATGCTCCCCCGCTTCACAGCGAACTTGGCTCTGCCCCGGCGGGTCCAAGGGGAGTAAAATAAGAAACCATCCGGCGTCCCAATGCGTCCCGCAGCCAGTCCGCGCTGCGTCGGGCGAGGGGATGCAAGCAGACAGGATGCCCTCCCCGTGGCCGATTCCAATCCCGCCTTGGCCAACGCCCTCACCGTCGAGGCGCCCCGACAGTCGTTCGATTCGGAAGACGAGTCGAATACCCAGTTAAGAAAATCTGCGCGCCGTCGCGTCGCTTTGGTCGAGGGAAGCACCCCTCACATGAGCAGCGAAACCCGCAGCCTGCTGCGCACTCGCCTACGCACTGTCGCCGTGCTGCTGTTCATCGGCTTCGGCTCGTTTTTGCTCTGGTCGCTTGTCAGCTGGAAGATGACCGAACATCTCCAGGCTGAGTATCGGTGGGTCTTTTTCTCGCACGTCGCCGTCACCAGCCTGATGGGGCTCGCGGCCTGGAAGCTCTGCGCCAAGTGCGACCTGTCGATGACCAAGCTCCGCATTGGCGAAGCGGTCGTCTTCGGCGCGCCGTCATTGCTATTCATTACGCTGACCTACCACAAGTTGCAGTACTGCGCGGCGCTCGACGAAGGGCACGCCCATGTCGCCAGCTTCACCGCCGCGTGGATTTTGCTGATTTTCACCTACGCGATCTTCGTTCCCAACACCTGGAAGCGCGCCGCCTGGGTCATTGGCGCCATGGCCCTCGCGCCGCTGGCGGTGATGGCGGTCGCCTATTTCACGATTGATCAGTTCGCGGCGCTGCTGCGGACCGACGATTTCGACGGCATGCCCGTCGAGCAGGCGATGATGCTGGCCCTGGCGGCAATGACCGCGATCGTCGGCGTTCACACCATTAACACGTTGCGGCACGAAGCCTTCGTCGCCAAGCAACTCGGTCAGTACCGCCTCAAACGCCTCCTCGGCAGCGGCGGCATGGGCGAGGTCTACCTGGCCGAACACCAAATGATGAAGCGTCCCTGCGCGGTCAAGGTGATTCGCCCCGAGAAGGCGGGCGACCCGCAGGTCCTGGCCCGCTTCGAACGTGAAGTCCGCGCCACCGCGAAGCTGTCGCATTGGAACTCGATCGACATCTACGACTACGGCCGCACGCCTGACGGGACGTTTTACTATGTGATGGAGTATCTTCCCGGCCACAACCTGGGCGAGCTCGTGAAGGAGCATGGTCCGGTCCCCCCGGCGCGGATTCTGTACCTCATGCGCCAAGTCTGCGACGCGCTGGCCGAGGCCCACGGCCACGGCCTGATCCACCGCGACATCAAGCCGGCGAACATCTTCTGCGCCTACCGCGGCGGCGTCTTCGACGTGGCGAAGCTGCTCGACTTTGGCTTGGCCAAGCCGCTGACCGACGCTAGTGATTCGGGTCTCACGCAAGAAGGCTCGATCACCGGCTCGCCGCTGTTCATGTCGCCCGAGCAAGCCGGCAGCGAAGAGGTCGACGGCCGCAGCGACGTCTACTCGCTCGGCGCCGTGATGTACTACATGGCCACTGGCAAGGCGCCCTTCGAGTACGCCAGCCCGCTGAAGGTGATGATCGCCCACGCCAGCGAAGACCCCGAGCCGCCGCGCTACCTCAACGGCGACATCCCCGCCGAGCTGGAAGAGGTGATCCTCCACTCGCTCGAAAAACGCCCCGGCGACCGCTACCAAACAGTGGCCGAGCTCCGCGAAGCCCTCGACCGCGTCCCGGTCGACAGCGAATGGACCGCCCGGATGGCCGCCGATTGGTGGAACAACTACGGCTGCCCTCAGCGAAAAGCGATGGCCGCCGAGGCTGTCGAGCTGGCCGCCGTCTGAACCGCGGGCCGTTTTCTCGTGTCTTTCCGCTTGTCCAGTCACCCCGAGGTACTCCGAGGGGTCCGGCTAGATTCCTCGGAGTACCTCGGAATGACAGAGCGGCGTCGCCTGTCTTCCCGGCGGCTTCCGCAGAACCCCTGCGCCGCCTAAAATAAGAGATTCGGCCCCATTCCGGGGCAATCTAGTTCGCAGTTAGGGATCGAGGTCCGTCGATGAGCGCCGCCGCCAAACCCCGCACGTTGTTCGAGAAAATCTGGGACGCCCACGTCGTCCACGCGCAAGAGGGTCGGCAAACGATGCTGTACATCGACCTGCAGCTCGTGCACGAGGTGACGAGCGCCCAGGCGTTCGAGGGCCTGCGCATCGCCGGCCGCAAGGTTCGTCGCCCCGAGCGCACGATTGCCACCGCCGATCACAATGTTCCGACGACCGACCGCAGCATCCCGATCGCCGACCCGATCTCGAAGCAGCAGATCGACACGCTCCGCAATAACTGTAAAGAGTTCGGCATCACCCACTACGACATGGGCGACGTTCGTCAGGGCATCGTCCACGTCATCGGCCCCGAACTCGGCTATACGCAGCCCGGCATGACGATCGTCTGCGGCGATAGCCACACCTCGACCCACGGCGCGTTCGGCGCGCTCGCCTTCGGCATCGGCACCAGCGAAGTCGAACACGTCCTCGCGACGCAGACGCTCCTGCAGTACAAGCCGAAGACGCTCGAGCTCCGCACCGACGGCAAGCTCGGCCGCGGCGTTACGGCGAAGGACCTCGTCCTCTACCTCATCGGCCAGATCACCACCGACGGCGGCACCGGTTACTGTCTTGAGTTCACCGGCGAGGCCCTCCAGGGACTCACGATGGAAAACCGGATGACGATCTGCAATATGTCGATCGAAGCGGGCGCCCGCGCCGGCATGATCGCTCCCGACCAGACGACGTTCGACTACCTCAAGGGCCGCCCCTTCGCCCCCGCCGGCGCCGCGTGGGACAAGGCCGTCGCCTACTGGAAGACCCTGCCGACCGACCCAGGCGCCAAGTACGACAAGTCGCTCGTCTTCGAGGCGGCCGACATCGCTCCGCAAGTCACCTGGGGCACCAACCCCGGCCAGGTCGCGGCGATCACCGCCAAGATCCCCCGCCCCGGCGACTTTAGCGATCCGACCGATCAGAAGACGACCGCCCAGTCGCTCGAATACATGGGCCTCGCCGGCGGCGAACCAATCACCGACCTGAAGCTCGACCGCGTCTTCATCGGCTCCTGCACGAACGCCCGCATCGAAGACCTCCGCGCCGCCGCCGAAGTGGCGAAGGGCAAAAAGGTCTCCGGCCACGTCCACGCGATGGTCGTCCCCGGCAGCGGCCAGGTGAAGGTGCAAGCCGAGTCTGAAGGCCTCGACAAAATCTTTAAGGAAGCGGGTTTCGACTGGCGCGAAGCAGGCTGCAGCATGTGCCTCGCGATGAACCCGGACAAACTAGCCCCCGGGGAACGGTGCGCGTCGACGAGCAACCGCAACTTTGAAGGTCGCCAAGGCAAGGGCGGACGGACGCACCTCGTGAGCCCCGCCATGGCCGCCGCCGCGGCGGTGGCTGGGCACTTTGTTGACGTGCGTGATTGGAAATAGCTATGACTCGTTGGTCTTGCATCATCGCGATATTGGCAATGCTGTCGACTGATAAGTCCTTCAGCCAATCGCCAAAAGACGACAGCGTCACGCCAAAGATTACAGAAGAAGACCTGAATGAGGATGGCAAGGTAGATCGACGCAACTCGGTATATCAGCTTGATCGAGACCTTACGCTCACGATCCACGAGCGCCTAGACTACAAAACAGACGAACTCATCGCGAGATTACATAGCCTCAAGCTAGGAAAGAAGGAACTTTGGTGGGAAATCTTTGTGTTTTCTACCCAAACCCGATCGATTTCATGCCCTGCTGAAGCGCCGCTAAGCGTTAGCTTTGAAATGAAAGGCGACGAAATCACACTCGTCGCCGTCTTTGACAAAACGCACTTGGTAGCCGCATTGGAGCGAGACGATGATGGAAAGCTAGTTCCGGCGTCGCAAGACGAACTTCGGCGATATCGAGAAATGGGAATGGCCGCAACCGAATTTGTGAAAGGAATTCTCGACCAAGCCGATTCAGAGAATTCTGACAAAACCAAGTAACAAGTCACGAGTCACAAGCGATTCACACATAGAAAGCCATGAAGCCCTTCACCACCCTCACCGGCACAACGGTCGCGCTAGATCGCGCCAACATCGATACGGATCAAATCATCCCCAAGCAGTTTCTCAAGCGAATTGAGCGGACTGGCTTCGGCGAGTTCCTCTTCTGGGACTGGATGCGGCATGACGACGGCACGGTCAACGAAGAGTTCGAGCTGAACAAGCCCTACGCCAAGGGGGCGAGCATCCTACTGGCCCGCCGCAACTTCGGCAGCGGCTCGAGCCGCGAACACGCCCCTTGGGCGCTCGAAGACTTTGGCTTCCGCGTCGTCGTCGCCCCCAGCTACGCCGACATCTTCTACAACAACTGCTTCAAGAACGGCATGCTGCCGATCCGCCTCAGCGAAGAGCAAGTCGAGGAGCTGTTCCAGCGCGAAGCGAAGCACCGTCCCTACCAGCTGACCGCCGACCTCAACACCTGCACGCTCAGCGACGGGCACGGCTTCACGGCAAAGTTCGAAGTCGAACCCTTCCGCCGCCACTGCCTGCTCAACGGCCTCGACGACATCGGCCTGACGCTCGAACACGAAGCAAAGATCACCGCCTACGAAAACGCCCACGCAGCTGGCGTCTAACGTTCGAATCGCCCCAAACGAATCAGTCTCTCGCAGAGGCGCAGAGACGCAGAGGAATACCATGAGCCTCCGCCTCGTCTCTGCGCCTCCGCGCCTCTGCGAGAGAATTCTCACTTGGATCGCCATTTCTCTCACCAGTGCAGCTCCCCTATGGGCCGCCGAGGCTGACAAACCCGCCGAGGCTAAGCCAACCAGCGCCGCGACCGCCCCAGCCTACGCCGAGCCCGCCGACGAGTCCGACCAGTACAACGTTGAGACGCTCCTCACGGGCCTCGACAATCCCTGCGCGATCACGCTCCGGCCCGGCGCGTCGACCGGCGCGGCGTACGAACTCTACCTCTCCGAAAGCGGCGCCGGCCGCATCCTGCGCCTGAAAAGCGACAACCTGAAGACGCCGACGCCCGTCGTCACCGATATCCCTGTCGATAGCTACGGCGACGCAAAGAAAGACGAACCCGAATACCGCATCGGCCCCTTGGGCCTCGCCTTCCTCACGCCGACCAAACTCGCCGTCGGCGGCGCCGGCCTGCCGCAGGGCGAGGACCTGGTCGTCGTCTTCTCGCTCCCCGCCGATGGTTCGCCCCTCAAGTACGAGCAGCAAGACTACGCTATCGGCCCGATCCCCAAAGGCCCAAAATCTACCTCCGGCGAAGGCAACTTCTTCGGCCTCGCCAAAACCGACGACGCCTTGTTCGTCACCTCCAACGGCGACGACGATCAGGCCTGGATCCTCAAGGCCGACCTCAAAGCGAACAAACTCGCCGACCTGCAACCCTTCATCGCCACGAAGCCGCTCCTCGGCACAACGGGCCCCACGGCCGCCACAGTCAACCCAAAGGAGCAGTCCCACTATTTGGTCGTCAGTCAAATGTCGGACTTCAAAAAAGATCGTGACAGCCTGCTGACGTTCTACAGTCCGAAGACCGGGAAGGTCGCGCTCAATCAGCGGACGAGCCTCTACGACATTGCAGGGCTCGCCTACAGCCCGACCGATCAGCTCTACGCCGTCGACGTCGTACGAGCCGACGCCAAGCTCGGCGGCGTCTACCGCCTCGACGCCGCCGAAGTCGACGGCCGACAGACGACGCGCGCCGTAAAGATCGCCTCCGCCGAGCGCCCCACAGCCCTCGCCTTCGCCCCCGACGGGGCCATGTTCGTCACCGCCCTCGGCCCCCGCCAAGCCCCCGACGGCGAACCAACGGGCGTCCTCCTAAAAATCACCCCCAAAGCCGAAGCCACGAAGTTCTAGTTGTCATCCTGAGCGCGTACACGTCATCCTGAGCGGAGCGAAGGATCTGGCGCCCCAAACGAGCTTCCAGATTCTTCGCTTCACTCAGAATGACGTCGCTTCGTCGCACCATCTATTCGTCGCACCATCTACACGCAGGATTTCACCCCATGTCGCGCCGCGAAAAAATCGAAGCCATGCTCGCCGACGAGCCGCGCGACACGTTCCTCCGCTACAGCCTCGCGATGGAACTAGAAAAAGAAGGCGACCACGACGCAAGCCTCGCGAAGTTCAACGAGCTCACCCGCGACCAGCCGCCCTACGTCCCGGCGTTCTTCATGGCCGCGCAGCAACTCGCCAAGCTCGATCGCATCAATGAGGCCCGCAGCTACCTCCGCGACGGCATCGAAACCGCCCGCACCCAAGGCAACGCCCACGCCGCCGGCGAAATGAGCGAGTTCTTGGCGTCGCTAGGTTCAGCCGGCGAATAGCAACGACAGTTTCGATTGACGGTATTCGTCCCAGCGGGACGCCCGATAATAGCCCAGCGATTCACACGATTATGCAAACGCTATCTTCTACGGCTGATGCAAAACGAGCGACTTGATGCCCGCGAGGATGATTTTTGCTTGTACCCAGTGGCGCACGCGGTGAAAGC
>JBGSMO010000411.1:0-17164 GCA_041740115.1 Pirellulales bacterium
CGCGCCGTCGTCTCCCGCCGCTCCATCGCCGTTTGCCACCGATGCGTATGCGTGGGCGGACGTGCGCGAGGACTGGTCCCGCTTTACCGTGCTGCGGCCCCACGCGCAAGGAGGCCTGGGCCGGGTGCAAGTCGCGCGCGATCGCCAGATCAATCGCGAAATCGCGCTGAAGGAGATCCTTCCCCCGCACGCCGACAACGAGACGAGCCGCCAACGGTTCGTTCGCGAAGCCGAAATCACTGGCGCACTCGAACACCCGGGCGTCGTTCCCGTGTATAGCCTGGGCGAGTATCCAGACGGTCGGCCGTTCTACGCGATGCGATTGATCGTGGGGCAGAACCTGCGCGCCGCCATCGCCGAGTTTCACGAGCAGGGAATGCGGACGGTCGGCAGCGATTTTCGCTCGCGACAGCTGTTGGGGCAGTTCGTCGACGCCTGCCAGGCCATTCATTACGCTCACAACCGGGGCGTCGTCCATCGCGACGTGAAACCGGAGAACATCATGCTCGGCGACTTCGGCGAAACGCTAGTCGTCGACTGGGGGCTAGCGCGCACTTACGACGCAACGCCCGACGCCCGCGATTCGCATCGGCCAGTCTCGCCGTCGGGCAGCGCCTCGTCGTCGCAGACGCTGGACGGGCAGATCGTGGGGACTCCTGCTTACATGAGCCCGGAGCAAGCCGCGGGACGTCTCGACCTACTGGGGCCGTCGGTCGACGTCTATAGTTTAGGTGCGACGCTCTACCACTTGCTGACCGGCCAAGCGCCTTTCGCCGGCGAGCTAAACGACCTCATTCCGCAGGTCCAGACCGGCAGGTTCCCGCCGCCACGGCAGCTCAATCGACGAATCCCGCGACCGCTCGAGGCGATTTGCCTGCGCGCGATGGCGTTGCAGCCGCGCGACCGATACCCGTCGGCGCGCGACTTGGCGCTCGACGTCGAACGCTATTTGGCCGACGACAAAGTCGACGCCTACGAGGAACCGCTGGGGGTGCGCGCCTGGCGCTGGATTCGCAACCACCGGACGGCCGTGTTCAGTATGATCGCGGCGACGACGGTCGCCCTGGCGGGGCTCTCGCTGGGCGTCGTGCTGCTGGGAGCCGCCAACAAGCGCGAGCGGCTCGCCAAGGAAGAGGCGACGGCCAACTTTATCGAAGCGGTCAAGCAACGTCAGCGCGCGGAGGAGAACTTCCAACATGCCCAAGACGCGGTCAAAGAGTACTACGTCCGGGTGAGCGAAGAAACGCTCCTCACGCAGCCCGGCATGCAACCGCTTCGCAATGAGTTGTTGCGGCAAGCGCTCGATTATTACGAACAGTTCCTCCAGCAACGGGCTGACGATCCGAACTTACGGGCCGAAAGTGCACAGGCGGCCTTCTTCGCTGGGCAGATCGCTGAGGAAATCTCGTCGCCGGAAACCGCCGTGCCGTACTACCGGCAGTCGATCGCGCACTACGAGCAGCTCCCGAGCGAAGAACCGACGGCGGCGGACTTGGCGCGGGTCGTCAATGCTCTCGGCGGCGCCTATCAGAAGCTCAATCAGTTCGGGCAAGCCCGCGAGGCGTATGTCAAAGCACGCCAACTGCGCGAGCGGCTTTCGCAACAGCATCCTGAAGATATCGAAGCGGCTCGCGAACTTAGCAACACGTTTATGAATCTTGGAAGTCTCGCACTGACCGAGAGCAACCAAGTCGAAGGCTTGCAACTGATGCGGCAAGCGCAAGCGATTCGTCGCGCCCATGTCCGCGGCCCCGATCCTCCGCTGAAGCTGCAGCGCGATCTGGCGATGGGATACTTCAATTTGGCCGCCGCCCAGTTGACGACCGGCGACGGCGGCGAGGCTCGGCAGAATCTGCTCGACGCCGAAACGGCGTTCGAGCAACTCCGGCTGGTTGAACCGGCCGAATTCAAGCACCAGCGTCGGCTGGCGCTAACCCGTCGGTTGCTCGGCGACGTTGCGGCCGCCTCCGGCGAAGCCGCGCAAGCTCAGGGCTATTATCAACAGGCGCGGGAGACGCTCAGTCAGCTGGCGGCGGCCAATCCGCGGGTGCAGGAACTCTCGGTCGATCTGGCCGGCGTGCTGATGAATCTCGGCGCGTTGCGGGCGCAGCTAAGCGAGTCGGTTGCCGCGCAGGCCGATCTCGCCGCGGCGACCGAACTGCTGGAGCAGCTCATCGCTGGCGACGACTCGGTGCCGCGCTATCGCCGCGATTTGGCCGCGACGCGACGCGCGCTAGGGCAAGTGCTGCTAACCGCAGATCAGCTGGAACAGGCACGCGAGGAACTGGAGAAATCCCGAGGGCTGTTTCAGGAACTTGTCCGCCAGTTTCCCGCCAATCCGGACTACGCCACCCAGCTTGAGGCAACCGAGGCGACGCTGCAGGAGCTTGCCGAGCCAGCGGGCGATGGGCGGGAGTCTCCCCCGCCGCCGGCGCCGTGAGTGACGCTGCGTTCCGCGGTCGCGCGAGGGCGTCCATCTGGTCGATGGCGCCGCCGGCGACAGTCCGCCCGCTGCAACGCAGTGCGACGTTGCGCGAGATTTCTGTAAGCAAACCGGAAGCCTCTCGCATGACGCCGACGCTGGTCGACAAGCTTCTCGGCAGCCTAGTCGACGACTGATGGCGAGGCTCGTTAGAATCCCCGCCCGCCGCGCCGACGCCATGACGGTAATGGGTAGCTGGAGCCAATAAAAAACGCCATTGTTCCCCGTTTTAAGGGGAACAATGGCGTCGCTCAACCTTTCAGTGATCGCCGCTGAACTAGGCGCGTTGCTTTCGTAACGCGGCGATCGCCAGCGAGGCCATGGTCAACAGCAGGAGCGATCCCGGCTCGGGGATCGCCGAAACCGGCGGGGTTCCTGAACCGAACTGGCGTTGCCAGCCGAGGAAGTCGGCGCCGTCGACGATGCCGTCGACGTTGAAATCACCGTCCGACTTAACGGCCCCCGTAGTTTTTCCGTAGCCGACTTTCCAGAGAGCGAGGTCGGCGCCGTCGACAAAGCCGTTTCCGTTGAAGTCGGCGGCGAATCCTGGCGTCCCGACGTACTGGACGGTTCCCAACAGCGTTTCGCCCGTGGCGAGGTGGAACTCAAGCGAAAGATCTTGCGTGCCTCCATTGGCGAAGATCGCCCCGAGAGGATACGAGCCGCCTTGAGCAATCGACAGCGAGCCGCTGAAATTCGTCTCGCTGAGCAGCTTGGTCGATTGCGACGGGGCGGTTCCCGGCAACCAACCCGGCGTACCGACGCCGGTGAAACTTCCCGGAAGAAGCGAATTCGACGCGGATTTAATGATGTAGCCGTCGATGTCCATCGCCGTGGCGCCGGCGGCGGGGTTTTCTAAAGTGATGACGCCGGTGCCTTGGTCCACCTTGAGGTTGAGCGTCGAATCGACGTCGATCGTCACGACCTGGCCGTACGTTCCGCCGGCTCCGTAGTTGACGGCTAAGCGGGTTCCCGGCGCGAGTCCGTTGCCGTTGACGTTGGTGATCGCTCCGGCTCTCGCCGTCGCGTCGAACAGCGTCCACGAGTTGCTCGTCGTCGGCACGAAGCCGTCGGTGAAGTTGACGTTGAGCGTCCCGCCCTGAATGCTTAAATCGCCGGGGACCTTGATGGGAGCGAACGCCGCGGAGTTGATGTTCGCGTTAATCGTGGCGGCGGGGCCGTAGTAGTAGGTCCCTCCGATCGTGATATCGGTCGATCCGCCAGTGAGGTCGACGACGGCGCCGCTGGCCCACCAGGTGTCCATGTTCCCAACAGTGGTAATGGCGCCGGAGCCGAAGACCTTGACTGTGCCGGGGACGTCAAAGGCGACGTCGATCTCGCCGCCGACGTTCAGCGCGCCGGCGACGCGAACTTCGCCGCCGTTAGGTCCCGCTCCGCGACCGTTCTCCAGGTTCTCGGCGAGATCGAGTGAACCGGTTGGCGTAATGTCGAGGATGCCTCCCTCCTGGATCAACTTGTTGAATTGCGAGCCAATGTTGCTATTGACCGTAAGCGTGCCGGTGGCGAGGGGGAGCGTGACGTTGTCGCCCGAAGCCGGACTGCCGCCGGGGCCGGTGCCGCCAGTCCAATTGGCGTCGTTCCAATTGCCGCTGCCGCCGCCCCATACGGCCGTCGCCTGAGCCGAAGCGGTCTGCGCCTGCGACAAGATCGCCGCGCAGAGGCCAAGCCAGGCGAAGGCCTTGAAGGCGCCGGCTCCGAGTCGACGACGGCGACGCAGCGCAAAGGCCCCGATTCCCGCGAGCAGGAGCATGGCGCTAGCGGGTTCGGGAACCCCCAGGACGGCGCCGGGAGACTTGTTCGACTTGATGAGGCCGAAGTCAGCGAGGTTGATCTGACGGTCGCCGTTGAGATCGCCGAGCGCTCGACCTTGGAGCGCCGTGAGCGGGGTTAGGTCGGCGCCGACGTTGGCCCGCCAGATGTCGTAGTCCGCTGAATTGACCATGCCATCTTCATTGACGTCGCCTGCCTTGCGCCCCGAAAACCAGAGCAACTCATTCGGATTGAAGGCGCCAGTCCAGCTAAAAACGCGATGCTCATCCATCAGGCCGGTGTAGCTGGTTTCGACCTCGGCGCCGTTGGCGGAGCCCAACGTGGCGATGCCGCCCGGAGCGCCGTAAGTGAAGTTCGGCTGCGACGGAAATTGCGCGACGCCGTCGACGTAGATTTGCCAGAACGAGCCGCTGGTGGTGAACGCGACGTGTTGCCACTGGCCGTACTGCACGGGGGTCGTGCCAGGACCGGTCTGATTGACGTAGAAGAATCCTTCGGCAGTGATGCCCATCGTGAACTGCGTGCCGTTGGTGAAGAAGACCGACTCTGTGCCGGCCATCGAGGCGTCTGGCTTCAGAAACACTTCCATGCCCCACCGAAATGAGCCGGTTCCCTCGTACCACTTCGTGGCCGTAGACGTGAGCGTTTCGTCGCCAGCGTCGAAGGCAATCGACAACGTGCTGCTGGTAAAGCTGGGCTTGTCGCTGCTGTACTTCAGGTCGCTGGAGCCGAACAACGGCGTCATGTCGACGCCTGGCGTTAAGCCGAGGCTATCCACCGTGGTGGAGACGGAGCCCCCCGCCACTGCGCCGGCGTCTGCTTCTCCTAAGTGGTAATAAGCCAGTTGATTGAGCGCCGCGTGCGCCGGCAGCGCATAGGAGCAGGCAACCAATAGAGTCCCCATGACTGCTAAAACAGAACTTCTACACATGCTGAGCGTCCTCCAGGTGAAAATGGCAGTTCAGCGGGAGTATATCGGCGCCAGGGAAATACGGCAACTATTCGTGGAATTCCCCATGTTTTAGCCATTTTGATCATGTGCGGGGGACTGTCAGCGGCTGCCGGGCCTCTGGTAGGCGGCACGTTGGGCTGCCGAACGATTGCTTCGCGATCGCGTATCATCGAGAATCTTGTCAGCGGCTGCAGCCAGACAGCAGCTGCTGCTATTCATCTCAACGCGAGGAGAGCGACCATGTCTCAGGCGGCGCAGTGGGACCGGCGAACGGCGGCGAAGGCGGCTGGGGCGGCGCTTGTCGCGACTCTCGGCGCCTCGTTGGCTGCCGCGCATGCTGATGAAGTTGCGAGTCCGAAAGGCCGAGTCAAGCAATCGCTTTGCCGCTGGTGCTACGGCGGCATCCCGCTCGACCAACTCGCCGCCGCCGCGAAGAAGATCGGCTACCAGTCGATCGAACTCGTCACGCCCGAAGAGTTTCCTACCGTCCAAGCCGCCGGCCTCACCTGCGCGATGCTCAGCGGCGCCGACGCCATCGATCGCGGCTTTAATCGCACGGCTCATCACGATCAGCTGAAGATCGCACTGACCGAACACATCGAGTTCGCCGCCAAGCACGGCCTGCCGAACGTCATCTGCTTCTCCGGCAATCGCCGCGGCATGTCCGACGAAGAAGGCCTCGCGAACTGCACCGCCGGCCTGAAGCAGATCGTCGGCCTCGCAGAGAAGAAGAACGTCACCATCTGCATGGAACTGCTTAACAGCCGCGTCGACCACGCCGACTACATGTGCGACCGCACCCCCTGGGGCGTCGAGCTCGTCAAGCAAGTCGGCTCGCCGCGGTTCAAGCTCCTGTACGACATCTACCACATGCAAATCATGGAGGGAGACGTCATCCGCACGATTCGCGATAACAAGGACTCCATTGGCCACTACCACACCGGCGGCAACCCGGGCCGGCATGAGATCGACGAGACGCAGGAACTGAACTACCCGGCGATCATGCGGGCGATCGTCGAGACGGGGTACGACGGCTACGTCGCGCAGGAGTTTATTCCAATTCGCGATCCGCTGAAGTCGCTGGCGGAAGGGTTTCGGGTTTGCGACGTGTGACGTGTGACGGTTCGTACTAATGCCGGTCACGACGATGCTTGTCATTCTGAGCGCAGCGAAGAATCTAGCCTCCCTTGGTACACCGATGCTGCGTTTGTCTGAACTTCACTTAAATACGTTGTTGCCGAATCTTGTCGCGCCGCCTTTTTGTCGTGTTGCGATTTTTGGCGACAGTTGGCGTTTTCTTTAAGGCGTTATCTGCTTGGGCGTTGCGGCGATTGGCGGACGGCTGTCGCGGCGGCGAAGCGACACATCGCGGTTGGTCGAGCGGCTGCGACGGCTAGTCGAGCGACGTGTCCAGGAGCGTCGGCTGGCTGGCGGCGTCGCGCGGATCGACTAGGTCTCGGCCCGTCGGGCCAGTTGTAGATGCCTTCGACATTCCTGCCGACCTGCCCCTCGCAGCGGCTGGTTGACCATTGGGCGGGTTCCGTCAGGCTGGCGAGCCTGACCTACTCGAACCTAGCAGGTCGCGCGGCCGTTTTCTGCAGGGTAGTTGGCGGATTTTCGGGCATACGCCATCGGAGCACGAGCCTTAGTTATGCAGGCCCGAACCGCTGCGAAAGTTCCTGACGACCAGCGAGTTCATGTAGGTATTTTCTTGAGCGTTGGGCGGCGTCGAAATCGACGTTTCCAGAGGCATCCGCTGCGATTTCAAGAATAACGTTCCCTTCGAAGCGAAGTCGGGTCAGCTGGGCTACGAGCGCGGACCAATCAATTGAGCCGTTGCCGGGCGGCGAATGGTCGTCGCGGCTGCCGTAGTTGTCGCTAGCGTGGACCATCCACAAATGACCAGAGAGCTTGTGAACTATCGTTGGCAAGTCGCCTGAAAGATACGCATGACCGGTATCGAGACAGATGCCGACGTCGCAGGCGTTAATCGCCCCCAATATCCAAAGAATGTCTTTAGCATGTCCGAAGAACAAGTGCGGAAGCATGTTTTCCAGCACCAACGCAGTCCCAAGCTCCCGGCAGCGCCTCACAAGGTGATTTAAGGAATCCGCCGCCGTCTCCATCCGGCGAAGCCGCTCCTCGCCGGGAATCGGAGACCGTTCAGGTCCTGGATGAATGACGAAGTACCGAGCGCCCAATTCGGCGGCGGCAGCCGCCGCTTGCTCGACGGCGATCACCGCCGGACCACGCACAGCTGAATCTAGCGAGGTGATGTCGATATGGTCGGCAAAGGGAGCGTGGAACGAATACGGTTCCAAGTGAAGTTCGCGAATGCGTTGCGAGGCGCGCTTCACCAATCCCAGATCACGATAATCCAAATGGGCGGGGAAAGAACAGATTTCGATAATCGTGAAGCCCGCGTCGCGGATTTGTTCCAAGCAGTCGAAGATGCTGCGTTGATAGAAGCATCCGGTCGAGATGCCAATAGGCCAGTCGCTCATTTTATTTCTCCAGCACTGAGTCGCGAACGCTTTGCTTTGCTTGGCCGCTGGGAGCGACCCTTGGCTTGAGCGTTTTGACGCGGTCCGCGAGCAGTAAGCGATGATTTTCCAGAATCTCACCGCAGCCGCTCCATGAGCAGTAACCTTTTTCCTGCGTTGATTTGCAATTGAAGTCGACTAGGGGGTCGAGGCCGTCTGCGATTAATCCGGCGAAAAGTCGGGCGTAAAAATCAGCCCGGAGAGCCGCATCGTAAACAAACCAACCGGGACTCCACTGATAATTGCGCTCGTACTTTGAACGAATGAGTCCGGCTATGTGTCGGGGATGCCAGCCCACCGCCATAAGCGTTCTGACGACGTGCTGGATACCCGCAGGCTTGAGCAGCAAATCGTTGGGATGTTGCAGGATATGGCTGACGCATCGCGGCAATGCTCCCAGAGGAGTTCGGTCGTAGGTGGCACTCCACCTTTCCGGAGCATCGTGGTCGCTCTGATAGAAATAGTCGTGGAAGCGGGCCAACTCGGAAGCTTTGTAATCCGCCACCAGTTCGATCATGCCGCGCGACTGCTCGGGAATCTGCGTTGACGCGCGACGCGCTAACAATCGCACTTGCACATCGTCGCGCATGACCCCTAAAGCGGTTAGTTCGTCCATTTCGTGCAGCGGGACGACGAATACGGGAGACGCCGCCCCGTCGCTGTCGTGAGAAACCGACGAGCAACGTTCTGATTTCAGGTAGCGACTGAAGGGGATTCGGAGCGTTCGCGTATGCAGCGGGTCGCCGTATTCCGACAGATCAAGCGAGACAATTTCGCGACCGCGATTGATTGGTCCCACCTCCACGGCGGTCAGCTCCAGCGGAATCTCGCAGGGCGCCGCGGACTGCAGAACCCGATGGGCGAAGTACTCCATGACCAGACCTAGCCCGTGAAAGGCAGCCGCCAGATCGAGCGGCACCTTCAGGCCCTCGGGAGGCTGAGGTGAGGCGTACTTGCCAAGTACAGTATCGGGAAGGCGCCCCAGATGCGCGAGCATCCCGCAAGCGTGGGACTGCCGATTAAGACGCCAGACAAAATGGTGGCCGCGTCCGCTCATTATATGGAGCGGCGCGATTCCATAGCCGGCCAGCAACTCTTCAATGGCATTGACGATGGGGCGTTGAATGCCAAACGCTCGTCGAGCATCGCGGTAGGGTTCGGCCGGGTCGTCGAAGTTGACGTACTCCATATCGAGGTCGACGAGGAGCGATTCGCTGTCCCACAGCGATCGGGCGACCTCCGTATGCTGCTGCAATAGCGCTGGCAGTTCAGCGGAGGGGTGAGGATTGTACCACCGGCTAGCGCCCCGCCCTTCGATTGATACAAAACGCGCCGTGACTTCCTCAGACTGTGATCCGCCGAGGAACTCCCGGAAGCGTGCCCGCACGTCGGGGTCTTCGTTGTAGTCGGTTGCCACGTGTCGCTCCCCCCTTTTGCAGACTCATCGGGCGCTCCCAATTTGCACAGCCGCAAACATGGCGCCGATAGCGATTCCACGATGACGTCCTCCAACGTGCGAGAACGAAGGCAATGCCGATGCGATTGTCCTATCGCGTAGCGCGCATGTGCGGCGCCGCACTCACCCGGACGGGGGGAACTTCGCCGAGACGCCGACGGGAGGCGGATGGAACCACTCAAAACCGTCGGAGTGAGTCAAGCGGTACGCCCTTTGCGGGCCATTTCCTTAAGTGCCACAGGCCCTGTACTCGTCAAACCGGAAAGCAATTCTAGCTTTGCAATTCTCATGGACGTTCACTCGTGGCTGCCGTTTCTGTTCGTGGCGACCTTCATCGTCGCCATGCTAGCCATGGCTCAGCTCTGCAACTGACCTGACGCTGCAGCTGAGTTGGCGAGTCAAATCTAATCGTTCAATCGAACAAGGAGAAAGTCATGACAACCGCCGTTGCTAAACGAGAGCCTCGCACGATCAGTTCTTGGGAACCATTTCAAGCGATGCGGGATGAATTTGAAGGGTTGTGGAATCAGGTCGTCGGCGAGCGCGCTCCGGGATGGTTGGCGACGCCGCTGATGCCCCCTCTCGATCTGAAGGAAACGAGCAGCGCCGTTGAAGTGCGGATGGATCTGCCAGGCTTCGATGCCGATGACATCGACGTGCAGCTCAACAACAACGTGCTGACGGTCAGCGGAGCTCGCGAGGAAGAAAAGAAGGAGGAGAAAGCGACGTACCATCGCATCGAACGGCGCAGCGGTAGTTTCTCGCGCTCCGTGGCGATTCCGGTCCGCGTCGCCGTGGAGAAGGTCGATGCGAAATTCCGCAACGGCGTTCTGACCGTGTCGCTCCAGAAGATCGAGAACGGGAAGAGCCGAAAGATTAAGGTGCAAGAGTAACCAGCGTAAGCAGCCGACTGCCGCTGCGGCCAATTCAATGCCGCAGCGGCGAATGCGATTTGCGGTGAAGGGCGAAGCCTGACGGCAGCGCTACGGAAGGAGGCTATCATGATCTCAAAGCTTGAAGAAACGATGCATCAACAGCACCTAGAGTGGAAATCCGAAAATGACCTCTGGCTCGATGAGGTGCGCATTTGGCAGTTCGAACTCTATCAAGTGAAATCCGACGCCCCGCGTTTACAGGCGAATCTTGAAAATCACGAGCGGGCGTTGGCCGCGCAAGCCGAGGCGATTCGAGCTTACAAGGAACGCATCGGCAAAGAAGAGCGCATACTGGCGACGGATCAGGCTTGCTGCGACGAGCAAGCTCCTCCCAACGCGCGCTTTGCTCACGAAGTTGAGTTGCATCAGAAGGAGTTGGAGCGACACGATCGCATCAAGCGACATCATCGCCAGGTCATGAAGCAGTGGCTCAAGCTGATGAATGTTCTTGGAGAGGAGATGTAGACGAACTGGCGGAGGGTTGAGCGACGTCTACAACCGCTAAAACTTCGCAGCCAACCGAAAGGCACGGCCATGAAAAACTTCACTGACGTTCCGATTATTGCTCCCGTTGATTTCTCTGCAGAATCGGACCGTGCCGTGGCCACGGCGATTGAACTCGCAGGGAACGCAGATCATGTCACGGCAGTTCATGTGACGCCGCCAATCCTCATCGTCGAACCGGTCGTCGTTTACGACACCGTCAGCGATGAGGCGCGGCGGATCTCGCTGGAAGCGGCCTTGGTTAAACGCTTTTCAGGCCCTCAGTACGAGGGGATTAACATTGAGGTCCGCATCGGAGATCCTGGCGCCGAGATCGTGAAGGTTGCGACTGACCTGAAGGCTGGGCTGATCGTGATGCCTTCTCACGGAAGAACTGGCCTGAAGCATCTTCTGCTGGGTTCCGTGGCCGAGCGCGTCGTTAGGACCGCAACATGTCCAGTTCTGGTGCTCCGGAAATAGCGATATCGCGGAAAGATCGCCAGGTTAACGGGTCGCCGCGATGGCTTGAGCGATTGGGGCTGCACCGCCCTGAGCTCCGCGCGTGGGCCTTCTATGACTGGGCGAACTCCGCGGTCGTCACCACGATCATTGCCGCAGTCTTCCCGATCTATTTTTATGAGGTCGCTGGAAAGGGCTTGCTCCCCGGCGCGGCGACTCGACGATTTGCTTTGGCGAACGCGGCGGCGATGTTGGCGCTGGCCGCATTGGCGCCGGTGTTGGGTGCGATCGCCGATTTGCTCCCCATTAAGAAGCGCTTGCTTGGATTCTTTCTTGCCGTGGGGAGCATCGCGGCAGCCGCCCTTTTCGGGATTCAGTCAGGCGACTGGTTGACTGCTTTATTGCTGTTCGCCGTACTTTCATTCTCCATTTCCGCGACGTTCATTTTCTACGACGCCTTGTTGCCGCATTTGGCTCGACCGGACGAGATGGACCGCGTTTCCACGACCGGATACGCATTAGGTTACCTCGGCGGAGGACTGCTGTTGGCCTGCAATCTGGCGTGGATTGCTCACCCGGATTGGTTTGGCCTTCCTCATGGCCAGGGCCTGACCGAGACGGAAGCGACGCTGCCGACGCGGTTGGCGTTCCTGTCCGCTGCGCTATGGTGGGTCCTGTTTTCTGCGCCCCTATTCCTCAGGGTGCGGGAACCAAGCTTGCCGAAAATAGCGGGGACCGGAGAGCTTTGGGTTCGCGTGGCGCGGCAATTGAAGTCAATGGCGGCGTTGCCGCGGGAGTGTCCGGCCGCCGCTTGGATGCTGGCCGCGTTTTTGACCTACAACGAAGGGATCGGCACCATCATTAAGCTGGCGGCGATCTACGGCGCAGAACTCGGTTTTCCGGCCCCGGCTATGATCGGATCAATCTTGATCGTGCAGTTTACGGGGATTCCCTGCACGATGGCGTTTGGAGCCTTAGCGGCGAGAATCGGCGCCAAGAAATCGATCTACCTCGGGCTGGCCGTTTATCTGCTGATCGCCGCGTTGGCGTACTCCATGCGGTCAGCATCCCAGTTTCTGCTGCTCGCGCTGCTGGTGGGAGCGGTTCAGGGAGGAACCCAGGCGCTGAGTCGCTCATTGTTCGCTTGCCTGATGCCACGCGAACGCTCGGCGGAGTTTTTCGCGATCTTTGCCCTAGGCGAGAAAATAGCCGGAATGGCAGGGCCGGCGCTGTTCGTCGCCGTGAGTGCGGCGACCGGTTCCAGCCGCCACGGCATTGCCTCGGTGATTGTTTTCTTCGTTGTCGGCGGCTTGCTCTTATATAAAGTCAAGCCGCCGACGAATAGCGGCTCGGTGTCGTGAGTTCGGCGCCTCTTATTTCAATGCCTCCCGACGCGATGGGAGAGTTTGTCGGGTTGTAGGCCTCTTGCGGCTGCGCCGTCCCGGCAGCGGCTGGGGCGGCGGGTGGCATGCTTTCGTGTCAGCTTAAGCATGCCGAACCCAAAGACAGACCGCCAACCGCCGCAGCATGCCGACGCTCTGCGACGACATGCCACCCGAGCGGATTATCGCAGTCTCGACCGGAAGCTTGTCGTACATGGTCGCCGAGTTCGTTAGAATCCTGACGCCATCTCGGTTTGTCACGCACCATTCCACGCAGGCAGGAACCGCCATTTCATGTTCTTCGAATCCCCGCAGACGGTTTCTGTTGAGACCGAACGATACGGAACGTTGACGCTACATCGCTACAGCGATCGCTTTGAAGGGAAAGCCCTTTGGAACGGCAGCCCTATTGAAGTAGCGTTCGCAGTGAGCGACGACGTCGACATCGCGTCGCAACTCAAGATCGGCGACGCCTTGTTCGACGATTCGAGCGCATGGGCGGAGAAGGTATCTGCGTATGCGGTGCAACAGAATTTGGCGCTCGCCAATGATTGGCAGGAAGTCGGCTCTGCAACGATTACGGAAGAGGAGTTTCTCCGCCGTCTTCAGCTCACGTCACTTTCGATCGGTCTCGACGGCCGATTCGAGTTTTATCACGACGACGGTGATCTATTCTACGGACACTGCATCATCATTGGCGGGTCGTTGGCGGAAGGCGTGGACGACTCGCAGCTGTTCGGCTAGCGGCCAACGGCGCCGGTCGCCAAGCGTTGTTGTAGGGCGAAATCTTTCCGCAGCTTTTGCTCGGAAGATTCTTCAATTCCAGGGACTTCTTGCAAGTTTGCAGTCGTCAACGGAAGCCTGAATATGCAACGGACCGGGCGATCTGTCGGTCTTTATCTCGCAAGGCAAGCTAAAGGACGGGTTCCCAGCGACTGACGTTTTCGCCCGTCGGTTCGGTTCGGAACCTACCGGCCCGCCGTCCACCTGATAAAATGGCGGCCCACCCCCCGGTCGATTCCATCAACTCGTCGGCTCATTCGACCAGGCGCCGCGTCCCTGACTCTTAGTGCAAGGATCTTTGTTCGATGGCCCAGAAGAAGCTCAACGTCGCTCTGATCGGTTACAAGTTCATGGGGAAGGCCCACAGCCAGGCTTGGCGGACTGTCGGCCGGTTCTTCGATCTCGACGCCGAGCCGGTGATGAAGGCGGTGTGCGGGCGCGATGCGGCGGCCGTGGCCGAGTTCGCCCAGCGTTGGGGGTGGGAAACCTCGTCGCCCGACTGGCGTGAGGTGGTCAACCGGAAGGACGTCGACGTCGTCGACATCTCGACCCCCGGCTACACGCACGACGAGATCGCCATCGCCGCGGCCGCGGCGGGCAAGCATGTCTTCTGCGAGAAGCCGTTGTGCTTCACCGTCGTCCAGGCGAAGGAGATGCTCGCCGCCGTCCGCAAGGCGGGGGTGAAGCATATGGTCAATTTCAACTACCGCCGCGTCCCCGCGGTGGCGCTGGCGAAGAAGATGATCGACAGCGGCGCCATCGGGCAGATTCGGCATGCTCGGTTCACTTACCTGCAAGACTGGCTCGTCGATCCGCAATTTCCGATGAACTGGCGGATGCGGGCTGATGCGGCCGGCAGCGGGGCTCACGGCGATCTGGGCGCGCACTCGATCGATTTGGCGCGGTACCTCGTCGGCGAGATTGGCGAAGTCGTCGGCATGCGGAAGACGTTTATTACGGAACGGCCGGCCGAGGGGACTTCGAGCGGGCTGACCGCCACCGCGGGCGAGGGGATCGAAAAGGTGACCGTCGACGACGCGTCGATCTTCATGGCCAAGTTCACCGGCGGGGCCCTCGGCACGTTCGAAGCGACGCGCATGGCGCCGGGGCGGAAGAACTACAACCGGTTCGAGCTGAACGGCAGCAAGGGGACGCTCGCGTGGTGCTTCGAGGATCTGAATTATCTCGATTACTACTCGACGGAAGATCCGGAGGACCGCCGCGGCTTCCGGCGGATCATCGCGACCGAAGGCGTCCACCCCTACGCCGGCGCCTGGTGGCCGCCGGGCCACATGATGGGCTACGATCACACCTTCTCGAACGCAGCGGCCGACCTGGTGCAGTGCATCGCGAACGACAAGTCGTGCGCCCCTTGCTTCCAGGACGGAGCCCAGTGCGTGGCGGTGCTGGAGGCGGTTGATAAGTCGATCGACGGAGGCAAGTGGGCGCAGGTGGAGATCATCGAGTAAATACGCAGTCAGGAAAATTGAACCACGACGGCACGACGAGCACGACGAAGAAAACAGAACTCAGGGACCGATGGCGGGCGTGAACGTCATTGCATTTCGTTGTGGCCGTTGTGTCGTCGTGGTTCAAATCTTCTCTCTCCAACAGAAACAATAAACAGGCACTCTTCTTATTATCATGACCAAAATCAAAGCAGGCATCATCGGCACTGGTTTCATCGGCCCGGCTCACGTCGAGGCGATTCGGCGACTCGGGTTCGTCGAGGTCGCGGCCGTGTCGGAACGGGATCAGGCCCTCGCCCAGCGCAAGGCGGACGAAATGTCGATCCCCAAGGCGTACGGCGACTACAAGCAGATGCTCGCCGACCCGGAGATTCAGGTCATTCACAACTGCACGCCGAACCACCTCCACTTCGAGGTGAACCGCGACATCCTCGCGGCCGGCAAGCATGTGGTGAGCGAGAAGCCGCTAGCGATGAACTCAACCGAGTCGAAGGAACTCGTGCGGCTGGCGGCGAAGGCGGGCGTGGTGAACGCGATCGACTTCAACTACCGCTACATGCCGCTGGTGCAGCAGGCTCGCGCGATGTGCCAGAATCACGACGACGTCGGCCGCGTGCTGGCGGTGCATGGGAGCTACCTGCAGGATTGGCTTTTCAAGGAGACTGACTGGAACTGGCGACTCGTGCCGGAGCTTTCCGGCGATTCGCGGGCCATCGCCGACGTCGGCAGCCACTGGTGCGATCTGATTCAATTCGTCACCGGGCTGAAGATCGTCCGCGTGATGGCCGACCTCGTGACGATCCACCCCAAGCGGAAGCGGCCGAAGGTCGAGGTCGAGACGTACGCCGGCAAGGTGCTCAAACCCGAGGAGATGGAAGACGTCGAGATCGGCACCGAAGACTACGCGTCGGTGCTGTTGGAGTTCGACTCGGGCGCCCACGGCGTGCTGACCGTCAACCAGTGCGCGGCGGGGCGGAAGAACCGGCTCTTCTACGAGATCAACGGCGCCAAGTGCGGACTCTCGTGGGATCAGGAGAAGCCGAACGAGCTCTGGATCGGCCACCGCGATCGGCCGAACGAAGTGATGATGAAGGACCCGAGCTTGCTGTACCCTGAGGTTCGCGACTACGCCCACTACCCCGGCGGCCACAATGAGGCGTATCCCGACGGACCGAAGAACCTCTTCCGCAACGTCTACGGCTTCATCGCCGGGACTCGCAAGGGGGGCGACTTTGCGACGTTCGTCGACGGGCACAACGAGATCGCGATCTGCGACGCCGTGCTGAAGAGCGGGCGGGCGAAGCAGTGGGTTGATGTGGAGTATTGATTGGCTGCGGTTTTAGTTTCTCGCCAAGTTTTAAGTTTCTCGCCAAGGCGCTAAGACGCAAAGGGAACGCAAAGAAGAGAAGGGGGTTGCGACGCAGTTTATTCGTTCGTCCCCTCCCTATCCATCTTTTTTCCTTCTCTGCGCCTCTGCGTGAAACTTCTTAAAAAGATCTCTCGCAGAGGCGCGGAGTACGCATAGGAATTAAATACGAGAAGAGGTTTTTCGGCTCGCACCTTACGTCTTCTTTGCGTTTCCTTTGCGCCTTCGCGGCTTTGCGAGAGAAAATCAGCCCTGCCGGCTGATCAGCGTGGCGATTTGTCGGGCGGTGACGCTAAGCGGCAAGCCGCTGAGTTCGGCTAGTGGCGTCCAGCGCACGGGGCTTTCGGGGGTCGATCGCACGCGGCCGCCGGTGGGGCGGGCTTCGTAGCAGTCGAGCGTGATGCGGTAGCGGGTGACGCCGTGCTTGATGGTTTTGAGCAACCCGCCCGGTTCGACGTCGACGCCGGTCTGTTCGCGGACCATGTCGACGAGTTCGCGGCGGACGAAGAGCGGGCCTTCGCCGTCGAGCGGGAAGCGGGGGAAGTCCCACATCCCTTCCCAGCGTTCGCCCTTGGCCCGCTGGCGGAGCAGCACGCGGCCTGATTTGCGGACGACGACGGTCGCCTCGCGGACGGCGGTGACTTTCACCTTCGCGGCGAGCTTGGGGATCTCGCTCTGCAAGCCGCTGGCAAACGCGGCGCAGTGCGCGGTCACAGGGCAAACGTCGCAGCGGGGATCCGCCGGTTTGCAGACGAGGGCGCCGAGCTCCATCAGCGCGAGATTGAACTTGCCGGCGCCTGTGGTCGGCAGCAGCGATTCGGCGGCGAGCCAAATATGCCGCTGCCCTGCCCCGCCGACGACTTCGCCGCGGTAACCAGTCAGCCGGGCGAGGACGCGTTGCGTGTTCGTTTCGACGATTGGCGCCGGCACGTCATACGCGAACGACGCAACGGCGCCGGCGGTGTAGCGGCCGACGCCGGGGAGCGCCATCAGCGACTTCACGTCGCGAGGTAGCTGGCCCTCGTGCTCGGCGACGATCACCTTCGCCGCGGCGTGCAGGCCG
>JBGSMO010000412.1:0-2195 GCA_041740115.1 Pirellulales bacterium
CGCCGCCGCCAGGCAAGCGCGCCCCGCGCCGCCACCGCCGCGGCCTCTAAATAGCCCGGCCATCCTGGCCGGCGCGTCTCGTTTCGTGCGAGCCGTTAATTACAATGCGGCGATGCGAATCATTGTCGAAAACTGCACCGATCGCTTTGTCGGGCTGTCACTCGTATTCTCCCCTGACGATTTGGATCGCCTCATTTGGGATTTGAGTGCGCTGAAGGCCAACCCTGACCAGCACTTCCACCTCAGCACTGACGGCAGCGACGGGCCATTCGTCGACTTGGAGATTAGCGTCGAATCTGGCGGTTCAACCAACGCCTTGAAGTCAGGATTTGCCATCGAGCCTGACCCGACGTAGAAACTTTCCGACTAGGGCGTCGAGAAATAAGCCACTTTGAACGGCGACCTACCGCCGCCCAGCCCAGCGATCGAGCCCGCGATAAATCCCGTCGATCAGCGTTCGGGTAAGAAAGATCCCCACCGCCGTCGCGATCGAACCGATCGCCAGCGCCATGAGAATCTGCTGCCACACCAGCGGGCTCAATAGAAACGTCGGCGCCAAGGCCGTCATCGCCAGCAGCAGGGATCGCGTACTGTAGCGAATCCGAATCGGGTTGCCCCGCTCAATCCGCTCCACGACGCTCACGCGCTGTGCGCCGCATTGGCCGCAGGCGCCGAACTGGACGCCGATCGAGGTGTCGCACTTCATGCAATGCCAAGTCATCGTTGCCGTCCTAAACCATCTACCGCCTACCGTAGCTGCCCTTCGGTCGTCCCGGAGGGACATCACGATAATAGCCCAGCGTTGGAACGATGGGGAACATAGTGCGCCGATCGATTCATAGTCCCGTAGGGACGGCTGAACCTCAATCGTCCCTATGGGACTACCAACAAATATCCGATTTTCTCCCCAGCGTTGGAACGCTGCGCTATTGTCACCACGTCCCTACCGGGACGAATGTCCATCACTCAGCCGTCGCAAACTTGTCTCGCAAGAATCGCGCCACATCGTCCCACTTCGACGCCGCCGTCTCGAAGTCGACCTTCATCTCGACCAGCGGCTCCTGCGGCGCCACGCGCGACCGCTCCTTCACCGCCGGATTCAACGGAAACTGCGCGCTCGGCCCCCCGGCCAGTCGCCCCTCCACGGCGGGCGACAGCAAATAGTCTAACAACAACTCCGCCTCCTTGCGCTGCGGGGCTCCCCGTATGATCGCGAGCGTATTGGGAATCATCAGCGTCCCGAGCGCCTCCCCCCCGTCAGCGGGCTGCTGATCAGGAAACACGATCGCCACCGGCATCCCCGCCTCGATTTCGACGATCGCGTCGTCGGTATCGGTCAGCCCAAACGCTAGCTCCCCGTCGGCCACCGCCCGCGCCACCTGCTTGTTCCCGCCCAGCACACGGCAGTTTTTCTTCACCGCCCGAAAGAACTCCTCCGCCCGCTCGTCGCCCCACGCTGCAAACAAACACGCCGCATGCGTCGCCGTCGTCCCCGCGAGCGGCTTGGCGATTCCGCAACGATCCTTCCACTTCGGATCGACAAGATCAAAAATCGAATCGGGCCGCTCGTCTTCGCTTACAAGCTTCGTGTTCACAATAAGAACCCGCGCCCGGGCCGCGAACCCATGCCATGCCCCCGTCGGCGAGCGATACTGCGGGGCAAACTGGCGCCCGATCGGGGAGTCGTACTCCGCCAACAACCCCTCCCGCTCCAGCCGCAGCGTGTTGACCACCTCGTTGTTCCAGAACAAATCGCACCGCGGCCGCTCACGTTCCTCGATAATCGCCTGCGTCAACCCGACGCTCTTGGTCGACTCGACGTCGAACTTCCCGAGCACCTCGATCCCCGTCTCGCGCGTGAACTCCGCAAACATCGGCTTGGAGAACTCTTCGTCCAGCGACGTGTAAACAATCACCTCACGGGCCGACTGCGGAGCGCAACCAGAAGAAAAGGCGACCGCCAAGGACGCCAAGAGCGCCAAGGGAAGACAAGAGAAAATGGAACCGCCGATAAACGCCGATAGACGCAGATAAATCTCATTCGCGTTCATCTTCGTCCATCGGCGGTTCCAGTAGCTTCCTTCTTTTTGTCTTTCGTCGTGCCCATCGTGCCGTCGTGGTTCAATCTGTTCCCGCATTTCCTTGGCGTCCTTGGCGTACTTGGCGGTTCAATTCTTAACGCTTTGCCCAACTAT
>JBGSMO010000486.1:0-4887 GCA_041740115.1 Pirellulales bacterium
CACAATGTCGCTTGGCTCGACGCCGGCGCGCTTGGCCAGCACAAGCTGCGCGGCGCGGGCGTCGGCGAGCAGGTTGCTTTCGTGCGGGCGGCCAACGCTCTTGCCGTAACCGCGGTAGTCCCAGGCGAAGATGGCAACGTCTGTGCGGTTGTGGAGCAATTCGAGCAACGGGCGGAGTTCGGCGACGTTTTCGCCGTTGCCGTGGCAGAAGAGGACGACGGCTTTAGGGTTCGGATGCGGGACGTACCAACCATGGAGCTTGGCTCCGTCAGCGCCGGCGAACTCGACGTCTTCGTGCGGAAAGTCGGCGGCGATCCAATCGCCCTCGTGAGCCCGCGGGGCAGGATAGACGAGCCAGCGTTCAACCAGGCTGAGCATGACCACCACCGACACGTAAGCGAAAAGGAGCGGCAGGACGACGCGACGGACGCGGCGAACAGCCTTCACCAAAGGAGGTGATATCTCCATTCTAGTCCCAGAAGCGAAATGGTCGAATTTTCGTTACGGGCGAGCGCCCGAGGCGGCCGTTTGCGGGGTACAGGGAAGAATGCATTTAACCACGAAAAAGACGCCAAGGACGAAAGACAGAATGAGGGAAAAGTGACCGCGAATCACGCGACTCTGCGCGAATGGGAGAGTGGCGCACCTGATTTTCATTCGCGTCAATTCGCATGATTCGCGGTTATCGTCTTACCATTTCCTTTCGTCCTTTTCGTGTGTTTCGTGGTTAACCCTCCCCGAATTAGAACCATACAAAGTCGTTAGCCCCCCTGCCGCTGTTCGTAGACGGCCCGCAGCATTTCGTCGACGTCCTTGTATTTCTTCTTACGGCCCAGGGCGTCGTCGAGCAACTTGCGGGCTTCCGACTCGCCGTGGCCGAGGGCGCGGAGGGCGTCGAACGTTTCGCTGAGGACGTCGCGTTCGGTTGCCACGTCGGCCGGCAGGTCGCGGCCGACCAGCAGGGCGAACTTCGGTACTTTGCGGCGCAGCTTCGCGATCACCCGTTCCGCCGTCGCCGGGCCGATGCCGGGGAGCGCCGCGAGACCCTTCGCATCTTGATCTTCGATGAGAGCGGCGACTTCTTGGACAGGTCGCACCATCGAGCGGAGGGCCTTCTTCACGCCGACGCCGTCGACCTGGCAAAAGAGCTCGAAGAACTCGCGCTCGATCGGGTTAAGAAAACCGACGAGCCGCGGGGTGAGGCGGCTCGCCATCTGGTTCCCTTCGAGATACTCGATCGTGTGGAGGCTCGTTTGATGGCCGATTTGTGCCTGCAACTGCCGGCGGGTGAATTCGGGGATCAGCACTTCGTATTCAAAGGCGCCGACGGCCAGCGTCAGGACGTCGCCCATCACAGTAATCGGGATGCCCGTAATCTTGGTAATCATTTGGAGTTTCGAGTTGCGAGTCGCGAGTTTTGTAGCCGCGGGTCAACGACCCGCCGGAGCGGTGATATGAAGGACGAATAGGACGCGGATTTACAAGGATTTAGCGGATTAACGCGGATGAATTCTAAGGTGAGTGGGCGTGCAGGTGGCTCTTGTCATTCAATTTTTGTATTGATCCGCGTCTATCCGTCCAATCCGCGAGAATCCGCGTCCCATTCTTTGCAGCACACGATACTAACCATGCAGTACTTACGCCCGAGGGGGCGGCGCGGTGGACTTCACGATCACATCCAATCGCAACCCACCGGCGGAGGCCGGCGACGAATAAACATGACACAACGCAATCGCCAGTGCATCGGCGACGTCGGCCGGTTCGGGGAGAGTGGAGAGCCGTAGTTCGCGCTGCACGGCGAGCTGCATCTGCGACTTTGGCGCGCGGCCATTGTCGGTGAGCGATTTCTTCACCTGAGTCGCGGCGTAATCATGCACGTCGATTCCCGCCTGGGCCGCGGCAAGGACGATCACGCCGCGGGCGTGGCCCATCAGGATCGCCGTGGTGGGGCGATCGTAGTGGGCGTAGATCTTTTCGAGCGCGAGCGCCTGCGGCTTGAGCGAGGCGATCACATCGGAGACGCCGTCGTGGATCTCGCGGACGCGGGCTGTGAGCGACCCTTTCGTCTTGCCGCGGACGACGCCGGCCTCGACGAGCCGTACCTTGCGGTTGACGATTTCGAGCACGCCGTAACCGGTGGTGTTGAGGCCAGGATCGATGCCGAGGATGCGCATGTCGCCTATGCCCGGCTCCATTCCGTCCCGCCGGAGCGATCCTCCAAAATCACGCCGACTGCCGCGAGGCGATCGCGAATCGCGTCGCTCGTCTTAAAATCTTTGTTCTTGCGAGCCGTCTGCCGCAGCTCAATCAGCATCGCCATCACTTTATCGATGGCGCCTTCGCCGCCGCCGGTCCACTCGGTGCCGCCGGCGCGGTCTTCGAGTTTCACGCCAGTCGGGGCAAGGCCGTCGCGAATGGCGTCGGCTACGGCGAAGTTCTTCGCCGCGCGGGCTTCGGCGCGCAGTTCAATCACCAGAGGCATCACTTTGCCGAGCGTTTCATCGCCGCCGCCCCCGGCTATCACCGGGGGATGCAGGAAGATGCCGAGGATGTTGGCGAGTTCCTTGATCGTCGCCATCAGCAGCGTGAGGTCGCCGATCGTGGCGTTGTCGGCGCCGCCGCCTTCGAGGTTGCGTTCATCGCAGTAGCGATTGGCGATCTTCGCGAGCTCGAACAGCTCGCCGATGGCCCCGCCGGTGTTGAAGTCGTCGTCCATCGCGGTGATGAACTTTGCTTTGCAGGCCGCGGCGGCGTCGAGGGCGGGGTTGCCTGTCGACTGCGCATCGCCCTCGGTCCGGTGAGCGCGGGCCTGGAGGTGATAGAAGTCGCCCTTGGTGATGCGATGGTAACGCTTGAAGAGGCGGTAGAACGACTCAAGGCCGATCGCGGCTTCTTCGATCGCTTCTTCGCTGAAGAGGACCGTGCTGCGGTAGTGGGTGCGGAGGAGGAAGAAGCGGATCCGTTCGCCGCCTTGTTTGGCGATGAGATCGGCGAGGCCGCCGGCGCCCTTGGAGCGGCTCATCTTGCCGCTGACTTGTTCTTCGGGGCTACTGGCCGCTGAAGCGGCCAGTCCGGGGGCATCGCCGGTCCGCTCGGCGCGGCCGCCGATTTTTCCGGCGGTGGCGTCGCGGCGGAGGAGGCCGTTGTGGGCCCAGTAGGTGGCAAACGGTTTGCCGTGGCAGCATTCGCTTTGGGCGATTTCGTTTTCGTGATGCGGGAACACCAGGTCGAGGCCGCCGCCGTGGATGTCGAACGTCTCGCCGAGCAACTTCTTGCTCATTGCCGAGCATTCGATATGCCAGCCGGGACGGCCCTTGGCCCAGGGGCTGTCCCACGCCGGTTCGCCCGGCTTGGCGCTCTTCCAGAGCGCGAAGTCGGCGGAGCTGCGCTTGCGCTCGGCTCCGCCGCCGCCGTCGCCTTGCACTTGGTCGAGCGAGCGGTTCGAGAGCTTGCCGTACTCGCGATCCTTCGTGACGTCGAAGTAAACGTCGCCCTCAGACTCATAGGCGTAGCCGCTATCGATGAGCGACTGGACGATCGCGATGATCTCGGGCATGCACTCGGTCGCGCGGGGGAAATGGTCGATCTGATCGACGCCCAGCGCCGCGAGATTGCCGTTGTAGTCGGCGATGTTTTCCTCGGCGACTTCGAGCATCGTGATGCCGCGCTCGTTCGCCTTGTTGATCAGCTTGTCGTCGACGTCGGTGATGTTCACCACCCAGGTTACGTGGTAGCCGCAGTACTTCAGGTACCGCTTAATGCAGTCGAAGATCACCGGGCCGACCATGTGGCCGATGTGAGCCTTGTCGTACACCGTGGGACCGCAGAGATAGACGCCGACCTTGCCCTCTTCAACCGTGCGGAACGGTTCCTTCTTTTTGGAGAGGGTGTTGTAGACGGTGAGCGTGGGGTGCGGAGCCGAGAGTTCGGCGGCGTTTGATTGGGTTTGGGGAGCAGCGGGCATGGGTTGATTTATGATTTAGGATTTCTGATGTATGATTTGGGTGCCACTGGCGTCTCGCCAGTGTGAAGTGCCGAGCGAGTACCCGCTTCCGCACTGGCGACACGCCAGTGGCACCCTATGGTTCGTTTTTCTCAAGTAACGCCATGCAGCGGGCTTCGATTAGTTCTTCCTGGCCGACTGGTCCGACGCCTTCGCCGGTTTTGGCTTTTACGTTGATTTGGTTGGGCTCGACGCCGAGGATGGCGGCGACGCGATCGACGATCGCGGCTTTATATGGGGAGAGCTTCGGGCGTTGGGCGTGGACGACGGCGTCGAGGTTCGCCAAGCGGTAGCCGGCGGCGGTGACGCGGTCGTAGGCCAGTCGCAACATCTCGGCCGAGTCGCGGCCGCGGTTCGCTTCCTCCGTGTTGGGGAACAGGACGCCAATGTCGGGCAGGCCGGCGGCGCCTAGCAGGGCATCGGTGATCGCGTGGAGCAGCACGTCGGCGTCGCTATGCCCGACGGCATGCCGATCATGCGGCACGTCGACGCCCCCCAACCGCAGCGGTCCGCCAGGCGCGAGGCGATGGGAATCCTCTCCCAGTCCGATCCGTAGTTGGTTTGCGTGAATTGCCCAGGGTCCCTCCGCGCGGATTATAGCGGGAATTTGCCGGAGCAAACAGGCGAGCCTGGGCGCGAGCAGCGTCGATTGTGGTGCGACGAATGGAACGCGGATTTTCGCGGATTTGGCGGATTGCCGCGGATGATATGAGAAACAATGAGCGAGACGTGTGTCGGCCATGACTCAATGCTGATCCGCGTAAATCCGTTCAATCCGTGTAAATCCGCGTCCTATTCGTCATCTGCTTCGTTCGCGCTGCCGCGCGGCGCCGCGGTCATTTCGAGGAGGACGGAGCAGGGCTCGGCGGCCGGGGCGGCGAGGC
>JBGSMO010000494.1:0-23446 GCA_041740115.1 Pirellulales bacterium
GGCCCGCTCCTCGGCGGTCGCGAAGAGCGCCAACTGGCGCGTCGGCGCACCACGCGCCCTGGAGACGACGATCGTCCCGTTCGCGGCCCGCGCCGCGCTCGCCCGAAGCGTCGCAGCGGCGTCAGTTCGACCGTCCCGCGCAAAGAGCGGATCAGCATCCAGCTCCCCTGCACCGTCCGCGAGCTTTCAGCCGCGGCTGGCGTGCCGGGCATTGATATCTTGCGCATCCTGATGAGCGAGGGGGCCATGGCCACCCTCAACACTCAGATGGATCCCGACATGACCGAGCTCATTGCCGCGGAGCTTGGGATCACCATCGACTTCAAGGCGCCGACCAGTCTCGAAGAGGAATTCCTCGAAGAGATCCGCAGCATGGTCGATCCGGAGGAGTCGCTCGTCACGCGGCCTCCGGTGATCACCTTCCTGGGTCACGTCGACCATGGCAAGACGTCGCTCATCGACAAGATCATCGGGATCAACGTCGTCAGCGGCGAGAGCGGCGGCATCACGCAGCATATTCGCGCCTACCAGGTCGACCGCAACGGCAAGCGAATTTCATTCGTCGATACCCCGGGCCACGAAGCCTTCACCGAAATGCGGGCCCGCGGCGCCAACGTCACCGACATCGCGGTGATCGTCGTGGCGGCCGACGACGGCGTCATGCCGCAGACTGAGGAGGCGATCAATCACGCTCGCGCCGCGGAGGTGCCGATCGTGATCGCGCTCAACAAGACTGATTTGCCCGGCATCGACTTCGATAAGATCTATCAGCAACTCGCCACCAACGACCTCCTGCCGAGCGAGTGGGGCGGCGACGTCGAAGTGGTGAAGACCAGCGCCACCACCGGCGCCGGCATCGAGAACCTGCTCGACACCCTGCTCACCGTGGCGGAACTTCACGAGTACAAGGCCAACCCCTCGCGCGAAGCTCTCGGCACCTGCCTGGAAGCCCAGCAGATGGCCGATCGCGGCGTCATGGCGAAGGTGATGGTTCAGAACGGCACGCTGCACGTGGGCGACGTCGTCGTCTGCGGCGACGCGTTCGGCAAGGTGAAGAGCATGGACGACACGCTCAACTCGAAGCTTCGCCACGACGAAGCGCCGCCGAGCATGCCGGTGAACATCTGGGGCCTCGACATCGCTCCCGCCGCCGGCGAGCACTTCTACGTGCTCGACGATATCGGGTTGGCTCGCGAAATCGCCGAAGCACGCGCCAAGCGCGTCCGCTCGGAGTTCCTGAGCGGCGTGGCTCCGACGCATGTCACTTTGGAAAACCTCTTCGATCGCCTCGAAGGCGCCGTCGAGGTCTCGACGCTCAACATCATTCTGCGGGCCGATACTCGCGGTTCGATCGAAGCGATCCGCAAAGAGCTCGGCAAGCTTGAACATCCCGAAGTGAAACTGCGGATCCTGCAGGCGATGGTCGGCGGCGTCACCGAGGCCGACGTCACGCTGGCAGACGCTTCGGATGCGATCGTCATCGGCTTCAATGTCGTCCCCGACGAACGGGCGAAGTCGGCGGCCGAGCAGCGCGGCGTGCAAATTCGCCGCTATGAGGTGATCTACAAGATCGCCGACGATTTGAAGCAATCGCTGGAAGGGATGCTCAAGCCGGAAGAACGCGAAGTCGATCTCGGCCGAGCCCTGGTGCAGCAGGTCTACCGAATTAGCCGCGTCGGCGCCATTGCGGGCTGCCGCGTGTTGGGGGGGATCATCGCCCGCGACGCTCGCGTCCGGATTATCCGCGACAACACGGTCGTCGGCGACTACGCCATCGATACGCTCAAGCGTGAGAAGGACGACGCCAAGGAAGTCCGCGAAGGCCTGGAATGCGGCATCAAGATCGCCGGCTTCAACGACATCAAGGAAGGCGACCTGCTGGAGGCTTATCGCATCGAGGAGATCGGACGCAAGTTCGATAGCTAGCGTTTGCATGGTTCGAATTGAACCACGACGACACGGCGATCACGACGAAAGACGGGAACAGGGAACTGATCCAATCTGCTTAACGTCGCGACCTGAGCAAGTCGCTGAAAGTTTTCTTTCGTTGTGTTCGTCGTGCCGTCGTGGTGAATTCTGGCTTAACTTGACCCTTTCCATTTTCGACAACGACTGCCGATGAGTTCCCGACGCGTTCTAAAAGCTGCCGAAGCAATTCGTGAAGTCGTCGGCATGGCGATCCTCGCGGACTTGCGCGATCCCCGGATCGAAGGGGTGACCGTGACGAAGGTCGAGGTCTCGCCCGATATGCGGCAGGCCAAGGTCTACGTCTCGATCATGGGAGACGACGCGGCTCAGAACCTCTGCCTGCACGGTTTGCAAAGCTCCGCCGGCTATCTCCAGCAGAAGATCGCCAAGCGAATCGACACCAGATACACTCCGCGGATCACGTTTCTACTGGACATGGGGGTCAAAAAGTCGATCGCCATCGCTCGGTTGCTGGAAAACGTGCTGCCGGAAGAACCGGAACAACCGGCAGACGACGCCCCGGACGACGATTCGCGGGAATAAAAAGCGCCGCTCGCAGGGGCGCAGCGGCCGAAAAGTCGGCCGGCAAACGCCCGAAACCGGCTCCCACGCAGACTTTACGAGAGATAATTACACAACCCATTTGATAGACCTCGGCCGCCGCGTTCAGGAGGAACCGCCGCCGCATCAACGTCGTCGACGCCAACTGAGACAAGATTGCCCATGGCCAGCAAGAATCGCGCAGCACTGATCACCAAGGTGCTCAAGGTCGTTAAGAAGCATTACAAGCCGGTCGCCCCGCCGAAGGAGCGCTCGCTGCTGCAGAATCTGCTCTTTGCCTGTTGTTTGGAGAATTCGCTCCACGACGCGGCGGAGAAGGTGTTTCATTCGCTTTCAACCGATTACTTCGACTGGAATGAAGTGCGGGTGAGCACAATCCGCGAGTTGTCGGATGTCCTCAAGCCGCTCAACGATCCGGCCGAGGCGGCCACGCGGCTGAAGCGCGTGCTGCAGAGCGTCTTCGAGACGCACTACTCGTTCGACCTCGAGCCGCTCAAAAAGCAAAACATCGGCGTCGCCGTGAAGACGCTGGAAAAATACAACGGCAGCACGCCGTTCATCGTCGCGTACGTCACGCAGCAGTCGCTCGGCGGGCACTCGATACCGGTGAATAACGGGCTGCTCGAGTCGATGCGGATCGTCGGCGTAGTCACCGATGCCGAAGCGGCCAAGGGAACCGTCCCAGGGCTGGAGCGCACGGTGCCGAAGAACAAGGGGGTTGAGACAGGCTCGCTGCTGCACCAGTTGGGCGTTGAGATGCACCGCAGCCCGTACGGGCAGACGATCCGAAAGCTGCTGCTGGAGATCGAGCCTGATTGTAAAGACAATCTGCCGAAGCGTCCGAAGGCCGACGAGCCGGCGCCCCCCGCGCCTCCGCAAAAGGCGGCTGTCGCCGCTTCGCCGGCGCCAAAGGCTGCTGAAGTCGCGGCCAAGAAGGCGCCGCCGAAGAAGGAAGA
The DNA here is from genome assembly GCA_041740115.1 of Pirellulales bacterium. Taxonomy (GTDB): domain Bacteria; phylum Planctomycetota; class Planctomycetia; order Pirellulales; family Lacipirellulaceae; genus Lacipirellula. The sequence continues at coordinate 3,486 of JBGSMO010000494.1, forward strand.
GCCCGCCCCCAAGCCGGCGGCTGCGAAGAAGCCCGAAAAGAAACCAGAAAAGAAGGCGGCGCCGGTCGCCAAGAAGCCAGCCGCCAAACCGGCCGCGCCGGCAAAGAAGAAGCCGACGACGGCGACCAAGAAGTTAGTGAAGAAGAAACCGCGCTAAGGCGACGGCGATGCTTGTTGCTGGATGCTAGATGCTGGCCATTCAGCGGCTGTGTTCACACCATCCAGTAACTAGCATCAAGTAACCAGCATCCAGCCTCTCTCCCCCCTCTCCCCCCTCTTTCGACGCTGAATCGATTCTCATGGCAGGCCATTCCCATTGGGCGAACATCGCCCACAAGAAGTCCGCGATCGACAACAAGCGCGGCAAGCTCTGGAGCAAGCTCTCCAAGGCGCTCATCGTGGCGGCCAAGGAAGGGGGCGGCGACCCCGGCATGAATCTGAAGCTCCGCTACGCGATCAACGACGCCAAAGCGGGCAACATGCCCAAGGACACGATCGAGCGCTCGATCAAGAAGGGAACCGGCGAGCTTGAGGGGGGGAATCTCGAGCAGGTGCTGTACGAAGGCTACGGCCCCGCCGGCGTCGCCGTCCTGTGCGAGATCTTCACCGACAACCGCAACCGCACTGCTCCAGAAGTTCGCAAGATCTTTGAAGTCGCCGGCGGCAAGCTCGGCGCCACCGGCTGCGTCGCCTGGATGTTTGATCGGAAGACGCTCGTCCGCGTCGCCAAGGATAAGATCGAAGAAGACGCGCTGATGGAGCTCGCCATCGAAGCGGGCGCCGACGACGTGCGGACCGAAGGCGACGTGTTCGAGGTGATCGCCGAACCTGATGCGTTCGCGACGGTGTGCGCGGCCCTCGAGGCCGCGAACGTGCCGACCGAAGGAAGCGAAATCACCCGCATCCCAAAGGATACGGTCGACATCGGCAGCGACGACGCCCGCCGCGTCTTGAAGATGATGACGGCGCTTGACGATCACGACGACGTGCAGAGCGTGTCGGCGAATTTTAATATTCCCGACGACGTGATGGCGGAGTTGGAGCAGGCGTAGTGTGGGACACGATGCTAGATGCTAGATGCTAGATGCTAGATGCTAGAAAATGGTCGATCTATCAAGCATCGAGCAACTAACATCCTGCATCTTTCCGCCTAGTTCTTCCCCACGTGCTTCACCGCCGGCCAGTACTTCTGGAAGTCAAAGTCGGGACTGTTGTCGAGGTCGTGGCAACGCATGCAGTTCTTCACCACTTCCCCTTCCTCGAAGACCTGCCCGTCCTTGTTGCCTTCATTGGCGACGATTCTCATCCGCAGCGAGGCCCTCAAGGCTTCAGTCTCCTGATCGGTCGCGTCGACCTCGCCGCTTTCGACGCGCACATGGTCGGCCGCGGGGCCGTGGCAGTTTTCGCAGCCGTTCTGCGTCATGTTCGGGGTTTCAGTCAGGCCGAGATAGCCGGTCGTGTAGGGAAAGTACTCCTGCGGATTCCAGCCAGTGACGTGGCAGGAGAGGCATTCGGGATCGAAATGCCGGGGCGGGTCGAGCTTGACCAGCGTGTCGGTGGCGTGGGCGTGGGGCGTCTTCTCGAAGACTTCCCAGGCGGCCGTGTGGCAATCGGCGCACGCGGCTGAGCCGGCGAACTCGCCGTCGGGGTGCGCGACTGGCTTCAGCCCGAGCCCGGCCAGCGTCATCGTTTCCAGTTCGTTCTGGTAGGCGACGAGCTTTTCCTTCATCGCGGTCCCTTCGGCGAACCGCGTATCGAGCGGCACGCGCTGGTAGCGAATCGGCGTCTTCGGATCGTCATAGAAGCCGATGACGATGACGTACATTCCCTTGTGACCCGCTTCGACTAGCAGCGACTTGCTGCCGGGAATCGCCTTCGGGGTCTTCGGCGGTTCCTCGGCGCCGCCGGTGGTCGCCACGATTTGGAACTGCGGGAACTGCAGCGCGAGCGCCGTCGCCTCGGCCGGGTCGCCGTGAACCATCAACACCTGCAGGTCGCAGTTTTCGGCCGCCAACAGCGGCGCCACTTGGGCCAATCCGTCGGCCGGGCTGATGATCGCAAGGTCCGCGCGGCCGGCGAGCGCCGCCTGATGCTTGGCGCCGAGGACCGACGTCACGCCGATCCGCTTGCCGCCAGCCTCGATGACCCGGAAGCGATCGGTCATTCCCATCTCGACCGACTCGTCGAGCCCGTAGACGCCGACGTTGGCCGAGACGACCGGGTTCTTCGCCGGGTCGATATTCATCAGGGCACCCGCCACCGCGTCGATATTGCCGAGCCCCAGTTCGTGCCCGCCGAGGGCGATGCCTGAGTAGCCTAGGTCGACCAACGATTCGAGGGCATAGCGATACTTGATTTCGGTCTGGACGCCGCGGCGCTTCACCAGGCCGCCCATGTCGAGGCTTACCAGCGGCCAGCCTTGCGACTTGAGATCCTTCAGCAGCGTCTCGCGCCGCTTCAGTCCGCCCATCTGATTATCGAGCCCCGCGCAACCGCATGGTTCGAGATAACCGTCGAGCTCGCCAGAGATGACCAGCGCGAACTGCGGCTTCGGCCAGCCGACGAAGATCTCGCCGTTTGCCTTGATCGGATCGATCTTCGGCTTCGCGGCCGGATCTGCGGCGTTTCCGCCGATTGCTAGCAGGACGAGAACGACGAATGCAGACGCCGCAAGGGAGAGAATTCGCATGATGGCAAGCCGTCGGGGAGTATCCGTCGTGGGCGCTGGAAACCGTTATGGTACCGGCTGCCGCCAGACGGGGCCAGCGCGCTTCAGCCGCGGCGTAAGGTTACTGCAAAGTTCTAAAAACGAACCGCCAAGGACGCCAAGGAGCGCCAAGGGAATGCGGGGAGTCATTGAACCACGACGGCACGACGAAGATCGAAAAGAACGGAAGGAACCGCCGATGGACGCAGATAAACGCCAATAAGATCCATCAGCGTTTATCTGCGTTTATCCGCCGGTTCCAATTCAATCTTTTTCAATCTTTGTATTTCCTTGGCGCTCCTTGGCGTCCTTGGCGGTTCAATCAAAACGACTTGGCGGTTCCCTCACGGCTTCACCATAAACACCACTTTCAGCCGCACTTCCGGCGTCTCGGGATGGGTCGTCGAAAGGATGATCTCGCCCTCGCCCCCTTGGTCTTCGCCCATCATCACGATTGGCCGCGAGCCGGGCGGAATGTCGACCGTCAGCGGGATCTGCACGAAGTTGTCTCGAATGACTTTCGGCTCGCCGAGCGACGCCTTCAGTTCGTCGGGGGTGACGCTTGCCACTTTCAGTTCGGTCGACTGGGCATGCCCGCCGCGAACCGAAAGGTTCAGTCGCGTCGAGGAGCCTTCGGCGCTCTTCGTGGGAGCGATGCGCAGCGTGCCAGTGGCTTCCACCCATCCGGCGCCAGCGATGGAAATGTCGCCTTTGACCGAACCGTAGATCGGCACTTCGATGCTTGGCGCCTGCTTCAGGTTCGTCTTCATCTTGAGCGACCCGCCGAACGGACCGATCGTTCCCTTTGGCTTGAACGTGGCGACGACCTTGGCGGCGGCTTGCGCGTTCTCGGGGAGCGCCGACTTTTCGACCGGTTCGATTTTTACCTCGATCTGTTCCGCCAGCTTCGGGTCGGTGATATCGAACGACTCGATGATCACTTCCGGTTCGAGGAACGCCATGACGAGCATCTCGGCCTTCCCCTCGGCGCCGACGTTGACGTTGCCGAAGCTTAGGAGCGACGGTTCCAGCGTCGTCGATTCGACGATGTCGCCTTCGACCATCAATTCCAGTCGCGAACGCTGGGGATCGTTCGTCGTAAACGTCGCCCCGTGACGGAACGGGCCGGCGGGAACCTTGGCGGCCCATTCGAGCAGCACCTTTGCCGACTCGCCTGGCTTCACCGTGGCGCTAGCGCCTGGTTCGACTGGATTACCGTCGAGTTCGACGGTGGTGCATTTGCAAGTGTGCGAAACGAATTCTAAATCGAGCGGCGAGTTGCCCGTGTTCTTGATCTCGAACGTATGGTTCTGGGTGGTACCGCTCTCCATTTTGTCGAAATTGAAGGTCGTTTCGTCGATCGACGCTTGGGCGGCGCTCGCGGGCTTGTTATTCGCCTCCCCGGCGGTCGGGTTGCTCTTCGCAGAGACTTTGCCGCCTCTCACGGTCCAGGGCTTCGCTTCCCAGTAGCCGAGAGCGGCCCCTGCGGCGACGCCAATGGTCGCGGCAGCGAGTAACCAGACGAGTGTCGTTTTCATATGGGATCGCGTTCGGTGGCGAGTGGAGTCGTAGGCTGGGGCATCGCCCCACCGGAATTGTCGACTGTTCGGTGCGCAGGTGGGGCGTTGCCCCAGCCTACGATTCTAGATGCCGCTGCCGAGAGGCGTCAATTTTGCCGCCGGACGCGCGGCAGGAACTCCCGGCAGCGGGTGAAGAACGCCTGAAAATCGTCGCGGCGATAGTCGGGGTAGGTCCATTCAAAGGGCTGCCAACCCCTTTTGCGGTACGACAGCGTCACCTCGGCATAAATGCCCTCGCCGAGATAAATGCGATGAGCGTGATCCTTGGTTGACGCCAGTACCAATTTGGCGAGTGTGAGGTAACCAGGGTCGAGGTTGAGCGGCCGCGGCTCGGGGTGCTGTTGCAGGCCAGCATACTCTGCCTCCAGAAAGTTGGTCTGCCGTTTGACGGCGGGCAACTTGCCCGGATCGACGAGTTGCTCGAAGACCCAAAACTGCTTCCTGAGCTCGACGCCCATTTCGGCGTCGTAGTAATTCGTCTCGGTGAAGTCGAACGCCTCGCTCACAGCGGCAGCGGGGCCGTATTCCGACTCGCATTCGCGTCGGCTCCAGACAAGCGCTTCCTCATAACGGCTGCTCGCGGCCACGAGGAGAAGGACTGGCAGCGGATCGTGAATGTCGCCCATCCGACCGCCTTAGTAAGACTTGGCGAACACGCCGCGCTTCGCGCTTGGCTTGCCGGTGAAGATGCACGTCCCCGCCTCAGCTTCGCCATCGAGCGGCACGCAGCGGACGGTGACCTTTAGTTCTTTGAGCTTCTCTTCGATCTCGGGCGCGTCGACGAAGTGGCAGTAGGCGAGGCCGCCGTGGATCTCGGGGTTCTCGGCGTGCTTCGGCGTGAAGAACTTTTCGAACTCGGCGAGCGAGTCGATCTTCACAGTCGCGTCGTCGCGCAGCTTCGCGGCGCGGTCGAACAGACTTTGCTGGATTTCAGCGAGCGTCGCGGCAATCTTCGCGACGAACTCCGCCGGCGCGACTTTGTCCGACTTCACGCCATCGCGCCGCGCGGGGAACACCGTCCCGCCGTCGATGTCGCGCAGGCCAATCTCCAATCGAATCGGCACGCCGCGTTTTACCCATTGCCACTTCTTGTCGCCGCCGCGGATGTCGCGGTCGTCGATCCGCACGCGAACCGCTTCGCCGGCGTACTGCTGGGCGGCAAGATCCTTCTTGAGACCTTCGCAGAACGGCACGACCTTGGCCCGTTCTTCCGGCGTCTTGTAAATCGGCAGAATGACGACGTGCGCGGGCGCAAGCTTCGGCGGCAGCACGAGGCCATCGTCGTCGGAGTGGGTCATGATCAGCCCGCCAATCAGTCGGGTCGACACGCCCCAGCTGGTGGTCCAGGCGTATTCAAGTTGGCCCGCTTCGCTTTGGAACTTGATCTCCTGCGCCTTCGCGAAGTTCTGGCCGAGGAAATGGCTCGTCCCCGCTTGCAGCGCTTTGCGATCCTGCATCATCGCTTCGATGCTATAGGTGCTCACGGCGCCCGGGAACCGCTCGCCGGCGGTCTTCTCGCCCTTGATGACCGGCATCGCCATCGAGCCTTCGGCGAACTCGGCGTAGACGTCGAGCATCTGCCGCGTTTCGATCTGCGCTTCCTCGGCAGTCGCATGGACGGTGTGCCCTTCCTGCCACAAAAACTCTGTGGTCCGCAGGAACATCCGCGTCCGCAGTTCCCAGCGGACGACGTTGGCCCATTGGTTGATCAGAATCGGCAGATCGCGGTACGACTGCACCCAGCGGGCAAACGTGGCGCCGATGATCGTCTCGCTCGTCGGGCGGACAATCAGCGGCTCTTCGAGTTCGGCCGAGGGCGCCGGGCGGAGGCCCCCCTTGCCGTTCGGCTCCAGCCGATGATGCGTGACCACCGCGCACTCCTTGGCGAACCCTTCGACATGCTCTGCTTCTTTCTCCAGGAAGCTCATCGGAATGAACAGCGGGAAGTAGGCGTTCTCGTGCCCGGTCGCCTTGAACATGGCGTCGAGCTGCCGCTGGATGTTCTCCCAGATCGCGTAGCCCCACGGCTTGATCACCATGCAGCCGCGGACGTCAGAGTTCTCAGCCAGGTCGGCGCCCTTCACGACTTGCTGGTACCACTCCGGGTAGTTTTCGCTGCGGGTCGGAGTGATTGCGGTCTTAGCGGCCATGGCGGGGAGGGTTCAGGTGTCAGGGTTCAAATGGTAGCCGCGGGTCAACGACCCGCCGGAGCGAACTGGCGAAAGGGGGCAATTATAAACGACTCCCCTCCCCGGCGGAATGCGACGCTAGCCGACGGCAAATACGACTCCGGCTGGTTTTGGTATGATTGTCCTTCCCGTAACTCGCTCCGGCGGGTCGTTGACCCGCGGCTACCTGGTCCGAACCCCGTACTGAACCTCCCCTATGCCCGATCGTCGCTTCGTCAGCCAACTCGCCCACAACGAACCGGTCCAGCAGGTCTTCCTCGCCTCCGAGAAACTGCTGCGGCCGAACAAGAACGGCAACCTCTACCTCCAGGTCGATCTGAGCGACCGCAGTGGGTCGATCAACACCCGCATGTGGAACGCCAGCGAGGACGACTACAAAGCGTTCGAGAATGGCGACTTCGTGGTGGTCGACGGCGCGACGCAGCTGTTCCAGGGGAACATGCAGCTGATCGCCAACCGCATTCGCCGCGCGCGGCCCGACGAAGTCTGCGAAGCCGACTTTATGACGCTGCAAACCGCCGACGTCGACCGGATGCGCGCCAGGCTGGTGGAGATCCTCGCCGGCATCCAAACGCCGCCGCTGCAGCGACTGGTGAAGGCGTTCGTCGACGACTCGGTCTTCATGGACAAGTTCTGCATCGCCCCAGCGGGGATGAAGAACCACCACGGTTACAAGAGCGGTCTGCTCGAGCACGTCGTCAGCCTGCTGGAGCTCGTGCTGGTCGTTGCCCCGCGCTACCCGCAGCTCGACCAGGACAAGTTGCTGGTCGGCGCCTTCCTCCACGACGCCGCGAAGGTCGACGAACTGAGCTACGACCGCGACATCTCCTACACGGACGAAGGCCAGATGCTCGGCCACATGATCATGGGGATCACGATGGTCGACGACAAAGTCCGCGAAGCCGTTCGCAAAGATGGCATGCCGATGCCCGAGCGGCTGATCACCGAGATCAAGCACATGATCGTCAGCCATCACGGCGAATACGAGTACGGAAGTTCGAAACTACCGATGACGCTCGAAGCGGTCGCCCTGCATCACCTCGACAACCTCGACGCCAAGCTGGCGAGCTTTACGCAGTTGATCAAGGACTGCCCGAACGCGGACAGCCCGTGGACGCAGTACTTCACGCAAATTGGGCGGAAGCTTTACAAGGGCCCAGTTTAGTCCTGCTGCCATAATACTAACCACGAAGACACTAAGGCACGAAGTAAGCACGAAGTAAAACAGGAACACTGAGTCTCTAAATAAACTCCGGTATTTGCTAAAAACAATCTGTGTTTTTCGCATTTGTCAACCGACTCTTTCCTTGGTGCTTTCTTCGTGCCTTAGTGCCTTCGTGGTCCCTCTTAAAAACAACCGAACATGCAACATCTCCGCGAAGAAATCCTCTCGATCGTCAATCACGCCGACTACAAGGCGATGAAGCCGAAGCTGATCGCCAAGCGGCTCGGCCTCACGGGCGACGAGGCGGAGACGGTGCGCAAGACCGTCAAGAAGATGGTCCGTGACGGGCTGTTGGCGTATGGCTCGAACCATATGGTGTTGCCCGTTGCCAACGCGATCCGTCTGGCTCCCACCCCCTCCGACGGGAAGGCTGGGGAGGGGGGCGAAGCGGGTACACGCGCTGAAGACAACGTAGCCGGCGACACCCCTCCCCTATCCCCTCCCTCTCAAGGGGAGGGGGACCAATCGGGAACAAAGAAGAAGAAAAAACCGAAGGGCGATCCCGATCACATCGTCGGCGCCTTCCGTCGCATGGAGGCGGGCTTCGGCTTCGTCCGCCCCGAGGGAACGCAGCGCGTTGAAGGTCGCGACGCCGATATCTTCATTCCTGCCAACGCCGCCGGCGACGCGGCCAGCGGCGATACGGTGAGCGTCAAGCTCAGCCATCGCGGTCGCGGCGGTAAGTTTGAAGGCCGTATCTTGGACGTGATCGACCGCGCCACCAATCGCTTTGTCGGCACCTATTTCGAGCAAGGCGGCATGGGGATGGTGCAGATCGACGGCAAGCTCTTCACGCAACCGATCTACGTCGGCGATCCCGGCGCCAAGGGAGTGCAGCACGACGACAAAGTCGTCATCGAAATGGTCCGCTTCCCGTCGCACGTCCACGACGGCGAAGGGGTGATCATCGAAGTCCTCGGCAACCGCGGCCTGCCGGGGGTCGACACGCTGTCGATCATGCACGAGTACAGCCTGCCGGGGCCGTTCGCCGAAGACGCCCTCGAAGACGCCCGCCTGCAGGCGGAAAAGTTCGATGAGTCGATCGGCACTGAAAGCTCGGGCCTGCACCGGCAGGACATCACCGGCGAGACGATCATCACGATCGACCCGGTGACGGCCCGCGACTTCGACGACGCCATTTCGCTCACTCGGGCCGACAACGGCCACTGGCTGCTCGGCGTCCACATCGCCGACGTGTCGCACTTCGTCCAGCCGAAGACGGCGCTTGATCGTGAAGCGAAAGATCGGGCGACGAGCGTCTACCTGCCCGATCGCGTGATTCCGATGTTGCCGGAGATCATCTCGAACAACCTGGCAAGCTTGCAGCCTGACCGGGTGCGCTACGCGATCACCGCGCGCATCGAGTTCACCGCCGACGGCGTGCGGATTGGGACCGACGTGTTTAAGAGCGCGATTAAGAGTCGGCGGCGGTTTACTTATGAGGAAGTCGACGAGTACTTGCTCGCCAAGGGATTCGTCCAGCGAGGCGCTGATAAGAAATCAGTTCACTCCCCTACCCTTGAGGGGGAAGGAGCCACACCAACAAAGTTGAACCTCACCCCCGAAGTCGATTCCCTCCTCGAACGAATGTTCGCCCTCGCGATGCAACTCCGCGAGCGCCGCTTCCGCCGCGGGGCGCTCGAACTGAACCGTCCCGAACTCGAAATCGATCTCGACAAGGATGGCCGCGTCACCGGCGCCCATCTGGAGATCAACACCGAGAGCCATCAGATCATCGAAGAATTCATGCTCGCCGCGAACGAAGCGGTCGCCGAGAAACTGTTCGACGACGAGCTGATTTTCCTCCGCCGCGTCCATGGCGCCCCCGATCCGCGGAAGCTGAAGGCCCTGACCGCATTCGTCGGCGAGCTCGGCATCAAGACCGACAGCCTGGAAAGCCGCTTCGCGCTGCAGAAGCTCCTCAAAGACATCGAGGGCGATCCCCGTGAGTCCGCCATCAACTACGCCACGCTTCGTTCGATGCAGCGCGCCGTCTACAGCCCTGAGGAGGAGGGGCACTTCGCGCTGGCAAGCGACTGCTACTGCCACTTCACCTCGCCGATTCGCCGCTATCCCGATTTGACGATTCATCGGCTGATCGACGAACTCGCCCAAGGGAAGAAGCCGCTGCAAAATCTCGAGACGCTGCTGATTCTCGGCGACCACTGCAGCGACCGCGAGCAGCGGGCCACCGAAGCCGAGCGCGAGCTGAACAAAGTAAAACTGCTCAATTACTTTGCCGACAAGATCGGCACGGAGATGAACGGCTTCATCACCGGCGTGGAAGGCTTTGGGCTGTTCGTCACCGGCTCCGACATTCCGGCGGAGGGCTTTATTCCGATCGCCGCCCTCACCGACGATTACTACCGCTTTGACCGCGCGGGGCATGTGGTTCACGGCTTGCGGAGCGGTAATTCGTATCGTTTGGGGGATCAGGTCCGCGTCGCCGTCGCCGCGGTCGACGTCGACCGCCGGCAACTCGACTTCCGTCTGCTAGGCCGCATCGGCAAGTCGAACGTCCCCACTCCCATAACCCGTAGCCGCCGCAGTCCTGCCGGGCAGACTCCCGCCAAGCCGGCGAAGAAGAAGGGCCCGCGCAAGGGGGGCAAGGGAAGAAGGTAACTTCGATCCCCTGGCGACCCGCCCCACCGCCCGTAGAATACGACTTCAGCCCAGAAGTTTAGCGAGAAGGCTGCGCGCTGGCCGCGGTTCGAGACATCCATCCGTCATCCCGACGCGAAGCCCAAGAAAACGACTCGGCCCGCCCCCGTCGACAAAAGACATTTCAACCAAACCCTGCGCAATCTCGATTCTTCCGCCCCCCGCCCAATTCCCGTACAACAAACGCCTCTCCCCTCCCTCGGGCAGCCCAACTTCATGAACGACGAATCGGAACTCTTGCGCACGCCGCTTCATGGTTGGCACGTCGCCCACGGCGGGCGGATGGTCGACTTCGCCGGCTGGTCGATGCCGGTGCAGTACACCTCGATTGTCGAAGAACATCAGGCGACCCGCAAAGCCGCCGGCCTGTTCGACATCTCGCACATGGGTCGGTTGATCATCGACGGCCCCGACGCCCAGCGGTTCCTCGATTCGCTCCTCACGCGGCGCATCGACGACATGACGCCTGGGCAGGTCCGCTACTCGCTCGTCTGCAACGAGTCGGCCGGCGTTCTCGACGACATCCTCGTCTATCAGATCCAACTCCCTGAAGGGGGCCTCAGCGGTTACGGGCTGGTGGTCAACGCCAGCAACCGGACGAAAATCGTCTCGTGGCTCAACCAACGCCGCGGCGACTTCGACGTCGGCATCGACGACAAGACCGCCGACTACGCGATGATCTCGATCCAAGGCCCCAAGGCGATCGAAGTTCTCGACGCGATCTGCGACTACGAGCTCACGTCGCTCCGCTACTATTTCGGCGTGATGGCCCGCGTGGCGTCGTTCCGGTCGTTCGTTAGCCGCACTGGCTACACGGGCGAAGATGGTTGCGAGATCATCTGCGACGCCGCCGACGCCGGGATCATTTGGACGCGGCTCATCGAGCGCGCCGAACCGCTCGGCGGCGGCCCGGTCGGGCTCGCCGCTCGCGACACGTTGCGACTGGAAGCGGGCATGCCGCTTTACGGCCACGAGTTGTCGGAACAGATCAACCCGGTGCAGGCCGACCTCAACTTCGCGATCAACCTCCGCGGCCGTGAGTTCGTCGGCCGCGAGGCGATCATCGAGGCCCAAAAGAATCACCAGCAATCGGTCCGCGTCGGATTGCAACTCGAAGGCAAACGCCCGGCCCGTGAAGGCGCCGTGATTCTTCACGGTGACGAACCGGTCGGCGCCGTGACGAGCGGCACATTCTCGCCGACGTTCGAACGGCCGATCGCGATGGGCTTCGTCAAACAAACCGCCGCCGGCCCGGGCACCCCGCTCGCGGTCGACATCCGCGGCCAACACCACCCCGCCCAAGTCGTCCCGCTGCCGTTTTATCAGCGCGGGAAGTAGTTTCGTTATTCGTCTCTCGCAAAGCCGCGAAGACGCAAAGGAAACGCAAAGAAGAAATGCATTTAACCACGAAACACACGAAAGGAACGAAAAAGAAGACGGAGAAGAACGAAGGTTGGGAGAATACGGCGCCGCAACATTACTTGCTTCCCTTCGTATTTCTTCCTTTCGTCGTTTTCGTGTGTTTCGTGGTTAAAAATCCTCCCCGCATTTCTTTACGATCCCTTTGCGTCTTCGCGCCTTTGCGAGAAACATAAAAGCCCCCAGTAACATCGGGAGATTGCAGAAGTGAAACCCGAAGATCTTCATTACGCCAAAACCCACGAATGGGTCTCCATTTCCGATGTCGGCGGCCAAAAGATCGCCACCGTCGGCATCTCGGCTTTTGCCGTGGAAGCGCTGACTGATTTGGTGTTCATCGAACTGCCGAAAGTCGGCGCCCAGGCCGAAGCGGAGCAGCCGTTCTGCGAAGTTGAATCGGTCAAGGCCGTGAGCGACGTCTACGCCCCCGTCACCGGCGAGGTGGTCGAGGTCAACACGGCGCTTCCCGACAGCCTCGAGATCCTCAGCACCGATCCCTACGTCAAAGGCTGGATCGCCAAGATCCGCATCACCGACGAATCGAACCTCGGCAACCTGATGGACTTCGCTGCGTACCAGAAGCAGTGTGAGGAAGAAGGACACTAGTAAGAATGGGGAAGGCGGAATGGGGAATGGGGACCATGCGATCCCTGCCCCAAGTTCGTTACGCCCCCACCTGCCCCATTCCCCATTCAGCATTCCCCATTTGATCCCATGCCGTATCATTACAACACCGCCGAAGACCAAGCCGAAATGCTCGCCGCGATTGGCGCTGCGAGCATCGATGAATTGTTCGCTCCCATTCCCGACGCCCTCCAGCTCAAGCGGCCGCTGAACTTGCCGCCGGCGCTCTCGGAGATGGAGCTCGATCAGCATCTGCGTCAGCTCACCGCGCTGAACGACCATGCCGGGACGAAGGTCTGCTTCCTCGGGGGCGGCAGCTACGACCACTTCGTGCCGTCGGTGTGCGACGTCATCGGTTCGCGGAGCGAGTTCTACACCTCTTACACGCCGTACCAGGCCGAAGCGAGCCAGGGCAACCTGCAGGTGATGTTCGAGTATCAGTCGCTGATCGCGCGGCTAACCGGTCTCGACGTCGCCAACAGTAGCCTCTACGACGGCGCCAGCGCCGCGGCCGAGGCGGTGCTGATGGCCCTCCACGCCGGCGGCAATCGCAACCGCGTGATCGCGCCGTCGACGCTCCACCCAGAATATCGCCAAACGATCGCCACCTACTTCGAGAACATCGACGCGGAGCTCGTCACGCTCGACTGCCCGGCCGGCGTTCTCGACGCCGACGCCCTCGCGGCGGCGATCGACGACAAAACAGCTGCCGTGCTGCTGCAGCAACCGAACTTCTTCGGCTGCGTCGAAGACGCCGACCGCGTCGCCGCCGTCGCCAAGCAAGCCGGCGCGTTGCTCGTTGCGGTGTTCGATCCGATCAGCCTCGGCATCTTGAAGCGTCCCGGCGACTACGGCGCGAGCATCGCCGTCGCCGAGGGGCACACGCTCGGCACGCCGATGAGCTACGGCGGCCCCTACCTCGGCATCATGGCGTGCGACAACTCGCTCGTCCGCCGCATGCCAGGCCGCATCGTCGGCGAGACGACCGATCGCCGCGGCAACAAGTGCTACGTCCTCACGATGCAAACTCGCGAGCAGCACATCCGCCGCGACAAGGCGACGAGCAACGTCTGCACGAACCAAGCCCTGTTCGCCGTCCGTGCAAGCGTCTATCTCGCCCAAGCCGGCCCGCAAGGCCTCCGCGAAACGGCGAACCTCTGCCTGCAGAAGACGCGTTACCTGGCCGAGCAACTCTGCCAGAACGAACGGTTCAGCCAGGCGTTCGACGCGCCGACGTTCAAGGAAGTCGTCATCCGCGACGCCGAGAACAACGTCGACGGCCTACTCCGCGACGCGCTGGACGCCGGCTACCTCGCCGGCCTGCCGCTTAGCCGCTGGTACCCAGAACTGAGCGACTGCTTCCTCGTGGCCGTCACCGAGAAGCGCACGAAGGCCGACATCGACGGGCTGGTAAAATCTCTCACCGCCAAGTCAGCACGGCAACCGGCTCACGTTTAGACATTTAGCGAAGAGGATTAACCGCCAAGGACGCCAAGGTTCGCCAAGGAAATACAAAGAGGAATGGAACCTCAGATGAACGCTGATAAACGCAAATAGGAAATCGCTTTATCTGCGTTCATCGGCGGTTCAAGTTTTCTTCCTTGGCGTCCTTGGCGTCCTTGGCGGTTCAAAAAAAGAAGTAAGAAAAACAGATGCGAAATACCCGCGACACGCAGCTCCTGTTCGATCTCTCCAAGCCCGGTCGCCGTGCCGCGCGCCTGCCGGCGTGCGACGTGCCGGAAGCGGCGATTGAGGACCTACTGCCGTCGAGCGCCATCGCCGCCGCTCCCCCCGCACTGCCGGAAGTGCCGGAGCCGCAAATTATTCGGCACTACCTCAACCTGTCGACGCTCAACATGTCGGTCGACACCCACTTCTATCCGCTTGGCAGCTGTACGATGAAGTACAACCCGAAGCGGAACGAGCGAGCCGCCGCGATGCCGGGCTTCGCCGATCTGCACCCGCTGCAACCGGCCGAAACGATCCAGGGGATGCTCCACGTCCTCTACGAGATGCAGCAGTATCTCTCGGAGATCTCGGGCCTGCCCGCTTGCTCGCTCCAGCCGGCCGCCGGCGCCCATGGCGAGTACGCCGCGCTGCTCGTGGCAGCCGCCTACTTCCGCGACCTCGGCCAAACCGCGCAACGGATCAAGGTCCTCGCCCCTGATAACGCCCACGGCACGAACCCGGCGAGCGCCGTGATGGCCGGATTCAACACGATCACCGTGAAGACCCGCAGCAATGGCGGCGTCGACATGGAGGATTTCTATAGGAAGCTCGACGACAACATTGCCGTGTTCATGATCACCAACCCGAACACGGTCGGGATCTTCGAGCCGAACATGCGCGAGATCGCCGACGCGGTCCACGCGAAAGGTGGGCTCGTCTACCTCGACGGCGCCAACATGAACGCGATCCTCGGCGTCACCCGCCCGGGCGACTTCGGCGCCGACATGCAGCATTACAATCCGCACAAGACCTTCAGCGGCCCCCACGGCGGCGGAGGTCCTGGCGCGGGGCCGATCTGCGTTACTGAAACGCTGGCGAAGTACTTGCCTTCGCCGATCGTTACCAAGGACGAGAACGGCAAGTACGCCCTGGCCTACGACCGCCCCCACTCCATCGGCCGCGTCCGCTCCTTCTTCGGCAACGTCGGCGTCTTGCTGCGAGCCTACTGCTACATCCGCACGCACGGTCCTGACGGCCTTCGCCGCGTCAGCCAGAACGCCGTGCTCAACGCCAACTACCTGCTCAGCCGCGTGAAGCACTTCCTTCCAGTGCCGCAAGGCGATCGCTGCATGCATGAGTTCGTCGCCAGCGGGTCGAAGCTCAAGGCCGAGCGCGGCGTCGCTGCGATGGACCTCGCCAAGCGACTGCTCGACTACGGCTACCACGCCCCGACCGTCTACTTCCCGCTGACAGTCCCCGAAGCGATCATGGTCGAACCGACCGAAACGGAAAGCAAAGAAACGCTCGACGCCTTCGCGGAAACGCTCTTCCGCATCACCGGCGAAGATCCCGAACTGCTTCACGAAGCGCCGCACTCGACGGCGATTAGCCGCCCCGACGAAGTCGCCGCCGCCCGCAACCCGATGCTCTGCTGCCGCGTCGACTGAGCTTCCTAGTAGTTGTGGCTGGCAGGGCGGTTAGTCTCTCGCAAAGCCGCGAAGGCGCAAAGGAAACGCAAAGAAGAAATACATTTAACCACGAAACACACGAAAGGTACGAAAAGGAAAATAATCAAGCAAAGGGACGGAACTTAGTATCGCAATGCAGTTGCTTTCTTCCTTTTTCTCCCCTTTCGTCATTTTCGAGTGTTTCGTGGTTAATAATTTTCCCCGTATTTTCTTTGCGTCCCCTTTGCGCCTTCGCGCCTTTGCGAGAAACATCAAACGCAACCAATAAGCAGATGACGCCCTGCCGATTGATCGTCGATCCGCCCCTCGACGGCGCCTGGAACATGGGCTTCGACGAAGCCCTCCTTGAGGAGGCCGCCGACGACGGGATCGCCACGCTCCGGTTCTACCAGTGGCAGGAGCCGACCCTCTCGCTCGGCTATTTCCAGGCCTACAACGAACGCGACACACATGCCGAGAGCCGTCAGGCCGCGGTCGTCCGGCGACAGAGCGGCGGCGGCGCCTTGATGCACGATCGGGAACTCACCTACTCGATTTCGCTGCCGGCCGACCACCCGCTGTCGCGCCAATCGCCACGGCTCTACGACGTCGTTCATCGGTCCCTGATCGACTTGCTCGCGTCCGAGGGCATTGTCGCGACGCTCCATCGTGATCGCGCCTCGGCTCTCTCCGCAGCCAACAGTGACGAGCCAACCGACAAACTCGCCGCAGCCGAAGAACCTTTCCTCTGCTTCGCCCGCCGCACCTCGGTCGACGTCGTGCTGCCGACCGAGGTCGCCGCTGAGCAGCCCGTGAAGATTGTTGGCAGCGCCCAGCGTCGACGCCGGGGCGCCGTTTTGCAGCACGGCTCGGTGTTGCTCGATCGATCCCCGGCCGCCCCCGAACTGGCTGGCATTGAGCAAATTTCGGGAGTGTCCATCTCCCCTGCTTGGCTCGTCGAACGCTGGTCGCCAGCCCTGGCCGCCGTCTTACAACTCGATCTCCACGACTACCAGCCGCGACATGGCGAAGATGTAATGCAGCGCGCCGAGCAACTGCGGGCCGAAAAGTACGCCGCTCCCGCATGGACCCACCGCCGCTAATTGGCGTGGAGCGGCCGACTCTCTAGGCCCGATATCCTCTAATGGAGAGCGACGGCCATCGGCTACGGCTAGGCGTCCCTTGCGGCTTCCCGCGTCGAGGCAGGAATAACTCCTCAGGGGGGTTTGTGATTCCGCGCGAAACGGTAGAATTCCCGCAGAGTTGGGTCTGGATTTTGCTGTACTACGTGCAGCGGCCGTGTTATTCTCGCAATCTGAGCCTGTGGGGGGCTCGATTGACTAATCACGGCCTCAAGAAAGACAGATTCGCAACAGGGTTGATCTCACTGCGACCAACGGCTTTTGAACGCGCAGAGCGCGTTCTGGGACAGCGGCCTGCGCGCGGTGGACATGAGCGTTTCGCGCGCTCATTGATCCGCAACGCGCCGGCTTGAAGAGAGGCTCGGCCATGGACGTTACTCTTAAAGTGCTGGAAGGCGCCAAAGTGGGCGCGAAGATTTCCATCAAAAAGCCCGAATTCACGATCGGGCGCAGCCAAGACTGCAGCCTTTGTGCAGGAAGCAGCGCCGTCAGTCGGCAGCACTGCATGATCAGCCGTGACGAGTCGAAAGTGACCGTCCGCGACATGGGGAGCCGTAACGGCACCCTCGTCAACGGCGCCAAAATCGAGGGCACGGTCGAACTCGCCTCGGGCGACGAAATCATCGTCGGCCCCCTCAAGTTCTTGCTAACGATCACGAGCAGCCTCAACAGCGTTAAGAAGCCAGAGGTGAAGAGCGTCGCCGATGCGGTCGTCCGCACCGCCACGACGCCGACCGACAGCGTCGCCGACGACGACATCACCAAGTGGCTGCTGAGCCCGAGTTCAGCGCTCAACGAAACGCAGACGATCCGCATCGACGATACGAACGCGATCCAAAAGATGCATGCCGCGGCCGCCGAAGCCGCCAACGCAGAGCTCCAGGCCGCCGAAGCGACGGCTGCCGCGGAAGCGGAGAAGCCGACCGATCACTCCGGCAAACCGGCGAAGCCCGAGCCGGGCAAGTTGCCGAAGATCGCCGATAAGGCCGGCACGAAGGACAGCCGCGAGGCCGCCGTCGAAGCCCTTCGCGCCTGGAGCCGCCGCCGCTAGAACCTTTGGCGACGTCTTGCCGTACAATAAAAGCCGCCGGCTCATCGGTGGCTTTTATTTTGTCCCGCCGACGCCCATCCGCCTAGCATTCCTGCCGATGGACATTCAACGCCAACCCCGCCCCAAGAAGCCCCAGGCCGCCCTCCTCGGCCTCGCCTTCGATGCCGATGACGGCCAAAAGCGGATCACGCGCGGCCCCAATTTCCTCCTCGCCGGCGGGTCGAAAGATACCCACGGCATGCTGCAGGAGACGGCGATCAAGATCAACGAACGCCTGAGCAAAGAGGGCAAGCAACTCGCTGACGTTTCAGTGAATGAACTCCGCGACATCGTTGCGGATATTCAGCGGTAGGTTGGGCTTTCAGCCCGACAGCAGCGGATACGCGCAATCCATAAAACAAGCCCGGCGGCGCTTTCGCGCTGCCGGGCTTTGTTGGTTTGAGTTTTGCGAGGGTTCTGTCGTGCTGAAAGCCCAACCTACTTAGAATCCGGCCGTCTCGAATTCTTCTTCCTGGCTCATGGCGCCTTCGCCCATGATCTCGCCCTCGGCGGCAAGCATCGCCCGGCCGGCTGGCGAGAGGCGGACGTAACCCAAACCGCGGATCACTTCCAGCACTTCGCTGCAGGTCGGGAACATCCGGCCGTTCTTCCGCTTGTATTCGTCCATCGCGTTCATGAACTCGACTTCCTCGATCGAGTAGTCGCGCTCGCAGGTGGTCGGGTCGATCTGCCGACGACGCTGCACCTTAGCCCGACGCTCCAAAACCGGCGCCGGGGCCGCCTCTTCGTTGCGGCGACGGTCGATCGTCACCAACTCTTCGCCAGCCTTCGTGCTCTTCCGCGCGGCCGAACGGGGGGTGGCGGCGACGCGTTGCTTCGGAGCGGCGGCCGGCTTCGAGGGGGCTGACTTGCGGGTGGCGACGGCGGTGGACTTCTTGGCGGCCATGGCGAGGTGTTTCTCCGTTCGGTGGGAAAGCCCGTGGCGGGCAGTCGGCGTTCGCGGCGGACATGTGTCCCTGACGCTAGCAAGATCGGCCCACGGCGGCGAGAAAGTAGACCGACTAGGAAAAATAGCACACTTAAGGGGTCTTGCCGGCTTAATCGCCTGGTGCGGTTTAGCGAACCGTTCCGGCCCTGCGGCCGAACCGCCGGCGCGGCCGTCACAGGCCGTTCTCATGGTCCCGCCAACCGCCCCAGCCTGCCCACAGATAGCCGGCCCATGCTGGGCCGCCTGTTGCCCCGGTCAGGATGACCGGGCTATTTCAAGTCGCGGTTGCGACGATCGCGCCGCCTCGCTACCCTCTTCGCGCGACCACGCTGGCGGGCCCCGTTCTTGCTCGCCCACTCGGTCGCCGAGGAGCGCTCCGCGATGCAAACCACCTTCACCTATTGCCGACTCGCCGTCGGGCTGGCCGCCGCCCTGGCGCTGACCGCCGGCTGCAGTCAGGTGCAGTCGACCGCGCTCAATTCCGAAGGGGTCCGCCTCTATCAGGCCGGCAACTACCAACAGGCCGCCGACTCGTTCCAACGCGCGATCGCCAACGACCCGAAGTCGGCCACCAGCTACTACAACCTCGCCGCCGCCCTCCATAAGGCGGGCAAGCTGACGAACAATCCGAACGATCTCGCCCAGGCCGAGCGTTACTACAACCAGTGCTTGGAGTACGACCCGAACCACACCGAATGTTACCGCGGCCTTGCGGTGCTGCTGGTTGAAACCGGCCGCACCGACGCCTCGTTCCGGTTGCTCGAAGGCTGGTCGGCGCGCAGCCCGCAACTCGCCGACCCCAAGATCGAACTCGCCCGGTTGCTTGAAGAGCAGAACAACTCGCAACTCGCCTCGGCTCGCCTGGTCGAAGCTCTGTCGATCGACCCGAACAATCCGCGAGCGCTCACCGCTCTCGGCCGGCTCCGCGAAGTGCAAGGCGATCGCGCCCAGGCGCTCGCCAACTACCAGCGTTCGCTTTCGGTGAACCAGCACCAGCCGGAAATCGCCGCCCGCGTCGCCGCGCTGCAAGCCTCCGGCGCCGGCCTACCCGCCTCGCCGCTGGTGAACCCGACGCCGGGCACGCGCACTGCCGATCAGTGGCAATCTTCTGTGCGATACTAAGAACGTGTTTTGAAATTGCCTGATTAAACGAAAACAGCTACGGCTCCCTGCCTTTGGTGCCAGCCGAAGGAAGGAGCCGTAGCATGAAAACGGAGTGCGAGTATCCCAGCGATGTGACTCATCGACAATGGCAGTTG
>JBGSMO010000512.1:0-19925 GCA_041740115.1 Pirellulales bacterium
CTGGTCGCTTAAGCGACCAGTCCAACGGCGTTAAGTACCGGAGAGAGGACTTGAACCTCCACGCCCTTGCGGGCACATGGACCTGAACCATGCGCGTCTGCCAATTCCGCCACTCCGGCGAGCTACGGTCGAACGAGTAACAATCGCAGGTCGAACCGCGAAATTCAAGGGGGGCTGGAGAGGACTCAGGAGTCAGGGGACGGGAGTCAATAAATGCGGGAAAAGCAGCTTGCGCCGTCCATCTGAAACCGCAAATTATCCTGACTCCTGACTCAATACCTCGCCATCCCCGGTTCGACGTCCGTCGCCCACTGATCGATGCCGCCGGCCATCGACTGGGCTCGTGTGAAGCCCTGCTGTCGCAGCCAGTTTGCCACGCGGAGGCTGCGGCCTCCCTTATGGCAATGAATCACCACGCGGCGATCTTCGTTGCCCGCTAATTCGCCGACGCGCTCGGCCAGCGTGCTCATCGGCAGCAGCTGGGCGCCTTCGATCGCGGCGATCGCGTATTCGTCGGGTTCGCGGCAATCGATGAAGAGGAAGTCGGCGCGAGCGTCGCACAACTCTTTCACTTCGGGGACGGAGACTTCAATCGGATCGGCGGGAGCGCTCATGACTGCCTGCGAAGGGATGGAACTCGATGTTAAACCACTATCTTTCGCAGGAGGCCAAGTAGATAGCAAGGGGGCTGAGGCGTGGGCAGCTATGCAGAAAACGTCATTACTGAGCGGAGCAAAGAAGCTAGCGCATCAAACGGGCTTCCAGATTCTTCGCTCCGCCCAGAATGACAAGAATTGGGTTGTTCACGCTAACGGCCGAGGACTTGGTCATAGACCGCAGCGACGTTGCCAGCCATCGTTTCGGCGGAGAATCGTTCCGCATGCCGCGTCTGGGCGTTGCGACTGAGCGTCGGATAGTCGACTAGTCCTGAAGTCAGCTCATCGATCGCCGCCGCGAGCGAGGCGGCGTCGCCTGGCTGAACCAGGAGGCCATCTTCACGATCGACGATCGCTTCCGGCACCCCCTCAACGTCGCTGGCGATCACCGGCACGCCGGCCGCCATCGCTTCGAGCACCACCATCGGCATGCCTTCGCCGAACAGGCTGGGGAGCACGAGGGCGTCGATCTTTGCGAGTTCGCCGGCAATGTTGGTGACGAAGCCGGTCCACTCGATCGCGTCGCCGATGCCCAACTTGGCGACGAGGGCCCGCACTTCGGCCTCGTAAGCGGGAGTCTCGAACGGACCAATGGCGCGAAGGCGAACGTCGTTGCCGCCTCGGCGAACGAGCTTCAACGCCTCCAGCAGGACTTCAATCCCCTTCCGGGGGCGAAAGAGGGCCGACATGCCGAGCGTCCAGGTCTGCGGCGCCGCGGCCCGCGGCGCCACGTCGATGGTCGGCACGCCGTTGGGAACGCAGATGACATGGCTCGCGAGGAACCCTTGTTCGATCATGTACCGCCGGACGCTCGGCGAGACGGCGATCAGCCGCGAGGCGCGGTGGGCGGCATGCCTTTCGAGCCAGGCATTAGCCATGTTGCGGAACCAGCGCGTCGAGTCGCGGCCGGCCGGGCTGTGGACGTGGTACACCAGCGGCACTTTCGCCAAGCGGGCCGCCTGATCGGCGACCATGAGCGCACGGGGCGTGTGGGCGTGGATGATCGAAAACTGCTCGTCGCGGAGCAGCGACGCGAGCTTGCGACCGCAACTGAAGTCGAGCCGGCTGCGCATCGGCACCGGATAAAGCGCGGCGTCGCGAAACTTGCGAGCGTCGGGGAAACGCCCCGGTTTGACGCAGGCGAAGCCGACTTCGTAACCGCACGCTGGTAAGTAGCCGGCCAGCAAATCTTGCACCCGCTCGGCGCCGGAGAAGTGTTCGCCGTTAATCACATGGAGGACTCGGACGAGTCGCGTCGGCGCGAAGAGCTTAACGCTCGGCGGTGCGGGAATTCGACAATCGGCTTCGTCGCCGATCACGCCGGGAGAAGGAAGCGAAACCACCGGCGAAGCGTCAGACATGGCGGGCGAGACCTGGGCCTGCGAAGCGACGGCCTGGACCAGCCAGACCACATCACAAGCCTATGTCACGCTGCTTGGAGCCGCGGCCCAACTGTGACGCTGCATCGCCCAAGGAATCCAGGGCATAGGCCAGTGGTAGCGATTATCCGGCCGACCGTTCTTATCGAAGGTCGGATCGCCAATTAGCGCTGCAACGGGGCCTGAGGGTTCGGATTCGCGGCCTGAGGCGCCGCTTGGTCCGCCATCACCCGCGTCCAACCGAGGGGAGTGCGCGGGGCGCTAAAGAGCGTCGGGAACCAGGCTCCGATGTTCGTCTCGTTCACCTTCGGATCTTTGAACATGTAGACATGCCGCTGCTGTCCGCCCGGGAGACGAACTTGAATTGCTTTCGGCTGCATCGTCTTCCGGTCGAGCATCACGTCGACCATGTCGTAGTTCGCGGCGTCGCTCTGCAAACGGGGGTAGGCTTCGAGCCAGATCATGCTCGGGTCAGATTGCCTCGACCGAATCCAATAACGCTCCATCAACTTGTTGGCCTCGGCGCCGAACAGGAAGGGGAGAGGCCCATCGACGATCCTCTGGCCGCGCATCTCTTCCGGAATGCCGACGACAACCAACTGCTTGTCACGGTGGTTGTACTCGTACACCGCCTTGCCGTCGCAGACCCAGTGCTCGCCGATTTCATCGGGCTTGGGCATCCAATCGCCGGGAACTTTGACGTCGGGATTCTGGGCGTCCGCCTTCGTCCAGCGGCTGATGGAGTCGATCTTGAAGCTTCCTTTGTCCGGCTTGGAGAACGACAGGGTGCCGTTGGCTTTGATCAGCGGCGTTTCGGCGCCGGGACCGAAGACGGCGTCGTATTCCCAACGTTCGAAGTCGGAATTGAACGTGTTCACTTTCGCGCTCGACTCTTCCCACATCTTGAGCAGTCGGAAGACTTCGCCCTTTTCAATCTCAGAAAGTTGAAAGGGCGGACCCGGCGGCAATCCAGGCGCGGCCCCGGGAGCGCCAACAGCAGGCGCGCCGCCATTCGGTCCCGCAGAGGGCTGCCCCAGTACGCCGCCCGCTTGGCCCTGTGGCTGGCCGATGCCGACGGCCGCGACTTGGCTGACTTGATTGAGTGGTTGCGTTGAGACGGTTCCCGCGCCCGGTGTCGGTTGGTTGCCGACGGCGGTTCCCGGATACTGCTGTCCCTGGACGCCGATCGCGCCCAACGCCATGAAGGAGAGGGAGAGAGTCGATCCGAGCAGATAACGGCGGAGTTTCATCGCGCTGGTCTCGCGGTGAGGCAATGACGGAGGTGCGGCCGCGCGGCGGGGTTCGCCTTGCGGTCGAAATGGGCGCGGAGAATAACAACCTCGCCCCGCCGCCGCGAGGTCAGCTTTCAGGCAATTCGCAGCAAAGCCGGCATGCACGCCGCAGGTGCGCAGAGTGCTATCGCCCGCCGGCGGGAAGCCGGCGTATCTTGCGTGACGCGACTACTCGATGTTTCCCTGCAACTTTATCTTCACAACTATGCGCCATTTTCTGGCAGGCGCCGGCGGCGAGGCCCAAGATGCTTGAAGAACTTCGTTGGAAGACCAGTCTCTCGGCCACCGCCCTCCATGCTGCGCTCTGCCGTGCCCGACAAATCCCCGCCGCAGACGCCACGCTAGGGGGACTACTGGATCCCGCAGCGGATGCCCTGGCGGCGGAAATCGACGCTGCCGAGTGGCCGCGTCTTGCGGTGCTGGAGCAACTGACGGCGCTGGCGTCGGAGTTCGACAACAATCGCGAATTGGTGACGCGGGCCGCCGCCAAACTCCATTTGCCGGCGCGCGACCCGGCCCTGCTGGTTCGCATTGCGGGCGGGATCGCCGATTTAGAAGCGGTTCTCCTCCGCGCGCAGCCGAACCTGGCGGAAGAACTCGCCGTCCGCTGCGGGCCGTTGCGGGAGCAGTGGGAAGCCCGCGGCCCTGGGATGTTACGGGAGATCGCTCGCCTCACCGAAGATTCGGTCGTCCCGCTGGCGGCGGAGATTGTGCTGGTCGCTCCGTACGTCGGCGGACACGGCACAGCGCACGCGGGGCAAAACCGGGTGACCTTCGAAGGAGTGTTGTTCCACCCGCTGCCAGCACTCCCAGAACCGGTGCGTTTGGCGTGGCTGCTGGCGCAACTGAACGCCGACCTGCCGCGGTACGCCGATCTAGTGCCTGCCGGTCGTGGCCCGGACCTCTTCGCCGTGGCGATGTTGGCGCCAACGCTGGCAGCCGCGCAAGAAGTTGAGCTAGCGACGTGTGACGAAGCGAGCCTCGCGTCGGCCTTCGAGGCATGGGGCATGGGCACGGAACTGCCGAGTGATGCTCCCGGGCGGGTGTGGAACTGGTGGAACGCCTGGCTCGACCACCCGGCGACCTGGCCGGTGGCCGTGGCGGCGCTGGACCGGCTGCTGGCATAGTCTGATCTTGACCGCTCGCAGCACGACGCCGATCATCCCCGCCCAAACCCGACCGCGTCGTCCTCGTAGGAAGCGAGCCGTTCGATGATTCTTCGCACTCTTCTCACCGTAACGCTAGCGACCGTCGCCTCGGCCGCAGTCGCCCAATCGGCTTCGATCCCGGCGTCGCCCGAGGCGAAGCCGCAGGTCGTCCGTTTCCGCCAATCGCCCGCCGCCGTCGGCGACCAGGTGACGCAGACGCTGAACGTCGACCTTGGCCTGACGACGAAGATCACCCAGTCGGGCCAAACCGCTCACGAAAGTTCCAACCGCATGCGCCGCGAGCAGCAGCGGACGATCGAAGTGACTGAAGTCGCCGAGGGGCGTGCAACCAAAGCCAAGGCGACGTTCAAGGTTAGTCGTCGCCAGACGCCGGAAAGCTCGAAGCCCGAAGAATTGGTCACCCAGCCGATCGAAGGGAAGTCGTACCTGATGTCGCGAGACGGCGACCGCGTCGTGGTGACCAATCTCGCCGGCGGCACGCCTCCTGAGGAGGAGGCGAAACTAGTCGCCGAGTCATTGGAGAACGTCGGCAAGCCGAACCCGTTCGCGGAATTGCTCATCAATCGGCCGATGACGGTCGGCCAGCGCGTGCTCGTGCCGCGCGACGTGGTGCAATCGCTGCTCGGCTTTGAAGGCCCCATCGGGACGGTCCACCGGTTCGAACTGACGTTGCTGCGCGTTGAACCGGCAACGGCCGAACGCCCGTCGCCGATCGGCGTGTTTCAGGCGGCGATCGAAGTGAAACCGAACGACGAGTCGCCGCTGTCGATCGCGCTCACCGGCGAGATGTCGGTGGAGACGGAAACATGCCGCTTGACCGAAGTGAAGATGGTCGGCCCGGTGCAGCTCTCCAGCATTGAGCGGACGGCCGGCGGCATCTTCCAGTTTTCGGCGGGAGGCGAGTTGAACCTCGCCATCCGCAGCGATTACGCGAAGCAAGTCCGCTAACGCCTCGTCATTCTGAGCGCAGCGAAGAATCTAGCACACCCTTCCGGTCATCATATGCGTTGGCTCATTCTCTTCGTCGCGTTCACCCTCGCGCACCGTACCGTAGGCGCGGCGACGCTGACGCTCGCCTCGGCGGAGATGGGAGCAACCGGACAAGCCATCGGCCCTTCCGTCTCGGCGACTAACTACGTCGGCTGGCGGTTCAAAGTGAATGCCACGACCGCCGTGACAGAGGTCGGCGGCCATCTTGGCGCGATCACGGGCAATCTGTTCGCCGCGATCATCTCGCTCACGGCGCTCGACGCGATGCCGCAGGGGACGCCGTTTGCCGACGGGACGGTGAAAGCCAGCACTTCATTTACGCCCCCGTCGCCATCGGCCGAGTTCCGCACGCCCCTCTCCGTTAGTCTGGCGCCAGGCTCGTACGCCCTCATTTTCGGTTCGGGTAAATTTAATGCGTCAGGAACGGCATTGGTTGCAACAAGCGGCCAAACAAACATCGCGCCGACGACGCAAGCTTCCTATGTCTTTTGGCGACAGACGCTGCCGAACGTCTTCAACTGGACCGTCGGCAATTCGGACAACATTCGGTTCGTCGTCGTTGGCAGCGAGATCGCGGGGCCGACCGACTTCAATCTCGACGGCAAGGTCGACGCCAATGACATTCCGGTGTGGAAGGCAGGCTTCGGCGGCACGGCTCCTGCAGGCATCGCCAACGGGGATGCGAATGGCGACAATAGCGTTGATGGCGCCGACTTTCTCGCGTGGCAGCGTTCGTTGACCCCCGCGAGCACGTCAGCGTCCATGGTCGGCGCCGTTCCCGAGCCTTCGACGGCGACGCTCATGCTCTTCGCGGCGTTGTCCGCCAGCCAAGGCGTCTTACTCAGCAGCCGGCGTGCGGCTTGCCGTTGAATCCTCGGCTTCGACCGCGGCGGCGGAGCTCGCCCGCTGCTTCCGTTCTTCCTGCTGGACCCGCAGATAGCTCCAGCCGAATGAGCCAATGATGATGGCGATCGTCGCGACCAGATAACCGACGAACAGCGACGTCGCCAGCGTGCGATGGGTTCGCGTCCAGCGGTAGACCCGCTCGCTGAGCCTTTCGCGGTGGGCCCGCACCGGCTCGTCGCCGAGCCAGCGTTCGATGTCGTCGGAAAGCGCACGGGCCGAAACGTACCGTCCTTCCGGCGCCAGCGACAAGGCCTTCATGCAGATCGACGCCAACGGCCGTGGGAGCCACGGGGCGGCGATGTTCGCGGGAATCACCTTGCCATGCTCGGCGCGGGCGATCATCACTCCCATGTCGTCGTCATCGGCATGCGGCAACTCGCCCGTCAGCATGTGGTAGAGCGTTGCGCCCAAGCTGTAGATATCCGTCGGGGGGCCGAGTTCGTCGTTCCGCCCTGCCGCTTGTTCGGGGCTCATGTACGCCGGCGTGCCAATGGTCGTCCCGACGCGGGTCGACGTGGCGCCCCCTTCGCTTTCGGGTTGGCGAACCATGCGGGTCGTCAGCGCGACGTCTTCGTCGGAGCCGATCACCTTGGCGAGGCCCCAGTCGACGACGAGCGTCTCGCCGTACTTGCCGACCATGATGTTCGAGGGCTTCAGGTCGCGGTGAATCACCCCCTTGCTATGGGCGTAGTCAACGGCGTTGCAGACGTCGACGAAGCGCTGCAGCAGCTTGCGAAGTTCGGGCATACGCTCATTGAGCTTGCTCGCCACGTCGGTCGCATGGAAGCGGGTGAGGACTTCCAGCAGACTCTCGCCGCGGATCAGTCGCATCGCGTAATAGGGCCGCCCCGTCGCGTCGGCGCCGAGGGCGTAGATCGGCACGATCCCTGGATGTTCGAGCCGGCCGGTGATGCGCGCCTCCAGCAGGAATCTTGCTCGCGAATCTTCATCGTCGGCCCATTGCGATTTGATCTGTTTGAGCGCGACGGTCCGCTCGATTTCGTGATCGCGAGCCAGGAAGACGACGCCGAGGCCCCCCTGAGCGTGAACCTGCAGCACGTCGAACCGTTCGCCCGGAGTCAGCGTTGTCGGCAGCGGAGTGACGCCAGCCTTACTCGGCGGCGACGCCGGCCGGGTGTCGAACGCTACGTCGGTTGCGAGCGCCACGTCCGACATGCCGCCGACGAGCAGTCGTCGCACGCCGGGAGGCAATTCTCGCAATCGCGAACTCTGGGGATCGACCGCCGTTTCGATGGCTTGGTTGGCGACCGCCGACTCTAGCTCAGCCCGTTGTTGGCGATTGATGTCGCCGCGCTGTTCCAGGACTTCCAACAGCGACAGGTCCGAACCCGCTCGCCATTGGACGACGGCGCCTTCGAGCCGCACGTCGTCAAGCAGCCCGCGCTTCTTTGCTAGCAGGCAGAGGAGGAGGTCACGGCTGTTGATCGCAGAACCCATGCTGTCGTTGTACCAACCGGCGATTTGCTCTGCCAACCCGTCGGCCGTCGCGGACTGCGAAGTCTGGGCTGACCTTTCCTCAATCAAAATCTGCCAAGTTGGGAAACTTTTTTGCATCCGCTGCGTCAAACGGGTAATAATCATGCCGCTGGTGCGAATTGCGGCCGTCAATGTAGCGATTGCGTAAGCGTGCATGTCGCCGCGCTCGTCCAGCCGCGTCCCAGTCGTGGCCACATCTTTTTTTTGAACGGAGGAGAGAACATGACTGCAGCCAAATGGCGGTTAGCCCTCGCGGCCTGTTTCGGCATGATCTTGGCCGGTCCGACGGCCATTCGCGCCGACGAATTTGAATTGACCGGAACGCCGGCCGTGGAAGTCGAGGTCGACGTCGACGTTGCCATCGACGAGACGACGCCTGCCGAAGAGGGCGCAGCCGCGGACGAGGCCGTCGTCCATCCGACTCACAAGCAAACGCTGATCATCAACGTCAACGCCGACGGCCTCGACCAAGCGACGCTCCATAGCTTCTGCCTCAATCAGGACGGCCAGATTCTCGCCGCCTGCGGCGACGGTCCCGGCGAGGTCCGCGTCTTCAACGGCGACGGCACGTATGTCGAGTCGTGGGAAGTCCCCGTTCGTCCCGAAGCGATCAACGTCGGCTCCGACGGCAACGTCTACATCGCCGGCAACGGCAAGCTGATTCGGCTCGACGCGAAGGGGAAGGTTCTCCATCAGGCCGAATCGCCTCATGCGGCCGAACTGCTCGCGAGCACAGACGCGCTCCGCAAGGAAATCGTCGACCAGTCGAAGCAGATGGCCGAGCAGTTCGGCGAGCAGATTAAGCAGTACGAAAAACAGATCGCCGATCTCGAAGAAAAGATTGCCGCCAAGGAGGAAGCGGGCGAGGAACCGACGAAGTCCGAGCAGCGCCGCCTCAAATCCTTCACGCAAATGAAGACGCAATTTGAAGAGATGATGGAGCAGATGGGCGCCAAGGAATACAGCGAGGAGGAACTCGACGAGAAGGTGAAGGCGTCGATGGACTACAAGCTGAAGGTCGCCTCGATCAGCGAAACGGGCGGGAAGGTGTACATCGCTTGCAGCGCGGCGGCGGGGTACGGCTTCAACGTGTGGCAACTCGACGAAGACTTCGCCGACGGCAAGGTCGTCGTCTCTGACCTGCGCGGCTGCTGCGGACAGATGGACGTCCAAGCGGGCGAGGCGGGGATCGTCGTCGCCGAGAACTCGCGTCACCGCGTCGCCTGTTACGACGAACAGGGCGAGCTCGCTGCGTCGTGGGGCAAGCAGTCGCGCACCGGTCTCGACGGCTTCGGCAGTTGCTGCAACCCGATGAACGTCGCCTTCGGCGCCGACGGCTCGATCTACACCGCCGAGTCGGAACTGGGCCGCGTGAAACGGTTCAGCCCCGAAGGCGAACTGCTCGATCTCGTCGGCAAGGTCGACATTGTTCCAGGCTGCAAGAAGGTGGCGATCGCGGTCGATAAGACGGGCGACAACGTCTTCATGCTCGACGTGAGCCGGAATCACATCGTGAAGATGGAACGGCTCGCCCCCGGCGAGAAGATTGCCTACAGCGAAACACGCGGCGAATCGACGTCCGCGGCGACTCCCTCGCTCGGCAGTGCACTGCTGAAGGTCCTCACTGGCAACTAGCCTTGTCGAAAATCGTGCATTTCCCACCGCGAGCCGGGGCGTCCCGCCCCCGGCGCCTCGACTCGCGCACAATTAAGAAAGGAGCCCAGCATGACAAAGGTGCTTCGGTTGCCTAGAGCCTTCTTCGCACCGCTGGCCTGCGCGGCAGTGCTTTTATCGCCCGCTTCACTCGCCCGCGCCGTTGACTCGACTGAACCACTCTCGATGGTGGTAATGGATCCGCTGGCCGCGCCCCTCTCGTGCCCCTGCGTCGCCGGCTACGCCCAGCGAAAGTACGAGGTTCTAGCTCAGCACATCGAGAAAGCAATCGGCCGCCCGGTCGTCCTGACCTTCTCCGAATCGCTGACCAAGGCGTTGCAGAAGGAGGGTTGCACCACCGCCCATCTGATTATCGGCAAAGACTCGGTCGTTCGCGCCGACTCGAAGAAGCATGAGTTCAAGGTAACGCCGCTCGCACAGCTCACAGGCCTCGACGGCAAGACAACGCAGACCGGGTTGATCGTCGTCCCTTCGGCGGACCCCGCGCAGAGCGTCGCCGACTTGCAGGGCTACCGCATCGTCTTTGGTCCGGGCGATTGTAGCGAGAAGTCCTCGGCCGCCCGCGAACTGCTGGAGAGCGCCGGCGTCGAATTGCCGGCGCCTGACAAGGTTGAAGTGAGCGCCGCCTGCAGCGACGGCGCCTGCGCGATCGTTGAATGGGGTCCCGACGTCCGCGGCGCCGCGGTGATCTCTAGCTACGCCGCGCCACTGCTGGAAGGCTGCGGCACGATCAAGAAGGGGGACCTGCGCGTCGTCGCCGAGACGGAGCCGGTGCCGTTCGTCACGGCATTTGTCACCGACAAGGCGTCCCCCGCTGACCGGAAGGCGATTGAGCAAATGCTGCTCGACTCCGGCGGCGAACCGGAACTACTGACGGCTCTGGAGTCGATGCTTGGCTTCGTCGAGTTGGATGACGACTATCCGGAGGCAGACCCCAAACGGACTGCGGATGAAGCGAAGTCGCCGGCGAAGGGGGCCAAAGAGCCGGTCAAGTCGACGCTCCCAGCCAAACCAAAGGCGGCCGTCTCATGGCCGGGATGGCGCGGCCCCAATCGCGACGGCCGCTGCCCCGAGTTGCCGGCGCGACTCGCCGCTACGCCAAACGTCGTTTGGAGCCAGCCGCTGTTGCATGCCGGTCTGGGCGGAGTCGTGGCTGACGAAAAGTATGTGGTCATCGGCGATCGCGACGCCACGAATCAGTTTGACGTGTGGCGCTGCTATGCGGCCGACGATGGCCGCGAACTTTGGTCTGTCCAATATCCTGCTCGCGGAAGGCTCGACTACGATAATTCGCCCCGAGCCTCGCCGCAGATTTGGGAAGACTTGGTTTTCGTCTGCGGCGCGTTCGGCGACGTCCGCTGCATCGACCTTGAGAGCGGCGCCATCCTGTGGGAGACCAACATCCGCAGCGAGTTCGGCGCCGACGACGAACTCGTCTGGGGAGCCTGTTCGTCGCCGCTCGTCGTTGATGAAAAAGTGATTCTCCATCCCGGCGCCCCCGACGCTTCGCTGGTCGCCCTCGACGCCTACACGGGCGAGGTTATCTGGCAATCGCCAGGCGGGATCCATGCGTTCGCGTCGCCGATTCTCGCCAAGCTCGGCGGCGTCGGTCAGATTGTGGCGTTCGATCGCCAGTGCGTCGCCGGGCACGACATCGCCACCGGCCGCCGGCTGTGGACGTTGGAGCCTCCGATCAAAGGAGGCTTCCACGTCCCCACGCCTGTGGTCGTTGGCGACCAACTGCTGCTCGCCGGGGAGACCTACGGGTCCCGCTTGCATTCGTTCAACGCACAGGGAGTCATCAACCCCGAACCGGTCGCCGCGAGCAATAAACTTCGCCCCGACATGAGTACGCCCGTCGCCGTGGGGGACCGAGTCTTCTGCGTCTGGAGCAAACTCTATTGCCTCAACGCCGCCGATGGCCTCCAGCCGATCTGGATCGGCCGCGACGCCGCGCTGGGGGATTACGCCCCCATCATCGCCTCGGCGGACCGGCTGCTCATCTACGGTCGCGGGGGCGAGTTGCTGCTGATCGACGCGACGGCCGATGAGTTTCGCATCGTCTCGCGTCAGAAGGTCTTTGACGAGCCGCAGGATCGCGACGCCGATCCGTTCGCTCACCCCGCGCTGGTTGGTTCTCGCCTCTATCTTCGCGGGGAGCGAGAGCTGGTTTGCCTCGAACTCGGCGGCTCCGACGACGCCGCGGACGTGATCGAAGTTTCGGCGACGCCGTAACATCCGCCGCGGGCCGCCGCTTGAGTGGTTGCGAGCCGTCATTCGCGGCTTGCAACAACTGGAGTCAACCAATCTTTGCCCGGGGAGTACACGAACATGCGTCGCCTCTATTTCACTGCCGTCGCCGTCACTCTCGTTTTGACCAGCCTCGCGGTCGCATCGCCGCAGGCTTCGGCCGGCGATCGTTGCTGCCCGCCGCCCCCCATGCGGGTGACTCTCTGCGTTGACGACCCGTGCGACCCCTGCCCTGCCTTCCCCGTGACCGTCTGCGTTCCGGGATGCTGCGACGCCGCGCCGTGCGTTAGCTGGCGCCATGGCGCCTTTGGCCGTCGCGTTGCCACCTACGTTTGGCCGTCGTGCGGACACCGTGTAGAAGTCGTCGTTACCCGCCGCGGCGAAGTGATCG
Source organism: Pirellulales bacterium (assembly GCA_041740115.1). Lineage (GTDB taxonomy): Bacteria > Planctomycetota > Planctomycetia > Pirellulales > Lacipirellulaceae > Lacipirellula. The sequence continues at coordinate 12,205 of JBGSMO010000512.1, forward strand.
TTCGCGACTAGCGCGCCGTCAGGGCCGAAAGCTGTCCAGAGCGTCACTCGACTCGACGCAGATTTGCGCGAAGCGTCGTTTGCCGCTTCAAACACGCAAACTTTTTCGATCGCCTTTGCGGCGTTCGCAACCTCCACGATATACTCCTCGGCGTGAGGGGCTTTTCTTGGAGGGTCGCGTCCCATGAAGCGGTCGCTTGGTTTGCTGTCGTTGTGCGGTTGGATTGCCATCGCGTCGCTTGCCGGCGCAGGGCGAGCGCAGACGGTTTCGGTCGATCATTACCGGTTTCTGCCGCGATTGAGCGTACTTAATGAGAGCGGCGGCATCGGCGGGTTCAACGTCGACTTCCGCGTGATGGGCAAGTTCGACTTTACGGTCGAACTTGGCCCCACCGACGTTTGGCCGCCGCAGAACGTGGCTAAGTTTTCGAACGTCGATGCGTGGGCGAGCCATCCGATCTTGGCGTATGTGCTGCCGCTCGATCAGACGCTGAATCTATCGGGGCTGACTGGATGGCAATTGCCGGTCGCGGCGCCGTTCGACGTCTATCAGTTCGACGGGACGACTCAAGACGGCTCGTCGGTGAAGTTGATCGCCGCCGAGATTGGCCCCTGGCTGCACCTCCGTGGGGAGACGACGCCTCCGCCAGGCAGCGCCGACTACTTCGAGTATGAACTGAAGGCCGTTGCGCGGCGGAGACCGTTCGCCGACTTTACTCAGGACGATGCCGTCAACAACGCTGACCTCGCCAAGTGGTCGAGCCGCTTTGGCTTGAAGGCTACTACCCTTGATGGGCTCGATCAGGGAGACGCGAACGGCGACGGCGTTGCTGATGGCGCTGACTTTCTCGAGTGGCAGCGCCAAGCTGGCGAAATTGCGCCCGCGCTGGCGAGTCTCGATGCGATGGTTGACGCTGCGCTCGCGACCGTGGCCGCTGCAGAGACGCCGTCGATTGCCGCGGTACCCGAGCCGACGACGCTCGGCTTGGGCGTCTGTGGCATCGCCATCATCCTGCTCCGCCGCCGGCGTTAGAGTCGGGCAGTCGGCGGGCGATCACTTCCACTCGCGCAGGGCGAGCACCTTCGCATAGGCGAATCCTAGCGCGCTCATCGACGTCGCATGCACATCGGCGGCCGCCACCCGGCGGCCGTCGAATTCCTGATCGCGCGTCGCGCAGGCGTCGTGAATGACTTCGACACGATAGCCGAGATCGGCCGCCGCGCGCGTCGCCCCTTCAATGCACATATGGCTCATGGCGCCGACGATGACCAGGCCCTCGACGCCGAGCGATTTAAGTTGGGCGTCGAGATCCGTCCCCTGGAACGCATTGACCTGCTGTTTCGTGACGATCTTTTCGCCAGGCAGAGGCGCTACGGAATCATGAATCTTGGCGCCGTCGGAACCGGGACGAAAGAAGGGCGCCTCGGGCGAGGCAAACTCGTGACGAATGTGAATTAATGGCCAGGTCTTGTTGCGGAATCGATCGAGCATCTCCGCGGACTTCGCGCTCGTCTCGGCGATCCGGTCGAGTTCGTAGGCACCGCCGGGAAAGTAGTCGTTTTGCAGATCGATCAGCAACAAGGCCTTAGGGGTCGGCATGACGGCTTCTCAATGGGACGACTGATAGCGAGGCGTTCGGCGAGAGCGGCAAGGGGCCCCCAGCCGACAAACTTTACCCGGTTCGTCGGGAGAAGGGAATCTCGGAGACCCCCGCATAGGAACAATCAGCCCCGGTAGATCGCCGACTTTGCCGCCTCGGCAAGCCCATCCGGTGAGTGAAGCCATTGCGATCGCGCCAGTCGCATGGCCGTGCGGTGGTTTGTCGTGCCGACGCGCCGCCGGTAGTCGATGAAGCTCGACAATCGCGCTTGACGTTAGCTGGCAGGACGCCGGTTTCGCTTCGCGAAGCGCTCACAGGGAGGTCGGGCAGATGAAGGCGGCATGGCAATTCTTAGGAGCGTCGTCGCTCGTATGGGCGGCCGGCGTGGCGTCGGCTGTGACGCCGCTGGAGACGGCCCTCCACAATCCGGAACTAATTGACGACTTCAATTTAGCCGAGGCGACTGAGACGGCGTCGATCATCTACGACGCACAAGTCGATGCGACCGCTTACAACGGCGGCCGCGGCGATTGCTGCGAAAGCGACTGTGCGGACGAATGCGGCGACTTGTGCCGTTCGCTGTGCGCACCGACCTGGAAAGTGCGCGCCGGCGCCGTCATTCTCACTCGTTCACGTCCCGACCAAGTGGTCTTGGCTCGGCCGCTCGGCGGCTTGATTCAGATTTCAGGCGGCGAGGATTTTGACTTCGGCTACGCCGGCGGGCCGGACATTTCGATCGAACGCCGGCTCGGCGACGGACCGAACAGCGTGGAAGTCCGCTACTTCGGCGCCCTCAACTGGAACGCCGCGTACGACTACGGCAACACGGGCGACATTCAGATCGGCCCAATCAACATTCCGTTGGCGTTCGACGTGAACGCCAATTACCAGTCGAAGCTGAACAGCACGGAGTTCAACTTCCGCCATCAGCGGTCGGATCGCGTCACGTGGCTCACCGGCTTCCGCATTATCGAGCTAAACGAACAACTCGACTACAACGTCGATTTCATCGTGCCGAATCTCAGCGGCGTGAGCTGGAACACTTCCAACCACCTCTACGGCGGTCAGGTTGGCGCCGACGTGGCACTCTGGCGCCTGAGCGGTCCGCTGTCGGTGAACGGTTTGTTCAAAGCCGGCATCTACGGCAACGATGCTGAGAACGACTTCACCTTCCGCGTGCTCGACACGCCGATCGTCGAAGGAGGCGCGTCGGACAATCCGGTGGCGTTCGTCGGCGAAATTGGCGCGACGACGGCCTATCAAGTGACGCGGCACTTCGCCGTTCGCGGCGGTTACCAACTGCTTTGGATCAGCGACGTCTCGCTGGCCAGCGACCAGGCCCAGGCGATGCTCGACACGCTGGACGTCAATGCGATGAACAGCTCGGGCGACGTCTTCTACCACGGCGCCATGGCGGGCGGCGAGTTTACTTGGTGAGCACTTTGCTCCCGGTCAGTGCCCGGGGGCGAACATCATTCGGTCGACCGCACATAACGGAGACGACGAAGGGCCCGCGGCGAAATTGCCGCGGGCCTTTCTTTTGTTGCCAGAGAGCGTTTTCGCTCGATGAAGTTAGCGCCGCCGTCGCAGCGCGGCGAACGCTGCCGGCGCGAGCAGCAGCGTCCACGTCGCGGGTTCGGGAATTGGCCCGAACGCAATCGCGTCCAGCGAGGGAAGCGACGAACCCAGATTTGTCACCGCGCCGGTGGTCGGGTCGATCGTCACCAGATTCGTCGGCGGGGGCGACCCCGAGCCGACGTTCATGCCGTAGAGCATCGTGCCGTCAAACGCCAGCGCGCCGTAGGCCCCTCCGCCGGCCGGTTTGTCCGGATTGGTAATGTTGGTGAAGGCGCCGGTGATCCCGTCATAGGTTCCGTAGCGGCTGGCCGTCGGCGTGCCGTAGATGACGCCGCCAGGGCTGATCGCGAGCCCGCCGCCCGTCGTGGAAGTGAGGCCCGTGCCGCCAATAACCGTCGCTTGCGCGGTGGCGATATTGATCGAGTAAAGCTGCGGCCCGCCGATCGTGCCGACGCCAAAGAGGTTACCGGCCGAATCAAACGCTAAATCGCCCATCGTCGCGGGGGTGCCGCTGCTGTTCGTCGGGCCGGCGTTGAATGAGCCGACGACGGTGACGAGTCCTGTCGCGGGATTGATCGTCACCAATCGAGCCGCGGTAGCTGCAGGATTGTTGCCCGTCGATCCGTAGAGAACGCCGGTCGTGGGGTGGAACGCCAATCCGGAGATCGGATAGTTCGTGCCGGTCACGTCGTTGAGCAGGCCGATGTTTTGCAACATGGCGCCGGTCGCGGGATTGAGCGTGTAGAGTTGCCCCGTCGCGCCGGCGGCGGTCGCGGCGTAGAGGACGGCGGCTCGAGCGTGATCGGCTGCGAGCGTGGCGAAGGCGAGCAGCGCCAGGACGACGCTGAACGCGATGTGGCTGCGTCTCATGAGCGGACTCCTCAAATGTGCCAGGATGAGTGTGAATCTCCCTGCTCGCCACGGTATCCGTCCGGGAGCGGGAGTCAATCTTTTTCCCGTAAATCGTGGGGCTAACGCGTCAATTGGTTCCCTTCGTGCGCAAACGAGCGCGACTCGTGCGCGGGAAGGTTCCCGCTCTCGTCATGCCGTGAGCAATAACTCACCACGCGCAGCCGCGACCGGTGATCGGCCAGATCGCTTCGACGCGGTCGTTGCGGATGCAGATGAAATGATCGTGCATGTTGACGGTTGGGTCGCAGTGGCCGGGAATCAGCTTCAGCTTGTGGCCGAGCGGATAGTCGGGGGCGCCGTTGAGGGCGATGACGCCATGCTCGTCGGAGACGTTGACGTACGCCGCTGGTGTAACATCCGCGAGCTTCGGCAGGCCGGAGTCGACGCTGGAAGACTTCAGCCCTGCGTCGACAACGGCGCGCACGCCGGGGGTGCGGCTCATCACGGTCGTCCAAACGAAGAGGCTATGTTGAAACGGCGGCTGGCCCGAGTCGGCCCATTCGTTTGCAGCGTAGTCGGCGTCCATGAAGACGTAGGAACCGGCCTGCAACTCGTTGTAGACGTCGCTCGCCGCTTCAAAGAGAAACGTCCCGGTGCCGCCGCCGGTGATCTTCGGGCAGTCGATGCCGGTGGCGTGTAGCAGGTCGCGCGTCTGGCCGGCGAGTTCCGCTGCTGAGGCGATGGCGGCGCGGCGCTCCTCGACGCTGCGACGATGTTGGGCCGAACCGTGGTACGCCTGCAGACCGACGAACCGAAGGCGTTGCTTCTCGCCGATTAGCTTCGCCAAGCGGACTGCCGGCTCGCCCGGCGCGACGCCGCACCGCTTGGCGCCGACGTCGATTTCGACCAGCACGTCGAGCATGGCGTTGACGGCGCGTGCCATCTCCTCTTCGAGCGCCGTCACTTGCAGCGGATCATCGACGCAAATCGAGATTCGCGCCCGCTGCGCGAGCGCCGCCACCCGCGCGACTTTCTTGGCGCCGACGACCTGGTTCGAGATCAACACGTCGCCGACGCCGCCGTCGACCAGCGCCTCGGCCTCGCTCACTTTCTGGCAGCAGACGCCGACGGCGCCGTGAGCAATCTGGGCGAGCGCGATCGTCGGGCATTTATGCGTCTTGGCATGGGGACGAAGCTCCCCCGCGAAGTCGGCGATCGACTCCTGCATCAGCTGCAGGTTCGTTTCAAAGGCGTCGAGGTCGATCAATAGCGCGGGGGTCTCGACCTCAGCGAGCGGCGTGCCGACGGCTGGTAGGTAGCCGGCGCTGCTGGATGGGCAATCGACTCGATTGACGGCGAGGGCGGTCATGTGGACGAATTCATTCCTGGCTTGTTATGTCACTTGCTGACGGAATCGCGTTTTAGGCGACAGCGCCTTAAGATCTTACTGCCACACGCTTTAAGTGCTGTTTTTGAGGCGACAAGGCGCCGCTGTCGCGACACCATGGGACGATCTTCCCATCTACGAACGACCCCTCTCAAAGACCGCGACTTTTGCGTTTGCGTGCGCGTTCGGGGGACCCCGCCAGGGCGCTTCATCAAGTTGCAAAACTCATCGGCGTCGCGACCGCTCCCCGAGTGCGCAGGGACTGGGCGCGAGAAACCGGCGCACCATACCAGATGCGCCGAGCGAGGTGGGAAACAATTTTTGGCCACCCCGCGGGGGACTGGTGCGCGGAAGGGGTCGAGAGCCTTTGGCCACTAATAGGCGTTTGCAGTTTCTCTCACGCTTCGGGGCGTTGACCCGCGGCTACAGCGTTGATTGCACGCGCTGCTGTTCGGCGAGGGCGTAGTCGACGAGTTTGGCGCAGAAGTCGTCGGCCGTCTTGATTGGGTCGCGCTGCAGCGGATCGACGATGTAGGCCAGGCGGAGCAGATCGTCGCCGCCTGGGGCGCAGCAGGGGGCGACGCCGAGGAAGCCAAAGCCTTCCTTTTCGAGCGCTTCAGCGACCGAGGGGGTCGCGGGGTCGCTTAGCGGGAGTTCGGCGTAGACGACCTCGGCGTGCGAGCGTTCGACGATTTCGCGCTTCGCGTGGCGGATCTGGTGGGCCGTGTCACCGCCGAGTTGTTCGGCGCGGATCGTGGCGCGGTCGGCGGCAATGGAGATGCGAATGGCGCCATGGCCGGCGGCTGGGGCGGGGTGGCCGAACTCCAGCGGGGCGTCGAGCTTCGCGTAGATTTCGGCGATGAGCGAGCGATGGCGCTCGGGGACGAAGATCGTGCGGCGGGTTGGCTCGGTGAGCCAGTGGAAGAAGAAGAGGCAGGTGATTCGCTGCGGCAGGTTTGTCGAGATGTTGCGGAACTCTTGGGTCTGCGGGGCGATCGCCAGGTCGACGCACGTCAAACGGCCGCCGTGGCTGATGTTCGATTGCTGCGTGCGGGTATGGACGGCGACGGCGTCGGCGTACCAGCCGAGGAGTTCAAGTCGCGTGGCCTCTTCCAGGGCCGCTTCCTTCATGCGATCGAGCAGGCCGCGGCCGCGGTGGGCAGGATCGACGACCGCCTGGCCCCCTTCGACGACGGGGCCTTCGACGCTCCGCTCCCAGGCGTAGTGGCCGGCGACCTGACCGCCGGCGCCGACGGCGACGAAGGAGATCACCGTGCCGGCGGCGTCTTGCGCGGCGACCCGTTCAGGATAGTAGACGTCTTCGTTGAGGTAGGTGTTGCCGTAGGCGCGGTACATTAGCTGCGAGACTTGGACTGCTTCGCCCGCGCGCATGCGGCGAACTTCATAGGCTTGCGGCGGAGCGAGGGGAGCCTCTTCATTGAAGGGAGCCAATTCACTGGCGGCCTTATCGTCGGCGATGTGATTGTCGTGCAGCCACTTGATGATCTGAATCGCCTTCCCTTCGCGGCCGTAACCGATCCAGTGGATCTCGTCGACGACGTCGAGACCAGGCCAATCGAGGGCGTGCGCGCCGGCGGGAAGTTGCGAGTCGTGTAGGCGGCGTTCGAGGGCGTCGACGTCTTCCGGGAGGCCGTCGTCGCGGATGAGAAACTCTAGTTTTCCGTGCGCTTCGTTGACGGCGAGCTTGATCTCGCCTTGTTCGCCGGCGGGATAGGCGTGATCAATGGCGTTCTTCGCGGCGGCGAGGATGCACTGGGCGAGTTGGTCGGCGGTCGCGTCGTCGAACGGGTATTGGCGGAGCGTTTCGCGCGTGAAGGCGCCGATGCTGGGAAGGACTTGCGCGGCGTTGGGGAAGAGGAGTTGGAGTTGCATGGAGGGATGCTGGATGCTTGTTGAGGGGATTTATGATTTAGGATTTATGAATTCTGATTTGGGAAGGGACTTCGCGGATCGCCAGCCAATCAGAAAATCATAAATCCTAAATCATCCATTCGACCGCTCCGGCTGGTCGTTGCCCCACGGCTATTGTTTCTGAAAGTTTAGGTTGCGGGAAATGATGGCGCCGCAGATTAGGGCTAGGCCGATGAGGCCCGCGCCGGGGAGCCAGCTTTTGAAGACTAAATGGCCGATGCCGAAAAGGGAGGCGTAGATCAGGGTGCAACCGAGGAGCCAGTTGCCGAATTGGGAGCCGAGGCTTTCGGTCGGCGCGGGGGCGGCGGCGCCGAGGAATAGGCTTCATCGAAGTAAACTTCACCGCCAACTGTGGGTACGCCGATGCAGTTT
>JBGSMO010000008.1:0-1529 GCA_041740115.1 Pirellulales bacterium
GCGAGCCGCGCTTACGCCGACGCGCTCGCCGAATTCGGCGAAGTGATCGAGCTGCCGCACTGTGGCGGCTCGCTGCTGGGGCAATCCATTGCTGATTCAACGCATCTCGACGCCGTCGGGCCGTACCCGATCTTCGCTTGCGACGATTGGGGCGGGCTGAGCCCTGACCTGGACGCGCTAGCGGATCGTTTCGTTTGCGCTTACGCGGTCACCGACCCTTTCGGCGCGACGAGCGGCGACGAACTGGCTCGCGCCTTCCCCGATCTCTGTTACGCCTACAAACAGCATTTTGCCGTCGATCTCAGTCGGCCGTTCGATTCGATCGCCGACAGCCATCACCGCCGCAACATTCGCAAGGGGCTCAAGAACGTCGAAGTCCGTCGACTGCCCGCGAGCGCGGAGACGCTGGCCGCTTGGCAGCCCCTTTACGACTGCTTGATCGAACGCCACGACATTCGCGGCATCGCCCGATTCTCCGCGCCATCATTCGCGAAACAGTTTGCCGTACCAGGGTTCGACTGCTTCGCTGCAGTCGACGCCGAGGGCGTTTGCGGGATGACGCTCTGGTACGTCGATCGGGGCGTCGCTTACTACCACCTCGGCGCCTACAACGAACGGGGCTACGGCCAAGCGGCGGCCTTCGCCATCTTCGCCACGGCTCTCCAGCAATTTGCCCAGGAGGGAGTTCGCTGGGCCGCTCTAGGCGCCAGCGCCGGGACGACGGCGGCCGATTCGGGGCTCACCAGGTTCAAGCAAGGCTGGTCGACCGAGACACGGCCGGCGTATCTGTGCGGGCGCATCCTGCAGCCGGAGACGTATCAGCGTCTGTCCATCGCGGCGCCGACGGGGACGACTTTCTTCCCAGCGTATCGGGCGCCTCGGTGATTCGATGACCACCGAAAAGGCCGAGCCGCCCCTTCGGATTACCTCAGGGCGACTGGATCTTAACTTTGCCGGTTGTCAAACTCCCCGCCGTTTGCGACAACGCTGGCATGGATGGAGCCGGTTATCAATCGCTGATCGAGCACTACGAAGGTTGCCTGGAACGCCATGGCGACACCCACTTGGGCGTCGACTGGCCGAACCCGCGCGACGCCGAGACGCGATACCGCGTGATGCTCGACGTGCTGGGCCCCGACGCCTTGACGCCGAGCGTCAGCCTGCTCGACTTCGGCTGCGGAGCCGCCCACCTCTGGCAGTACATGGCGGAGCAGGGGAGGGCGAACGTCCGTTACGTCGGCCTCGACGCCTCGCCGAAGTTCATCGAGCTCTCGCGCTCGAAGTATCCGGAGTTAGAATTCCATTGCATCGACGCCCTCAGCGATTCGACGCCGCTGCCGGAAGTCGATTACATCGTGATGAACGGGGTCCTCACCGAAAAGCGGGGGCTGTCGTTCGACGCGATGTGGGACTACTCGCAACAACTGCTGGAGCGCGTCTTCCCCGCCGCCCGCCGCGGGTTGGCGTTCAACGTGATGTCAAAGCACGTCGATTGGGAACGAGACGATCTGTTCCATTTGCCGTTCGAC
>JBGSMO010000037.1:0-16069 GCA_041740115.1 Pirellulales bacterium
CGCTGGGCCTCGCCGCCGCTAAGCGTTCGCAACGAACGCTCGATCGCCAAGTGGCCGACGCCGACGCGCTCCAAATAGTTCAGCCGCGACGTGACCTGATCAACGAGCAACTGCCCGACCGAGCGTTGCCACTCGCTCAGCATCAACCCGCGGAGCCACGCGAGCGCTTCGCTCACGCGCATCGCCATCACCTCGGCGATGTTCCAACCGCCAATCCGTACGGCGAGGGCTTCGGGCTTCAGCCGGGCGCCGGCGCACGCAGGGCAGGGGTAGTAGCTCCGCCAGCGGCTCAGAAAGACGCGGATGTGCATCTTGTACTTCCGCCGTTCGAGCCAGTTGAAGAAGCCGGCCAGCCCGCCGAACTTCTTCTCCGGCACGCCTTCGCGAATCAGCCGCAGCTGCTCGTCGTTCAATTCGCGAAACGGCACGTCGACCGGGATGCCGTGTTTGGACGCCAGTGCGAGCAATTCTTCCAACTCATGGGCGTAGGCGGGCGTGTTCCACGGCGCGATCGCACCGTCGCGCAGCGATTTCTCGGCATCGGGGACGACACGCTGCATGTCGACGTCGATGATATTGCCGAACCCCTCGCACGCCTTGCAGGCGCCGAGCGGGTTGTTGTAGTTGAGCAGCTGCGGTTCGACGTCGGGGTACTGGATCCCGCAGCGCTCGCAGCGCAAGCGGCGGCTGAAGCGGCGCTTGAGCCATGTGCGGCCGTCGAGCTGAATTGGCGGCAGCGTCGCGAGTAATGAATGCTGATTGTTCCCCTCCCCTTGAGGGGGAGGGGTGATGCCTCGTACGAGTAAATGTTCACGAGCACTAGGACGATCCATTGCATGGGTTGAGTCATTTTCAGCTGCCGCCCCCCTCCCCGACCCTCCCCTCAAGGGGGAGGGAGCCACAAGATTCTGTTGATGAGGTTCTTCTCGGTCTTCAATCCACGCCACCGCCGCCCCGCGTCCCGCCTCCAGCGCGCTCTCGAGTGAATCGCGCAGCCGCGTCGCCCCTTCCGGCTGAGCGGTCACGCGATCGACCACCACCTCGATTTCTTTGAGTTCCGCCAGTCGCGTTGCGATCTCCGGGCCAATTTCCTCGGTCTTGCCCGCCAGCACGCAGCGGCGATAGCCGAGGGCCGCTAAGTCGCCCAGCCACTCCTCGGCGTTCCGCTCTTTGCCCCGCTGCGAAGTAAAGCCAAGCATCACGCGCGTCCCGCTCGGCAGCCGCAGCAGTTCGTCCGCTGCTGATTCGGCCGAATCGCGCTCCACGCGCTCGCCGCATTCGTAGCAGATGACTTCGCCGAGCCGCGCAAACAACAGCTGCAAGTGCTCGTTCACCTGCGTTGAACTGCCGACCGTCGCTCGGCTCGAACGGCTGACGCTCTTGCGCGCCACTGCGACAGAGGGGGGAATCCCTTCGATGCTCTCCGCCGCCGGCTTGTCGAGCTGTTCCAGAAACTGCCGCGTGTACGTCGAAAAACTTTCGACGTACCGCCGCTGCCCTTCGGTGTAGAGGGTGTCGAGCGCGAGGCTCGTCTTGCCGCTGCCGCTCACCCCGCAAAAGGCGATCAATCGCCGATGGGGGAGGTCGAGGTCAACCTGCTTGAGATTGTGGACCGCCACCCCGCGCAGTCGAATCATCGGCGGCGAACCATGGGCATCCACGCGGTCGGTCCTCTTCCTGTCGTCGTCAGCAAGGTCTGGGCAAACCGCTCAGTGTACCGCAACGGGGGCGTCGCTCGCCACCCGCCGGGTGCAGTCCCGCCAACAAGGCCCCCACGCCGCAACTCCCATTTAGCCCCGCCGCCCGCGGCGGGCCGGCTGCGTCGTGGCGTTCACTTCTACGTTCCCCTCGTGGTATACTTCCGGTATGGATGTCGCCCCAATCCCCCTCCCGACCGAACTCCGCGCCGCGATCAATTCGCATGGCAGCGAGCCGTTGACGTTGTGGGACGAGCAATCCCAAAAGTCTTACTGGCTCGTCGAACGCGAAGTTCAGCCTCCAGTCGACGTCGAGTATTTGCAGCGCCTCGCTGCCCCCGGGCTCGAGGACGAGCGAAACGGGGAGATCGCTCCGCTCGACGTCGAGGCGATTATTCGGCAAGCGAAGCAACTATTCGCCGAACGGAAGGGGCGCGCTGATGCATGAGCAGAGTCGAGCGAACGCGTCGCGTTGAAGTCGACCTGCTCCAGATTTGGAACTATATCGCTCAGCACAATTGGCCGGCCGCAGACGCCACGCTGCGACGCATCCAAGCAACCTCCGAGATGCTTGCGAAGAATCGTTACGCCGGCGAAGCGATCGACGACGTTGCGCCCGGTCTTCGTCGCTTCACAGTCGGTTCGTTTGTGATCATCTACCGGCCGATTCCCAATGGCGTCAGATTGATTCGAGTCGGCCACGGATCGAGAGACTTTCAAGATTTAGTGGACGGTATTGAAACGCAAGATTTATAGCCCAGCATGCCCGCCAAAAAAACGTTCAACCCGTTCTACGTCCTCCTCATTCCCGCGGGGCTCGTCTTCGCGGTGACGGCGTTCGCGTATGGCTACATGGCATTCCAGGCGGTTAATGCCATCCGCGCCGAGGCGGGCGCCCATGCCGGCCATCCGCTGTTCCAATGGCTCCGCGCCCATGGCGACGCGGCGCTGCTAATCGAACTCGCGCTACTGGCGGTCCTTACCGTGGCCGCCATTGCAACGGACAAACTCTGGGACCGCGCGGCCCAGGAGCGTCAAGAAAGTAAACTCGTAGCCCCCAGGCCGACGACGCCAAGAAACTGAATACGAAGTGAAACCGCCGATGAACGCCGATAGAGTGCAAATCGAACAGCATTTCGGTCTTTCAAGCTATTCATCCGCGCACGTTTTTGTATTTCTTCGTGCGTTCTTTGTGTCTTCGTGCCTTCGTGGTTAATCCCCAAGCCGCCACCTAAACAGTCAACCATCATGAAGATCAAGCACAACGCCGAAGTCCCGCTCAACGACGTCACCATGGAAGGCGCCGCCGGCTGCAAGGTTCGCTGGCTCGTCGGCGAGTCCGACGCGGCGCCGAACTTCGCGATGCGGCAATTCGAGCTCGAACCGGGGGGGCACACGCCCCGGCATTTCCATCCCTACGAGCACGAGATTTTCGTGCTCGAAGGCGAAGGAGTGATCTTCGACGGCGATCAGCAGCGTCCCTTGCGTCCCGGAGACGTCGTCCTCGTCTCCCCTGACGACGTCCACCAATTCCGCAACGTCGGCAGCACGCCGTTCAAGATGCTTTGCCTCATCCCCAACTCGGCGGCCGACAAGAAGGTGACGGTCGTGCCGGAGTGCGGGATTGAAAAGTAGATAGTTGCTGTAATGGGGAAATGCGGGGAGATTTACCACGAAACACACGAAAAAGACGAAAGAGAATTGCTAAGAGGCGCACCGCTTATTGACGCTGATACGACGCTAATAAAACAAGAACCGCATTTAATTAGCGTCCAATCAGCGTTCATCAGCGGTTAGAAAATCCCCGTATTTCATTTCGTGCTTTTCGTCTTCCTTCGAGGCTAAAAATCTTCTCCCTGTATTATCCAGATCCAAGTCCGCGTCACGGCTCGCGAAAACCGCCCGGCCTACGCTAAAATCCGTCGCATGCCCGACGACATTCAACAGCAGTTCGACGCCCTCCGCGCCGAAATCCGCGCGCACGACCGCGCTTACTACGTCGACGCCGCCCCGACGATCAGCGATCTTGAGTACGATCGCCTGCTCCATCGGCTGAAAGAACTCGAAGCGGCTCACCCGGAGCTTGTCACGCCCGATAGTCCTACGCAGCGCGTCGGCGACGCGCCGATTCCGGAACTTAACTCCGTCGTCCATCGCATCCCGATGATGTCGATGGACAACACCTATAGCCTCGAAGAGTTGCAGAAGTACGGCGAGCGAACGGCCAAGCTCCTTCCTGGCGAGGAAGTCGCTTGGGACGTGGAACTGAAGATCGACGGCGTCGCCGTTTCGCTGACTTACGAGAACGGACTCTTGGTGCAAGGCGCCACGCGCGGCGACGGCCAAGTCGGCGACGACGTGACGCACAATATTCGCACGATCGGCGACGTCCCGCTGCGGCTCGCTGGGGACAACCTGCCGCCAGTGGTCGAAGTCCGCGGCGAGGTCTACATGACCAACACCGACCTGGCGGACATCAACGCCAAACGGCAGGAGGCTGGGCAAAAGCTTTACGCCAACACCCGCAACACGGCCGCGGGCGCGATTCGACTACTCGATCCGCGGCTTGCCGCGCAACTGAAGCTCCGCTTCTTCTGCCACGGCGTCGGCTACAGCGAGGGTCTGGTCGCGGAGTCGCACTCTGAGTTTCTCAAACTAGTGAGAGAATGGGGCCTTCCCGCCACGCCGCTCGTTGAGCGATTCGCCGATTTTTCCGCCGCTTGCAATCACTGCGAGTCGCTGATCGAACGCCTCCATGACTTCGATTTTGAAGTCGACGGCCTCGTGTTGAAAGTCGACCGCTTCGACCAGCGCGAGCGCCTCGGCGCGACGAGCAAAGCGCCCCGTTGGCTAGTCGCTTACAAGTTCGAGAAATATGAAGCGACCACCAAGGTGAATAACATCTTCATCACCGTCGGCAAAAGTGGCGCCCTCACCCCGACCGCCGATTTGGAGCCCGTGCAAATCGCCGGCACGACCGTCAGCCGCGCCAGCCTTCATAACGTCGAGGAGATTGCCCGCAAAGACGTCCGCATCGGCGATACCGTCGTCGTGGAGAAGGCAGGGAAGATCATTCCGCACATCGTTCGCGTCGAAAAACACCTCCGCCCCGACGACGCCGTGCCGTTCATTTACCCGACGCATTGCCCCGAGTGCGATAGCGAAGTCGTCAAAGACGAAGCGGGCGTGTTTATTCGCTGCTTGAATCCCGCCTGTCCAGCGCAACTCGGCCAACGTTTGCTCTATTTTGCCAGCCGGTCGGCGATGGATATCGAGGGGCTGGGCGAGAAGCTGGCCGAGCAACTCATTGCCGAAAAATACGTCAACGAACTCGCCGATCTTTACGCATTAACCGCCGAACGGCTGACGCAACTCGAACGGATGGGCGCCAAGTCGGCGCAGAATCTCGTCGACAACATCGCTGCCAGCAAGTCGCGAGGTTTGGCCCGCGTGCTAAACGCCCTGTCGATTCGCCACGTCGGCGTTCGCGGCGCCGCGACGCTGGCCGGGCACTTTGGTTCGATCGATGCGATGGCGGAGGCCAGCGTCGAGGAACTCGCCGCGGTCGAAGAGATTGGTCCCATTATCGCCGCCAGCATCCACGATTTTCTCCACAACGACGCGGGCCAGCGCGCGATTGAGCAGCTTCGCGCCGCGGGCGTCCAAATGACGGCGCCGAAGCGCGAACGTCCGCCGGAAGGCCCGCTTACCGGGAAGACGGTCGTCGTGACCGGCACACTCGAAAAATACACGCGTGAAGAGATCGAAGGCCTGATCGAAGCCCACGGCGGCAAGGCGGGCAAAAGCGTCTCCAAGAAAACGGCGTACTTAGTCGCCGGCGCCGAAGCGGGCAGCAAGCTGGAGAAGGCCCAGGCCCTTGGCGTGCCGATCCTTACAGAGGACGATTTCGAGCGCCTCATCGGTTCAGAGAAGAATTCGCTAAGCTAAGGCCCCCCGCCGTGTGACGGGCGTTCTCGCGTCCTTCGCGCCTCGCGGCGACTTCTCACCGTCTGGATAATCGCAGCCCAAAGTGCCAGGGCGGCATATCGATGACGCCAGTCGCGGCACGCAAGCCGACTTCCTCGGCCCAATCGATAATCTGTTCCGGGCGCGGCCGGATGCTCAGGTCAGGTCCTCGCGGCGTGTCGCCGTATCGCCAGTGGATCACCAGAACGTCAGGCGCCGATTCGACCGCGTGCCGCAGCAACTTTTGAGGCTCCTCGCAATGCAGGATGTTGAACAGCAACGCCGCATCGGCGCTAACTCCGAAGCCGTCGGACATGACGTCTCGTTCTTCGCAGACGATGCGTCTTCCCGCTCGCCGCTGCCTGGTTCTGGCGATCATCGCCGAATCGACGTCGAAGGTGTAGAGCGTTCCGTCAATGGCATCGGCGACGGGGATGCTAAAGGTTCCGTATCCGCAGCCAAGCTCCGCGATGTCGTTGTACTCTGAAACGCGAAGCCGGTCGAGGATGAGCGGGACGTCAAAGAGCGATTCCCAATACGCTTCAGCCGGCATGCCGCTATCGCGAATCTTCGTCTTCGCCATTTTGCACATCGTCCTTCTCGAAGCCTGCTTTGAGGAGCTCGTCGTATCCCGGCTTCAATGCGCGGACTTCGTAACCTAACTGCTGGAGTATCGCCGCGGCCGCTTTCGCTCTCATCCCGACGACGCAGTAGGCGTAAAGAATCTTCTTTTCCTTCTTGTCGGGCAGCGTCTTGCCAATTTTCTTTTCGTTGAAGCTATGCTTTCGCAGCGAATCCACCGGCAGGAAGATCGCTCCCTCAATGTGCCCCGCTTCCCACTCTTCCTTGCTGCGAACGTCGACGAGGACGGCCTTCTCCTCGGCAACGTTCTTGCTAACGGTCGTTAACGGATCCTTCGTGAATTCGACGCGTTGACGTTCGGCGCCGGGGGCCAGAAAAACAGTGAACAGCAGACATCGCAATAAGGTCATCGCATTACTCCGTTGAATCTTCGCATCAAATGCGCTGTAGGCTGGCGCACGCAGACGGCAGACTGGCGTCGCGCATCGATCGCGTCATTTCGACGAATATCTTCTGCGGCCAAGTTATCACCGGTCACGCCTCGCATGTTTTATCGGCTTTGACTCTGGAACCTGCCCGCCGCACCTGCTCGCGCGAGCGCTCGACGACTGGAAAGCTTGAGCCTAGAAATTCGCGAACCGCCGCGGCGATGCCGGGGCGAGTCAAGTAGTAGCATCGCAGCTTGCCGTCCTCGTAGTAGCCGACGATCTGATGGCTACGCAGGACGGCGAGATGCTGGGAGACGTTTGCCTGGGGAACGTCAAGCAATTCCTGAATGTCCGTAACGCACTCCGGCCCCTTCGAGAGTTTCTCGACAATGGCCAATCGCGTGGGGTGGCCCAGCACTCGCAATAGGCCCGCCGTTTCCCGCAGCGATTTCAAATTCTTAGCCGACGCTCGTGTGCTCATATTCGATTATTAGAATGTCAATGTCATGGCGTCGTCAAGACGATTCGTGCGACGGCGCTCGGAGAGGTCGATTGTGAAATGAGCCCCCGCGAGCATTGAGCCGCCGATTCCCCGCACGGCTTGACTCTCCATTGCTAGCAGGCGACCCTACGGCAGGTGAGAGCCGTTTCTCCAGCGTCGGCGGCCGAAAAACCGGGCCGTTGACGCGTAACCGCGTGGCCCAGGAGTGATGCATGAATCCCCCCGCGAATCCCGCCGGCGAGTACCTCCCCGAGCCGCACCTCTCCGATGCCCGTCGCGCTGAGTTGATCGGCATTATCGAACAGGCGCCGCGCGAACTAGAGCAAGCCGTCGCCGGCCTCGACGACGCGCAGCTCGACGCCAAATACCGCAACTGGTCGATCCGCCAAATCGTCCAGCACATCGCCGACAGCCACGCCCACAGCTACATCCGCTGTAAGTGGACGCTCACCGAAGAGCAGCCGCTGATCAAGGCGTATGACGAGAACAAGTGGTCAGCATTGCCCGACGCCCGCGCCGGCGACGTGACGGCGCCGCTGGCGCTGCTCGCCGGCGTCCACGGCTGTTGGGTGCAACTGCTGCGGGCGATGACGCCCGTCGACTTCGCCCGTAGCTTCAATCACCCCGAGACGGGCAAAGTGGTCGTCCTCAACGACGCCCTCAGTTACTACGCCTGGCATGGCCGGCATCACACGGCGCAGATTACTTGGCTTCGCGAGCAACATGAGTGGTGAGCCAAAGTCCGCAGCACTCTATTCCGCCGCCCGCCCAGTCGACTTCCGCACAATAAGATCCGCTCCCACCCGAATCGTCGTCGGCGGACTGTCGTACATCTCGCCGTCGAGTCGATCGAGAATCAACTGCGCCGCCCGCCGCCCGATCTCCCGCGGCCGTTGCCGCATCGTCGTGAGGGCCGGCCGCAAGTTCGCTGCGAAGTCGAGGTCGGCGAACCCCACCACCGACAGCTCGCGCGGAATCTCGATTCCCAACTCGGCCGCCGCTTCGTAAAGGTAAAGCGCCTCGTGATCGGTCACCGCGAACACCGCCGTCGGTCGCGGAGACTGCGATAGAATCTCATGAGCGATTTCCAGGCCGTCGGTCCCCCACGCGTTGAGCCGCCAACTCTTCACCGGGGCGCCGCCGAGGTCCTCAACGGCTTGCTCGAAGCACTCGCGCCGCCGCACGGCCCACGCTTGCCACGCCGCTTCGCGCGACGACAAGCACGCGATCTGCTTGTGCCCCAAGCTGATGAGATGCTCGGCCACGGCCCGCGCGCTGGCTGCTTCGTCGGTTTCGATCGAGTCGGCGATTTGGTCCTCCGAATACTCGTGGTCGATCACCGCGACCGGCACCTTCCGCTCCAGCAGTTCGCGGAAGTGATCGTAGTAGGCGACGGCGAACGACGGCCACAGGATGAGCCCGTCGACTCGACGATCGAGCAGCCGGCTGATCTGTTTGAACCCTTCGTCTTCATCCTTTTCGAAATGGGGCATTTCCTGGCAGTCGCCGACCCAAACGGTGATCGGCAAATAGTCGGCCTGCGCCAGCACCATGTGGATGCCGGCCAGCACGTCGACCCAGAACGAATCGAACGGCGGAATCATTACGCCGACGGTGCGCGTCCGCCCGGTCTGCATGCCGCTGACGAGCAGGTTGCGGCGCCAGCCAAGCTCGCGAGCCGCTTCGAGGACGCGGACGCACGTCTCCTCGCCGAATCGCTGCCGCTCCCCGCGCAAGATGCGCGACGCTGCACTCAGCGAGACGTTAGCCTTCGCTGCTACATCCTTCAGCCGCGGAACCTGCGAAGAACTAGCCATGCGTCATCCTATCCGTAGGGTGGATGCTCGCACCCACCTGTACCGCATCCAGAACGAACGGCGTCAACGTTGTACGAAGGACCAACGCCAAAGGTGGGTGCGAGCACGCCACCCTACAACGTTTCGGTCGACTTCGCACAACTACTTGCCAACTTGCGTCGGCATGATCCCCACTCCACCCCGCTCAAGATTCTACTATCTCGACCGCCCGCTCCAGCAGCAATTGCCTGAATTCCACGGTTCCGAATTTTCCGCTGTTAAACTAGTTGAACGTTCCCGCGCGGCTAGTTAGACTCGAATTCAGGCGGCGACGAAGCCGCTGCGCGTCGCCGACTCGGCAAGTGGGGCACCGCGATCGTACCAAAGCGGTCACGACGTAGTTGCCGAGCCCTTGGCGCGCCCTCGGACTTCTCTTCTACAGGATTTGCCTCGGATGCCAGACCATGTGACTCCCGCGACCGCCGGCGGAACCGCTCTCGCCAGCAAAACCAAGGGCCCGGCGCGCGGCAAGCTCGCCGCCTCGCCCGCCGCTATCCCGTGGCAAGAACGTCCCGCGGGACTGAAAGACGTCGTCTGGCGTCATTCCGCCAACCCGGTGATCGGCCGCCGCCCGCTCCCCGACGTGCTGGGGATCTACAACAGCGCGGTCATCCCCTTCGGCGACGGCTTCGCCGCCGTCTTCCGGCTGGAAGACCGCACCCGCTTCCCGCGGCTCCACATGGGATGGAGCGACGACGGTCTGCAATGGCACATTGAGCCGGCGCCGATCGTCTTTCAGAATCAGCTTGAAGACTGCGTCGAGGTGAAGGATTACGCTTACGACCCCCGCGTCGTGAAAATCGAAGACAAATATTACATCACCTGGTGCGGCGGCACGAACGGCCCGACGATCAGCGTCGCCACGACGACCGACTTCCAGGAATTCACCCGCCTCGACAACGCCTTCCTGCCCCACAATCGCAACGGCGTCCTGTTCCCGCGGCGGATCGACGGCAAGTATTTCATGCTGAGCCGCCCCAGCGACAACGGGCACACCCCCTTTGGCGACATCTACCTCAGCCAAAGCCCCGACATGGTCCACTGGGGCAAGCATCGCCGCGTGATGGGTAGTGGTGGCGACGAACATGGTCTCTGGTGGCAGCGCACCAAAATCGGCGCTGGCCCCATCCCGATCGAGACCGATGACGGCTGGTTGATGATCTACCACGGCGTCCTCGATACTTGCAACGGCTTCGTCTACCACATGGGCGCCGCGATCCTCGATCTCGACGAACCCTGGAAGGTGACCTACCGCTGCAAGAACATACTGTTGGCGCCAGAAGCCGACTACGAGGTCTTTGGCCACGTCCCGAACGTCGTTTTCCCAGTCGCCGCGCTTTGCGATCAGGAGCAAGACCGTCTGGCCGTCTATTACGGCGCCGCCGACACGGTGACATGCCTCTGCTACTCGCGTCTCAGCGAGCTGATCAGTTACATTAAGGAAAACTCGCTGGTCTTCTAGCGCAAAATCCCCCTCCCTCGCTGGGAGGGTAAGGGGAGGGATTCCCGACGCGACGATCGCCACCGACGTTCATATCAAGAGGGTGGGTGCTCGCACCCACCTTAGCGTTTCCACTCCGGACGGCGCTAGCTCGTCTTTTCAGGCAATAGGTACAGGTGGGTGCGAAGCGCCACACCCTACTCATCTCGCGGCGACTCCACATGCCCATGCTTGCCCTCGTCCAAGCCGCCGCGACAGACGTCTCGAAACTCCTTGGCCCAATCGACCTGACGATCATCGGCCTCTATGTCGCGATCGTCGTCGTTTCTGGTCTCTGGCTCAGCCGCCGCGCCGGCAAGAATCTCGAATCGTACTTCCTGGGCGGCCGCACGCTTCCTTGGTACATGCTCGGCGTGTCGAACGCCTCGGGCATGTTCGACATCAGCGGCACGATGCTGATGGTCTACTGGCTCTTCGTCTACGGACTGAAAAGCGTCTGGATCCCCTGGCTCTGGCCAGTGTTCAACCAGATCTTTCTGATGGTCTACCTCTCCATCTGGATGCGGCGCTCCGGCGTAATGACCGGCGCCGAGTGGATTCGCTTCCGCTTCGGCGACAGCCGCGGCGCACAGCTCGCTCACTTCATCGTCGTGCTGTTCGCCATCGTCAACGTCATCGGCTTTCTCGCCTACGGCTTCATCGGCATCGGCAAGTTCGCCGCGACGTTCCTGCCGTGGCAGCTTCACGCAGATCCGACCTGGAATGTCCACCTGTACGGCCTAGTGATTACCGCGCTCACGACGCTGTATGTGGTGAAAGGCGGCATGTTCAGCGTCGTTTTTACCGAGGTCTTTCAGTTCTTTGTGATGACGGTCGGCTGCTTATGGGTGGGCGCCATCGCGATGCAGAAGGTCTCGCCGGATGCCCTGCAAGCAGTCCTTCCCGCCGGTTGGGACAACATCTGGCCCACATGGCGGCTCGATATCGACTGGTCGACCGTTCTGCCCGCCGCGAACGCGAAGATTGCCAAAGATGGGTGGGAACTGTTCGGCGTTCTGTTCGGCCTGATGTTCGCCAAGGGGTTCCTCCAATCGATGGCCGGCCCCGCGCCCAACTACGACATGCAGCGCATCCTCTCCGCGCGTACTCCGCGCGAAGCGGCGCTGATGAGTTGGTTCGTCAACGTCGTGCTGCTAATTCCCCGCTATATGCTGATCACCGGCCTGGCCGTCCTCGCGCTCGTCTTTTTTACGGACGAACTGAACGCCACGGGCGACAAGGTCGACTTCGAGCTAATCCTGCCGCTGGCGATGAAGAACTTCGTCCCCACCGGACTATTCGGTTTGTTGATCGCCGCGCTGCTCGCCGCCTTCATGTCGACCTACGCCGCCACCGTCAACGCGGCGCCGGCGTACATCGTCAACGACATCTACAAACGGTATATCAACCCCGCTGGCACGGAGCGGGCTTACGTGTGGATGAGCTACGTGGTTTCGATCGTCGTGGTGATTGTCGGCATCGCCGTCGGACTGCTTAGCGAGGGGCTCAATAGCCTCGTGATCTGGATCACCTTCGCGCTGGGAGGCGGCTACACGGCGGCCAACGTTCTGAAGTGGCATTGGTGGCGATTTAACGGCTACGGTTACTTCTGGGGCATGCTCACTGGCATGCTCGCCGCCGGGCTCCTTCCCGCACTTCTCAATCACCTTTACCCCGACGCGTCGACCATCTGGGGGCTTCCCAAAGAGGTTGTCGGCTTTCCCGTGATTCTCGCCTGCTCGCTGGCCGGTTGCGTCATCGGCAGCGTTGCGAACCCGCCGGACGATATGGAGGTTCTCAAGAACTTCTACCTGAAGACGCGTCCCTGGGGTTTCTGGCGCCCCATCCACGACCTCGTCGCCACCGAACGCCCCGGCCTGCAGGCCAACCGCGACTGCCCGCGAGACTTGTTCAACATCGTCGTCGGCATCGCCTGGCAATCGGCTCTCACCGCCGCCGGCATTTTCATCGTCTTGCAAGATTGGCGTTCGCTGGCAATCGCCGCCGCCGTCATCGCCGTCACGTCGGTCGTCCTGAAGTTCAACTGGTACGACCGGCTCGAAGATTTTCCCGGCGACGCCGATAGCGTTTCGAAGCGGCGCCTCAAGCGTGCTGTCGACAGCGTCTAATGAAGACGCTTTTCGCGGTGTGCGGTGCGCAAACAATCGTAAGATTCTGCCAGCCGACCGGCTTCATCGAAAATTAAGAAGTTGCCTTCGCCAGATTCAAATTCGCCGGTTAGACTGCACTGTACGATCGCCGTCTGGGGCGTCTTGGCAGCGTCTCAAGTTCGCTAGCGCGATTCCGAGCCGTGTTCTCGCCAAGTATTGCAGCGCGTCGATCTCCTTTTCTTCCGAACAACTTAGAAGAGGCCGTTCCGTTCAACTCGTAGCCGTCAAGTTCGGCTTGGTTGAGCGGACGCAACGAGGTCACTGCACGATGTCCAGGCAAATTCAGACCGCACCTGTTGTTGAAAGTTCACCCCAGCTGAAGTCGCTGCAGCGTCAGGCCTTCACGCTCGTCGAGCTCCTGGTCGTCATTGCAATCATCGGCGTCCTCGTCGCCCTGCTGTTGCCGGCGGTGCAAGCTGCGCGCGAAGCGGCACGACGATCGCAGTGTCTGAACAACCTCAAGCAGATCGGTCTGGCGGCGCAAAACTTTCACGCCTCCCAAGAGCGCTTCCCTTACGGCGTGGTTCTCAAAGAAGGTTCGATGTGGTCGCTCTATCTTGCGCCCTACATGGAACAGCAAAGTCTGAGGAATCTCGTCACCGTCGGCAAGTTCACCATCAATAGCAACGGCGACGTTGCCGATGGCTTTGATGACAGTTTGAACTGGGCGTTTCCGACTCCGTCATATACGACGGAACAAATAATGGGCCTGCCGCAGCATAAGAACCTCATTGCCTGCGAAACGCCCGTTCCAGTCTTTCAATGCCCGTCGGCAGGTTACCGCGGAGGGCAATTCGATAATGGACAGGATTGGGTAGTGTTGAAGCGACAACCTTGTTCATACATCGGCAATGCCTCTGGCATCGCTACCAATCAGAACGGCACGCAAGAGCCGGTCCCAGCAGGAGCCCCCGCGCTAGCGAACAACCACGACAAAATGAAAAGGCTCGACGGCGTCCTATTCTCCAATAGTGAAATCGGCATCAAGCACATCCTCGACGGCACTTCTAATACGATGCTGGTCGGCGAAACCTTTCATGACTTCGAAGACGTTGAGAACAATGGCTTTAGGAAGGAGCTGTCGATCGGCAATCGCCAAGATCATTGGTACTTCGGCAGCGACGATATCGACACGAATCCTGGCTTCGATATGTCCGAAGGGATAGGCTCGACCGGCGTGCCGATGAATCTGCAAAACCTAGGGCCAAACCAATGTTCCGCGCCAGGGTCGCCCGCGTCGACAGAATGCAGGAAGCTGCAACTTTCCTTCGGCAGCGTCCATCCCGGCGGCATGAACGCTGCAAACTGCGACGGGTCGATTGCCTTCATTAGCGAGGATATTGACCCGGTCCCGTGGAGTGCGCTCGGCACGCGAGACTCGCAAGTGACTATTAAGTAATTCCGTTATTGTCATCTTTAGATATAGGGTCATCGAACGTAATGCCAGCTTGCTCCGTAACGCCCGCTTCCTATCTACTAAAACAGGGGTTATCTGTTGTTAAGCTCAGCTTTCTGACGATTGGCATCATCGGGTTTGTCGGTTGCGGCAGTTCAGAGGAAAAAGCCCTTCCTCCCTTCGCCCAGAGCTTCAGCGAGGCCCAGGCGGCACTGGCGCGCGGCGACAATGCCGCCGCGCTCGTGGCGCTCCAAGCCTCGATCGATGCCATGCCGAATGTGTACGCCTACATGGAACGGATCAAGCTTAACGGCAAGCAAGGCAACGATGCCGCCGTCGAAGAGGACGTCCAAGCAATCCTTGAACTCGACCCGGAGAATCGCGACGTCGCCTGGATCCGCACGGAAATGAAAAAGCCGGCCGCTGCTCGGTTCGACGCCTCAGTAAAGCCTCCGAGCGCCACGAAATAATTTTAGCCCCCGGTTCTTCAATCCGGGAGGCCGGTTAACCTCCTGCACGGCATAAGCCCATTGCGAGTTCACCCCGTCGCACGTTTCGTCGCGATGTCTTAGCGATTGGCGGGCGACCAATCCCCCGGCGATTCCTCCCCGCGCACGAACTTGGCGAATCCCACCGCGTTTTGTCCAAATCCACAGGTTTTTTGTCTACACAATCGTACAATTCAAATCACGACGACCACGCGAGAAATGCAGCCCAATCTTCAACCTCAAGACCCCGTATTGTCGCGCCCAATGACAATACGGCGCCTTGGAAAAAACGAGATAACCGACGAGCCCTCTGCATGCGACCTCATCTCATCATGCTCGCGCTCCTCATCCTCATCGGACTGCCGGCCGCGGCGGCTCACGGCGAGCTCCACGGCTTTATCACTGCCCGCGGCGACCAACTTTACGACGGCGACAAACCATTCCGGTTTATCTCCTTCAACATCCCCAACCTGCAACTCGTCGAAGACAACTTCGCCCCCGGCGCCAAAACGGCGTGGACGTGGCCCACTGAGTTCGAACTGAACGACGCCTTCGCTTCGATCCGGCAAATGGGCGGAACCGTGGCTCGCACCTACGTCCTGAGCGTCCGGCGCGAAGGTTCCGACATGGGCGACCACGTCTACGTCCGCGGCCCCGGCGACTTCAACGAAGAGGCGTTCCGCTCCCTTGACCTTGCGCTGGAGGCGGCGAACAAGCACGGCGTCCGGCTGATCATCCCCCTCGTCGACAACTGGAAGTGGCAGGGGGGGATCGCCGAGTACGCGGCCTTCCGCGGGAAGCCGGCCGAGGCGTTTTGGACCGATGAACAAGTCATCGCCGACTTCGAGACGACCGTGCGGCACATCCTCAACCGCGTGAACTCCCGCACCGGCGTCGCCTACCGCGACGACCCGGCCATCCTCGGTTGGGAGACCGGCAACGAACTCGACGCCCCGCCGGCGTGGACGGCTCAGATTGCGAAGCTAATCAAGTCGCTCGATCCGAACCACCTGGTGATCGACGGCTACTCCCTCCATGGCGTTCGTGAGGAGTCGCTCGCCGATCCGAACGTCGATGTCGTGACGACGCACCACTACCCCAACGTCGGCAAGGGGGAGTATGTGGCGCCGATCCGCGAGGCTCGGGCCAAAAGCCGCGGGCGGAAACCGTACTTTGTCGGGGAGTTCGGCTTCATCCCGCCGGAGGAAATCGCCGCGGTTTACGACGAAGTGATCGCCAACGGCGCGAGCGGAGCGCTGCTTTGGAGCTTGCGGTTTCACCATCGCAAAGGCGGCTTCTACTGGCACTCTGAACCTTCGGGCGAGGGCGTTTACAAAGCGTACCACTGGCCTGGGTTCGACAGCGGCGAGCAGTACGGCGAGCGCGAGGTTCTGCGCCTTACCCGCGAGAATGCGTACCAGATCCGCGGCGAGCAGCCGCCGGCGCTGGAGGCCCCGGTGGCGCCATGGTTGCTGCCGATTGCGGACGCGGCGGCGATCAGCT
>JBGSMO010000045.1:0-1610 GCA_041740115.1 Pirellulales bacterium
CGTCGTGAATCGTGTCGCCGATCACCATCGCCCCGGCCAACTCGCAAAGCTCCAGCCCGCTCGCCGGGCCATACTCTTCCCGCGCCAGTCGCTGCGCTTCCGCCAGCGCCGCGGCCGCGATTTCGCTCCGCTCGTGCGACACGTCCCCGAAGCCGCCAAAATCGAATCGATCGGCCAGCCCGTAATGCTGCAGCTTGTGATCGGCCCCTTCGCGAATGTTCCCCGTCAACAACCCGACCAGCGGATGCCCCGCCGTCGCGAGTTGATCGAGTAGCTCCACCACCCCCGGCAACACCCGCCCCGTTTTCCGCTGCAGCGCCGACGGCAGCCGCTCCAAGTACCCGGCGCGAAACCGCCGCCAATTTTCGTCGTGCGGGTCCACGCCGTGCACCCGCATCAGCTCGCCGGCAATCGCCCGATCGCTGCGGCCCGCAAATGGCACCTTCCCGCTGAGTTGCTCGACGCCAAACTCCGCGGCAAACGTCTCGGCAAACGCCAATTGCCCGGCGCCGCCAGACTGGATCAGGGTGCCGTCGATGTCAAAGAGAATGGCGTACACAGGCGGGATTCTTTACTGGGAGGCGAGGTGGGACACATCTGACCTTACGGCATCACTTGCCCAAACGCTAGCCGCGAACGGTGTCGGGAGCCTTTTGCCACTGTGTACTCTCCTCCACGGCAATCCCTCTAGTGGCAAAAGGCTTCCGACACCCTCTGGCCCATTCAGCGAAAGGGCCGCAACCCCTTCGCCGCTTGCTCCGCATTCAGCAGCCCCAATGCCCGCGGCTCCTGCTTCAGCAGCTTCACCAACTGCGAAGTTGAAATCCCCAACCAAGCCGCCGCCATCGTCGCCGACCACTCTTCCGCGGCCAGGCAATCGAGCGCCTCCGCCAAGATCGCCGGAAAATCATCATGCGTCGGGCTGATTACGATCCGTTCTCCAACGATTCGACTGCGCCATAACGGCGAGGGCAAAGCAACGGTGTCGGGAGCCTTTTGCCGCTGGCGACTCGATTCCTCAAGCAATGTCTCCCGCGGCAAATGGCTCCCGACACCCTTCGCGCTCCGCACCGCCAATGCAAGTTCCAGCCGCAGCCGAAACTTCGCCTGTGCCAGATTCTCCCCCTGGCTCCGCCGCTCCGACGCCTCCCCGCGCACCCCCGTGGGCAGGTGCGTGATCACGATCGCCGTCTCGGTCTTGTTGCGATGCTGTCCCCCCGGCCCCGACCCGCGCGTGCGATCGACGCGGCAATCCGCCAAGAGTTCGTCGATCGGCAGTGCAGCAGGGTGGGGCATACTCGTCATTCTGAGCAAAGCGAAGAATCTAGCGTCTCCAACGGGCTGCCAGATCCTTCGCTTCGCTCAGGATGACAGTTCAGTTGAGGATGACAACCTACCGATCGCCCCCTCCCCCCGCACAACCGTCACCACACGCACACCCCGCAAACTTATCGCGAGCGGCGCCTGCGGCAAAATAGTGCTAGCTGCTAGGGCCCGCATCACACGCACTCGATACAGAGGGAGAACGTACGATTGCACCCATTTGAACGGTTATCATGCCCTGCAAGCAAGTTGCCACTTTCGGTGCGGCCCTCGTCGCCGCGGCGCTC
>JBGSMO010000066.1:0-28751 GCA_041740115.1 Pirellulales bacterium
CGTGCCGCGGGCGGTTCCGCCGGGGCCCGCTGATCCGGCCCTGCCGCGCTAAACGGCGAGGGTGGTTTCGATCTTCCGTTCAAGCTCGGTCAGGTGACCGCTGGTGCGCAGCTGGTGGGCGAGCAGTTCGCGCCCCTTTTCAGTCCAGACGCCGATCGTGCGAAGCTCGCTTTTCGACTCCGGGCAGAAAAACGTCACCTGCTTCGGCGTGAGCGCCTGGATTTCGACGGCGCCCGCCTGACGGGTGAACTTGGCGGAAAAGGCAACGCGGCGACTGTTCTCGGCGTCTTCCCAGTGTGATTCGATGGTCTGCATCTGCGCGCACTCCGAAACTCTAGAACACGTTGATCGATAAAAACCTCGCCAGATCACGACGTGGGCCGCTGGCGGCCAGGCGAGATCAACTCGGGCGGGGACCTCTCGCATCTGACGGCTGATGGCCGATCGAAGGAGGGTAGTCCCGCATTCTACGCACGATGTCGGCTGCCGGGAGTGTCAACCGACGGTGCTACCGGCCAAATTACGGGCGACCGCACTCCCCGAATGGGGGGGCGGTGCATGTTATGGCGTCTGATCGATGAACATCACCCCGTTGTCAGCAATGTTGAACAGCGGGCGATGAGGGTTCGTCCGGGCTTCGTTGGCGCCGCGGCCGTAGTGCCAAACGAGGTTCATGCCGAGGTTCCAGGCTTCTTCCCGGGCGCCGGTGACGCCCGATTCTCCGTCGGGAATCAGGTAATTGAACCCGGTTTGCATCGACCAGCGATCGTTGAACGGCACATAGCAGTCGGCGCCGACGATCCCTTCGCTGTCGTTCGAGAAGCCGCCCCAGAACCGGAGGTCGGCCGCCCGGTGGCTGCAGCGGAAGAAGAACTTATACTGGTCGACGGCTTGGAACTCGTAAGCGCTAATCGTTGTCGAATTGGTATGCGTCGATCCGGTGAAGCCAAACTCGCGGCCCCGCTGGCTCTTGATGCTGATTTCGTAGCGAATCTGTTGGAAGTCGCCCTGAGCAATCCAGTCGTCGTCCATGTAATCCCACGCGGCGCCGAACTGCAGACCAGCCGGGACGCGACGGAAGAAGCCGATCGTGACGAAGTCTTGCTGGCGACTTTCGGTACGGCCGCCCGACGTGCCGGAGAGGTGGCTTTGGACGGCCTGATAACCGGCCTGGTAGCTGAGGCCGGGGAACATAAGTCCGATCAGCGGAGTCTTGCCGCCTAGGTTCAGACCTTCTTGGAACCCGAAGTTGCCGTCGCCCGACCCGCCGAACAGCGGCGCGTCGCGCGGGCCTTTGAAGCCATGCACGCCGCCCCAGACCGAGAGGTCGCGGAAGCGCGGGAGACAAACCGGGAAGCACCAGTAGTCGGAACCGCGGTTCACGCGGCTGCCGCAGGCGATGTCGCCGCAATCGACGCAGCCTTCCATGCCGCAACCCGGCTCTAGGCCGCAACCAGGTTCGACGCCGCAACCGGGCTCCACATAACCGCAGCCGGGCTCAATGCCGCAGCCTGGCTCGCAGATGCCGCAGGTTGCTTCTCCGCAACCGCACGTCGGTTCTTGAATGCCGCACGCGGGGTCGTTGCAGCCGACGCAGTAGCCAGCTTGCGAGTAGACCTCTTGCTGCCGCTCGATCGGGTGGCCGAGCAGCGGCTCGTTGTAGTCTAGCGCCTCGAAGCTGCGAAGCTGCGAGCGGTTGACCGTCGTGTAGGCAGCCGGCTCGACGCTTGCTTCGGCGAGGCTTGATTCAGGCTGGGCGAAGACGGGGCGAGCCGCCGTCTTGGCCGGAGCTTGTTGAACGACCGGCGCCGGCAACGGCCGGGCGGCGGTTGCCAGCGGCTTGGCGACCTGTTGAACGGTTGGCGTCGAGAGGGCCGGCTTGGCAGCCGCCGCCGGAACAGCAGCCTGCTTGGACGTGGCGACCGGCGCCTCGCTGGACGTTGCACTGCGGAATTGCAGCGAACTGTTCGCGGAAGTGGCGCTAGCGCCTGGCTTCCGGAACTCGATCCCTTCAGCAGCGCCCAGCGCGGGCGTCAGCCAGATCGGGGCCGTGAAGAGCAATGCCCGGGCGACTCGGATGCAGATCAAGCGGGGGAGTTTCATGAATCGAATCCCGCGGGGGTAGCGATTGCTCGCCGCCGCCGCCTTGGTTCTCGACACGGCCCAGCTTGCCAATTTTCTCGATGCGATCGAGGAAAGTTGGGAAGTTCACGTAGGACCGCGTCTCGGGAGCCCCCCCGGGAATCAACGCGTAAAAGTGGTATCGACCGGCCGTGGGCCATACTTTCGGCAAAGTCGGCGTAATCGGAATATTTTCTCAAGAACTGGGGGGTGCATTGCCAGCGGAGTGGCAGAAAACCATCTCTAAACGGCTTCGCTCTTTGGACTTCTGGCTCAGCACTGCCCTGACGGCATCAATGCCCCCCCACCTCACTCTTTCGCCGGTGACGCAATTTGACTCAGTAATGGAGTGTCCAGTTTCGAGCCGCCGGCCGGCAAGCGCTTTCCCTCACTTCGGTGAAAGTGCCGCGGCGGCTGCCGATCAGCGGAATCAAAGAGCGTCGCATCAAGCACTTAGGTCGTGATCCGACCCGGCGCGGTGAACAAAATTCCAGCGAATCCGAAAACTCGATGTTGCCAGTCGTTCAGATTGTGCTGATACTGGAAGGAGAGAAGAGTTCTTTGGAGCGATTCGACCGCGGGTTGATCCCGCTTCGCTGTCGACGCCCTGGTATGGCGCCGGCGACGAAGGTTCGCTGCTCTTTGCCAACTTCCGCTCTTGTAGCGTGCAGCGCAGGCATCTCGGGCACGAGCGTTAGCCACTCTGGCGACGCCATTTCCGTTTGCGACTGATGGCGAGTTTTCATGCGCGCGCCGCTGCTGGGAGCAGAATGTTGTCCAAGGGTCGAGATCTTGGTCGTTCGTTCACGCGGCATCCCCGGCCGCTGAGTTCTCCACTGAACTCTTCGCAGATTTTTGACATCGCCCGCTTCACCCGCAGCCGCTTGGCTGTGTCATTTCATTACATCATCCAAATATTCAACGAGTTCCAGGACATCACGCCGACAGCGCGACTCGCGACAGCCCAGCCACAGACAATCGCGTCGTCGCCGCCGGCAGGGAGCATGGCAATGACCAAGGGCAGTGAAATCATTTCGCTCGTTTCCGAGCGACAGGACCGCGACCAGTTCCGCCGCAAGAATTGGGTCGGCACGTTCGAGGAGTACCTCGACATCGTCCGCGCGCATCCCGAGGTGACGCGCACAGCCTACCAGCGGCTGTACGACATGATCTTGTCGTACGGCGTCGAAGTGAGCGATCGCAATCGCGAGAAGGAATACAACTACCGCTTTTTCGACGATCCCGATCACAACGGTCACGACGCCGTCTATGGGTTGCGGGGGCCGCTGCATGATCTGGTCAATTCGCTGAAAAGCGCCGCGTATGAGTACGGCATCGAGAAGCGCGTGCTGCTGCTCCACGGGCCCGTCGGCAGCAGCAAGAGCACGATCGTGCGGCTGCTCAAGCAGGGACTCGAACGCTATTCCGCTACCGACGTCGGCGCCCTCTACACGCTCGGCTGGGTCGACGAGGAAGATCCGGAGGAGGTCCACTGGTGCCCGATGAATGAGGAACCGCTCCACCTCATTCCGGAGCGTTTCCGGGACGACGTGACGGCGAAGCTCAACGCCGGTCGCGGCGAGGATGATTTCAAAGTTCGCATCCGCGGCGAGCTCGATCCCTTCTGCCGTTTCATGTACCAACACCGGCTGAAGAAATACGACGGTGATTGGACCCGAGTTGTGCAAGACATCCGCATCAAGCGGCTCATCCTGAGCGAGAAGGATCGCATCGGCGTCGGCACCTTCCAGCCGAAGGACGAGAAGAACCAGGACGCCACGGAACTCACCGGGGACATCAATTACCGGAAAATCGCCGTCTACGGCAGCGACAGCGATCCGCGGGCGTTCAATTTCGACGGCGAGTTCAACATCGCCAACCGCGGCATCATCGAGTTTGTCGAGGTGCTGAAGCTCGACGTGGCGTTCCTCTACGACCTGCTCGGCGCCAGCCAGGAGCATCGGATCAAGCCGAAGAAGTTCGCGCAGACCGACATCGACGAGGTGATCATCGGCCACACGAACGAGCCGGAATACCGCCGTCTGCAGAACAACGAGTTCATGGAGGCCCTCCGCGATCGCACCGTGAAGATCGACATCCCCTACGTCACGACGCTCGAGAACGAGATCAAGATTTACGAGAAGGATTACAACGCCCGGACGGTGCCGAACAAGCACATCGCTCCCCACACGATCGAAATGGCGGCGATGTGGGCGATCCTCACGCGCCTCGAAGAGCCGAAGCATGCAGGCCTCTCGCGGCTGCAGAAGCTAAAGCTCTACAACGGCAAATCGCTTCCGGGGTTCACCGAGGAGAACATCGCCGAACTGCGCGATCAGGCCACGAGCGAGGGGCTCATCGGCATCTCGCCGCGCTACGTGCAGGACAAGCTCTCCAACGCGCTTGTCGCACATCCAGAGGCCCGGTCGATCAATCCGTTCATGGTGCTCAATGAACTGGAGGCCGGGCTCAAGCATCACAGCCTCATCACGCACGAGGAGACGAAGCACCAGTTTCGTGAGCTCCTCGGCGTGGTGAAGGAAGAGTACACGAACATCGTCAAGAACGAAGTTCAACGCGCCATCGCCGCCGACGAGGCGGCCCTGTCGCGGCTCTGCGGCAACTACATCGACAACATCAAGGCGTACACCCAGCGGGAGAAGGTTCGCAATTCCTTTACCGGCCAGTACGAAGAACCGGATGAACGCCTGATGCGCTCGATCGAGGACAAGATCGACATCCCGGAGAGTCGCAAGGACGACTTCCGCCGGGAGATCATGAACTACATCGGCGCCCTGTCGATCGACGGTAAGAAGTTCGACTACAAGACGAACGAGCGACTGAACAAGGCGCTCGAACTGAAGCTGTTCGAAGACCAAAAGGATTCGATCAAGCTGACGAGCCTCGTCTCGAACGTCGTCGATGCTGAAACGCAGCAGAAGATCGACGTGGTGAAAGGCCGCCTGATTCGCGACTACGGCTACGACGACGAAAGCGCTACTGACGTGCTCAACTACGTCGCGAGCATCTTCGCCCGCGGCGATGCGAAGGAGAAGTAGTGACCATGCCCAGAACCCTGTCACCCTGAGGTACTCCGAAGGGTCCGCATAGAGTACCGACTTGATGGACATCGAACGCGACCAACGCCGATTCAAGCAGATCGTTCGCGGCCGGATCCGCGACAACCTGCGTAAATACATCACCCATGGCGAAATGATCGGCCGGAAGGGTCGCGATCTCGTTAGCATTCCTGTCCCACAGCTCGACGTACCGCGGTTCAAGTTCGGTAAGAACGGTTCCGGCGGCGTCGGGCAAGGGGACGGCGAAGTCGGCGATGCGCTTGGCAAGCCAGGGCAGGGGCCTGACGGGGCAGGGGGCGCCGGCAGCGATCCAGGGGGCGGTCACTATTTGGAAGTGGAGGTGTCGCTCGACGAGCTCGCGCAGATGCTCGGCGACGAACTTGAACTGCCCCGCATCAAGCCGAAGGGCGCCGCGAGCATTGAAGCGGAGAAGACCAAGTACAACAGCATTCGCCAGACGGGTCCGGAATCGCTCCGCCATTTGCGACGTACATACCTGCGGGCGTTGAAACGTCAGATATCCACCGGCAGCTACGAGATTGAAGACCCGCGCGTCATCCCCGTGCGGCCCGATAAACAGTACCGCTCTTGGAACGACGTGCCCCAACCGCAGGTGAACGCGGCGGTGATCTACATGATGGACGTCTCCGGCTCGATGACTGACGAGCAGAAGGAGATCGTCCGCACCGAGGCATTCTGGATCGACGCTTGGCTCGGCAAGCAATACAAGGGGGTCGAGAAGCGGTACGTCATTCACGACGCCGTGGCGAAGGAAGTCGACGAGCAGACTTTCTACCACACGCGCGAAAGCGGCGGCACGCGGATCAGCTCGGCCTACAAAACGGCGGCTGAGATTATTGACGCTTCGTTCCCCGTCGCCGATTGGAATATCTACTGCTTTCAGTTCTCCGACGGCGACAACTGGGGCGATGACAACCGCAAGGCATTCGAACTGCTGGGCGAGAAGTTGATTCCCGCTTCGAACCTCTTCTGCTACGGCCAAGTCGAAAGCCCCTACGGCAGCGGCGACTTCATCGACGCGCTCGAAAAACAGTTCGGCGACCACGAGAAGTTGGTACTGTCGGAGATCGCGGACAAGGATGCGATTTATGAGTCGATTCGGAAGTTTCTTGGTAAAGGAAAATGAATTGGACCACGACGGCACAACGAGCACGACGTAATCACATCCATGGTATTCGTCGTGTCCGTCGTGCCGTTGTGGTGAAGAATTTTGAATTGAGCAAACCATGTCGATGGGCCCCACCAGCAACTTGACGCCTGAACTCGCTGCGATGCAGGTCGGGATCGAAGCCCATGCGCTTCGCTACGGGCTCGACTTCTACCCGACGATCTTCGAACTGATCGACGCCGACGAGCTCAACGCCATTGCCGCCCGGGGCGGTTTTCCGACGCGCTATCCCCACTGGCGGTTTGGCATGGAGTACGAGCAACTCGCCAAGGGCTACCACTACGGATTGCAGAAGATCTACGAGATGGTGATCAACAACAATCCGTGCTACGCCTACCTGATGCGCTCCAACGCGGCGATCGATCAAAAACTGGTGATGGCCCACGTCTACGGCCATTGCGATTTCTTCAAGAACAACGATTGGTTCTCGCACACCAATCGCAAGATGATGGACGACATGGCGAACCACGGCAACCGCATTCGCCGGTACATGGATCAGGTCGGCGTCGAGGAGGTCGAAGACTTTATCGACGCCTGCCTCAGCGTCGAAGATCTCATCGACGTCTACTCCCCGTTCATCCAGCGACGCGAAAAACGCGCCGACGACCGCTTCGGGCGCGAGGAACCGAAGGAAGATGAACAGAACCGTCCGCCGCGCTACCAGGCGAAGGACTATATGGACTCCTTCGTGAATCCGCGCGAAGTGATGCTCGGCCAGCTCGATGCCGCCGAGAAGAGCGCCGCCCGCCGCATTCCCGAGCGACCCGAACGCGACGTGCTATTGTTCGTCCTCGAACACGCCCCGCTCGCCCCGTGGCAGGCCGACGTGCTGTCGATCGTCCGCGACGAGTCGTATTACTTCGCCCCGCAGGCCCAGACGAAGATCATGAACGAAGGGTGGGCCAGTTTCTGGCACTCGACGATCATGATCAACGACGCGGTAACCGCGGTCGACATCATCAACTACGCCGACCATCACAGCGGTACGATGGCGAGCTCGCCGACGCAACTCAATCCCTACAAGGTCGGCATCGAGCTCTTCCGCGATATCGAAGACCGCTGGAACCGCGGCGCTTTCGGGCGCGAGTACGAGGAGTGCGACGACGTTCAGGAGCGCCGTCGCTGGAACACCGGCGCGGGCCTTGGTCGCAAGAAGATCTTTGAAGTGCGCCGCATCCACAACGACCTCACGTTCATCGACGAGTTCTTGACGCTCGACTTCGTCCGTGATCACAAACTGTTCAGGTTTGGCTACAACCCAGGCAGCGAGGCGTACGAAATCGAAAGCCGAGAGTTCCCCAAGGTGAAGCAGCAATTGTTGCAAAGCCTTACCAACCGCGGCCGCCCGATCATCAGCGTCATCGACGGCAACTACCGAAACCGGGGCGAGCTCTATCTTCGGCACGATTTTAGCGGGGTGGAGCTCCAAGCCGACTACGCAGTCGACACGCTTCGCAACCTCGAACGCCTGTGGACGAGACCAGTTCACATCGAAACAGTGCTCGAAAATGCTCGCGCCGTGCTGTCGTTCGACGGCAAGAATCACGAGATCGAGAAAGGGGACCTCATCGATGTTCCCGACCTAGACGCCATTACTTGAGTCACATCGCCCGTAGAATTGCATGAGTCTTTCTTCCCAATTGCTCGCCGAACTTCAGAGCGCCGCGGGGCAAGGGGCCCAGGCTTTCTCCATCGCTGCCGGCTCTCGAACCATTCACTGCCGCGCGTTGCAGTGCGATCCGCTCGCGGCGACGATCGATGAACTGACGCTCGAAACGGCAGAACTGGCCTCGGCGAGCGTCGCCCAATTGCAAGCGGCAAGTCAGTCGCTCGCCCAACGCGTGAACTACTTGCTCGAACCGATCGCTCCGATCGAAACCGACTCGCAAGGCTGCAGCGTCCAGATGCGGAGCAACCCGCCGCAACGCGACGACAACGCCAGCCGCTATTACGAGTTGCTGCTACGTCGCGGCGGTTCGATCGCTCTCTGCCGCTTTGAAAAACAACCCGGCCAACCCCGCCTTCGCGTCCCGGCCGCACTTACCCACGAGGTGATCGGCCGGCTTGTCGACGATTTCTCCAGCACTGTGGATTCGATTTGAACCGCCAAGGACGCCAAGTACGCCAAGGAAAATACGAAGAAGCATGAACCACGACGGCACAACGGGCACGACGATAGGAAAAAGTTGAATGTCGAAGGGCCAGACCAGAGCGGTGCGAGCAGAAATGCCGTCCCCAATCGTCGTAAGGTCATTGCACTTTGTCTTTTCTCGTCGTGTCCGCCGTGCCGTCGTGGTGAGCTCCTTCGCATTCCTTGGCGCACTTGGCGTCCTTGGCGGTTCATTTTGTTTGTATTCGGCAAGTCGTGATGTTCCCGTTCCATCCCTAAACCTTTGAGGGCGATTCTGGTACCATGCGAATTGACTTTGACCTCCTTCGACGGCTTTTCCACCTCCGCAACTCTCGCCATGCATCGTCCTACCGCTTCGACCCAGCCCACGGAATCTACTCGCCAACCGATCGACGGCGGTTGGCATTGCAGCCACTTCTACTACACATGGAATCGCGATCGTCTGGCGGACATGCCC
Source organism: Pirellulales bacterium (assembly GCA_041740115.1). GTDB lineage: Bacteria > Planctomycetota > Planctomycetia > Pirellulales > Lacipirellulaceae > Lacipirellula. The sequence goes on from JBGSMO010000066.1 coordinate 8,979, forward strand.
CCGGAGCAAGTCGCCGAGGGTCGAACGGCGTTGATCTCCGTGCTCGATCCTGCCCGTGAAGGGCAGCCAATTCGCTTGCAAACTTCGATCGTCAGCGGCGCCAAGGCGGACTTCGGCCTGATGGTGATGGATCCCGATTCGCTCGTGGTCGATTCGGTGCATCAACGGCTGATGGCCGGGCCGCTTGGACCGGCCATCAGCCCCGGCTATTCGTTCGTCTCGATGACTGAGATCAGCGAGTACGTCATGAGTGCGGAGCAGTACGGCGCTCGCCTCGTCGCCGAAGGAGAGACCGCCGGCAGTCCGGTCTACGAGACGAAGTTGAAAGCCTACGCCGATCGGCTGGTTCACATGAACCATCAACGGCTCACCCCGAACTTCCCGGCGTACACGAACACCTGCTTCTACCCGATGAACAAGAAGCGCAAGGTGGGCGAGAACTGGTTCCTCCTGTCGAAGGAAGAGCGCAACGCGATGATGAGCGAGCATGCCAAGAGCGGCATGGCCTACGCCGGCAAGGTTTCGCAGCTGATCACGGTCGGCCTTGGCCTCGAAGACTGGGAGTGGGGCGTCACGCTGTGGGCGACGAACCCTGAGTACCTCAAGGACATCGTCTACCACATGCGGTTTGACGAAGCGAGCGCCCGCTACGCCGAGTTCGGGCCGTTCTATGCGAGCTACGTCTCGACGGCGGCGGAGATGCTGGACCACTGTTTGATAGGGAAATGACGAATGACGAAATCCGAATGACGAATGGGCTTCCGCCGACTTCCCATTCGTCATGCTGGCTCCGTCATTCGTCATTTGCGGCGACGTCAAACTCTGCCGATCGCCGAGCGTAAACCGCCTGCCCGCCCTTTCTTTCTCACGGGTCGCCGCTTCCGATTCTTTCATTCCCCCTGCTAGCACATTAGAATGGGCCCGCGGCGGCGCGGTATTCCAACTCTTTTGGCAGGGCGAGGATCGACTTTCATGGCAAGCGCCACCGTACCCGGATCGACCGGCGGAGCGGCTCAACCCGACGCAAGCGTTCCGCGCCGCGGCGGCATTCACTCGGTGAAGCATCCGCTGGTCGAGCATCACGTCACCCGCATGCGGCGGGAGTCGACGCGTCCCAGTGAGTTCCGCGGGCTTGTCCGCCGGCTCGCCGCGCTGATGGCGTACGAAGCGACGCAGGATTTGCCGACGCTGCCGTATCAAGTGACGACGCCGATCTGCGAGGCCGAGGGGGTGCAGATCAAGGGCCGTATCGGCATCGTGCCGATCTTGCGGGCTGGGCTTGGTATGGTCGACCCGGTGCTCGACCTGCTGCCGATGGCCGAGGTGTGGCATCTGGGCCTCTATCGTGACGAAGCGACGGCCCAGCCGGTGAGCTACTACGACAAGCTGCCTGCCAAGCGGCCAGTCGACGTCGCGATGGTGCTCGACCCGATGCTCGCCACGGGCGGCTCGGTGACTGCCGCGCTGATGACGCTGCGCGAATGGGGCGTTACGAACGTGAAAGTCCTGTCGCTGATCGCCGCCCGCGAGGGAATCGACGCGGTCGCGACGCAGTTTCCCGAGGCGCAGATCTACGTTTGCCAGATCGACCCGGAGTTGAACGCCCACAAGTTCATCGTCCCCGGCTTGGGCGACGCGGGCGATCGGATTTTCAACACGATCGAACCTCACGACTGATTCTCTTCCCTCGCTCGATGACGGCGCTTGAGGCGGCGCGTCGCGGGCGATGCTAGTTGGACGTTCTGCGAGTAGGCGAACGTTCTTCGTTTGCTACCGCTGTTTCTCGCCAATCCGGACTCTTGCTTACGGCCGCCTCATGGAACGCGTGATTAGCTTCTTTGGTCTGTTCGTGATGATCGGCCTCGCGTGGCTGATGAGCTCGCACAAGCGCATCGTTCCCTGGCGGGTGATCATCGGCGGCCTGTTCTTGCAGTTCACCTTTGCGATTCTGACGCTCAACCCGTACGGCGAAGCGGTCTTCGGCTGGATTGGCAACTTCTTCCAAGCGATCATCAACTGCACCGACGCCGGGGCGGCGTTCCTGTTCGACATCTATTCGCGACCGGGCGACGACCCGCTGCCGCCGCAATACTCGCTCTGGCGGAGCTTTGCCTTCGGCGTCTTGCCGACGATTATTTTCTTTTCGTCGCTGATGGCGATCATGTACCACTGGGGAATCATGCAGCGGATCGTGCAGGCCTGTTCCTGGGTGATGCAGAAGACGCTCGGCACCTCGGGCGCCGAAACGCTTTCCGCGGCGGCGAACATCTTTGTGGGGCAAACCGAGGCGCCGCTGGTGGTGCGCCCCTACGTCAAAGAAATGACCCTCTCGGAATTGAACGTCGTGATGGTCGGCGGCTTCGCGACAATCGCCGGCGGCGTGCTGGCGATCTTTATCCGCATTGGCATCGATCCTGGGCATCTCATCACGGCGTCGGTCATCTCGGCGCCGGCGGCGCTGCTGATCGCCAAGGTAATGCAACCTGAAACCGAGCATTCCAAGACGGCCGGTCATGTGGAAATCTCCGTGGAAAGCCAGAGCGTCAACGTCCTCGAAGCGGCCGCCGAAGGCGCCTCGACGGGCATGACGCTGGCGATCAACGTCGCCGCCATGCTGATCGCCTTTGTCGCGATCGTCGCCGTCGTCGACCTGGGAGTCGGCTGGCTCGGCGCCCTGGCGGGCTACGAAGGCGAAAGCGCTTGGTCGTTGAACAAGATTTTCGGCGTGTTGTTCGCTCCGTTTGCTTGGCTCATGGGAATCCCCTGGGACGAATGCCGCACTGCCGGCGGGATGCTGGGGACGAAGATGGTCGTCAACGAAGTCCTCGCCTACTTCCAACTTGATGCGGCGGCCGAGGCCAAGCAACTGAGCCCGCGATCGGTCGTCATCATGACGTACGCCCTGTGCGGGTTCGCCAATTTCAGCTCGATTGGCATCCAACTCGGCGGCATCGGAGCGATCGCCCCCGAGCGTCGCGGCGACCTGGCCCGGCTCGGCTTCCGCGCGATGCTCGGCGGGACGCTGGCGGCGTTCATGACGGCGTGCATCGCGGGAGTGCTGATTTGAAAAAAGAACACTAACCGTCAAGGCACGCAGACGCCAAGAAGTCATGAAGAAATCAATTGCTCGTCGGTGACTTGCTAATCTGGCGGCCCTAGTCGTCGCTTGATCCTGCGGTATATTCACTCTTCCTCTTATTCCTTCGTGCTTCCTTAGTGTCTTTGTGCCTTGGTGGTTAGTCTTCTAGGACGCTTCAATGAAAACGCTGCTCAGCAAAGAGGAACTTCATGACGGCGTCGCTCGCATGGCGGTCGAGATTGAGCAGGCGTTCGAGGGGCGGCAACTGACCATCGTCGGCGTTCTCACGGGAAGCGTCGTGCTGGTGGCCGACCTGATTCGGCTGATCCATCAGCCCATGCGGGTGGGCGTCATTCAAGCGAGCAGCTACCGAGGCGCGACGACGACTCGCGGCGATCTCGTAATCAACAGCGAACTGATGCTCGACGTCAAAGGGCGCGACGTGTTGTTGGTCGACGACATTTTTGACACCGGCCATACGCTGGAAAAAGTGGTCGCGAAGCTCCATGACTTCGGCCCGGCCAGCGTGCGCTCGGCGGTGCTCTTGCGGAAGGAAGGGCGTCAGGAGTCGTCGTACGAGCCTGACTTCACGGCGTTCAATATTCCTGATGAATTTGTCGTGGGGTATGGGCTCGATTACGAGGACATGTATCGCAACCTGCCGTATTTGGCGGCGCTGGAGTCGGAGGACCTCGAAAAACATCGTTCGCTGTAGTATGTCTCCCACGCGGAGCGTGGAAATGAGGGCTGTCGCCCGTGTCGCTTCTGTCGCCTTCTGCATTTTTGGCGACAACAGACGCAAGTTGGCGGAGTTATGCGCTTGCGCGTGATGCGAAGCCGTGACTTGCTTTCGCGTTACGTGGCGTGACGAAGTCATAAGTCGTTGTCGCATCTATCGTCAGTGTTGTCGCGACACGTCTCTTCCTGGCGGACAAAGATGTAACCACAGAGGCACAGAGAGCACGGAGAAACCGAAGAAGGCCGCGCTTCCTAGCTTTCTCTGTGACCTCTGAGCTCTCTGTGTTAAATGCATTGCCTGATAGCCAACCGAGTGGGGTTTAAAATCAGAGGTGGGTAATATCCAGGAGGCCCGCGACGTACGGACTTTGCGGCCTGGTTCGTTGTAGCTGAAGAAGCAGTCTCTGCGCAGCTGGCCAAATTGGCCAGCTTGACAAGCGTTTAGCGTGACCAGCCGGCGCGCTAAAGGGCGGCGGAAGAGAATTGCTCGGGCAAGAGCGCCGCGAGCGTGGTGGTGCGAGTCTTGGTCAGATCGTCGGCATCGATGAGGATCACTTCCATCGCAGGGCCGAACTCGCTGAGGACCTGTCGGCAGGCGCCGCAGGGGGAGTGGCCGCCGCTGGAGACGACGGCGACGGCGTCGATCTTTTTGTGCCCCGCGGCAACAGCCGTGCCGACGGCGACGCGCTCGGCGCAAATCGTCAAGCCGTACGAGGCGTTCTCGACGTTGCAGCCGGCGAAGACTTCGCCGTTGGCGGTGAGGACCGCGGCGCCGACTTGGAATTTGGAATAGGGGGCGTGGGCCCGTTGGCGGACTCCGAGGGCGGCTTGGCGAAGCGAATTGTGCTGATCTTGGCCCATAAGTCACTAGCTAAAAGAATATGAGGCGGTCACAATAGCAGAGTTGGTTGCCGTGACGTAACGGGCCTTATTCTAACATCCACCGAATGACAAAAATGCATCAATTGGCGAAGAAGAGACTTGGGACCATGGCTGCAATAATTGTTGCGTCGTTTGCTGCCACAGGAATGGCTGCGTCGGTCGACGTATCGCAATTGGCGTATCAAGGAGTGGGCGATATTTCGCAAGGGGACCGGTCGGGCCAGACGTTCACGCCTACGACTGACGGGTTGCTGATTGGAATACGGTTGCTTGTGCAAGGCGGAAGCTGGGGAGCTACGTTTCCGGCCGGGAGCGATGCGACCGTTCGTTTGCGAGAGTTGGGGGCTAATGGCGTCCCGATAGTGTCGGCGGTGGCGGTGGGGCGCTACTTTCGAGCCGACATCGATCGGGATCAACCGAAATGGATCGACGTGATGTTTGATGTTCCTTATCAGCAGTCTGCCGGCGTGCAGTTAGCTTTTATGATCGAAGACGCCACTGCGGGCGAGGAGGGGTGGAGCAATTTCGGCATGAAGAATGGCGATCCATACGCAGGTGGGCAATTATTCCATTTGGGCTGGTCCGATCCCTTCGCTACGCCAAACTTGTCGACGAACGGTTACGACTTGGCATTTGAAACGCTGATAGTCCCTGAGCCAATTGCTTTCGCAATGCTGGCGCCGGTATTGCTCCTCACAGCTTCGAGGAGCCCCGTGACTCTCGCCTTTCAATCGATGCGATCCAGAATCAACGGCCCGACCGTCGACGGTTCGTCGGTGACTTGAATCGCTTCGAGCAGCGTATGGCGCACGCGCTCGGCAATCATTGGTTTGGCGAAGATGCGGGCCAATGGTTGGCCGGCGTCGACCTTGTCGCCGAGACGCGCGAGCATTTCGAGGCCGGTCGAGTGGTCGAGTGCGTCGCTCAGAACTTGGCGGCCGCCGCCCATGGCGATGATCGCTTTGCCGAAGAGTTCGGCGTCGATGCGGGCGAGGTAGCCGCTGCGGGGGCTCGCGAGATCGCTGGCGGGGGCGATGGGGCGCGGGGCGTCGAGGTCGCCGTTTTGGGCGGCGATCATTTCGGCGAATTGTTCCATCGCTTCGCCGGAGTCGATGGTTTTTTGGAGTTGTTGGCGGGCGGACTGGAGGACTTCGCTGTTCGGATTGGGGGCGTCCGGAATCCCTCCCCTGATCGCTTCGCGAGGACTACCGCCCTGCGCTCGGTCGCCACCGGCGATCCTGCTCGGTTGCTCCCATCCCTTCGAGGGAGGGGGATTGAGGGCCGACACCAGCACCTCGGCGCCTAAGGCGAGCGTGCATTCCATGAGGTCGGCGGGGCCTTCGCCTTTCAAGGCGGCAATCGATTCGTCGACTTCGACCGCATTGCCGGCCATGCGGCCGAGGGGTTGGTTCATGTCGGTGAGCAGGGCCGTCGTCGCGACGCCCATTCGTTTGCCGGTGGCGACGAGCGATTCGGCGAGGGCGCGGGCGTCGGCCTCGGTCTTCATGAAGGCGCCGGTGCCGAACTTGACGTCGAGCACGAGGGCATCGAGTCCCTCAGCGAGCTTCTTGCTCATGATGCTCGCGGTGATGAGCGGGATCGAGGGGACGGTCGCCGTGACGTCGCGAAGGCCGTAAAGCTTGCGGTCGGCGGGGACGAGATCGGCGGTGGCGCCGGTGATGACGCAGCCCGTTTTCGCCACGACGGCGCGGATTTCGTCCATCGTGAGGTTGGTGCGGAAACCGGGGATGGCTTCGAGCTTGTCGAGCGTGCCGCCGGTGGCGCCGAGACCGCGGCCGGAGATCATGGGGACTTCGAGGCCGCAACAGGCGAGCATCGGGGCGAGCAGCAGCGAGGTCTTGTCGCCGATGCCGCCGGTGGAGTGCTTGTCGACGCGCGGGACGCCGTCGTCGGGCCATTCGAAACGGGCGCCGGAAGCGAGCATGTGGTCGGTGAGCGACGCGGTCTCGTCGGCGGTCATGCCGTTGAGATAGATCGCCATCGCGAGGGCCGACATCTGGTAGTCGGGAATGACGCCGCGGGCGTAGCCGTCGATGAACGTTGCGATCTCGGCGTCGGAGAGGGGCTCGCGATCGCGTTTCTTTTGGATAATCCAGACGGGGTTCATAATAAATTTATGATGTATGAATTATGATTTCTGATTTGTTACGGCGCGTGGCTTGGCTGAGCTTCACTCATATTCCTCACATCATAAATCAGAAATCCTAAATCATAAATTTCAGAGGGTTTCCACCACGCCGCGGACGATCGCGCTGAGTTTGGCGCCGGCGGTGGCGGCGACGGCGAGGACTTCGTGGCCGCTGGTTTCGCCGAGGGCGTCGGGGGAGCCGACGTTGGTGATCGTCGAGAGGCCGAGGACGCGCATGCCGGCGTGGATGGCGGCGATCACTTCGGGGGTGGTCGACATGCCGACGGCGTCGCCGCCGAGGCGGCGGAGCATGCGGTACTCGGCGCGGGTTTCGTAGTTCGGGCCGAGGACCGACGCGTAGACGCCGCGGTGGAGGATGAAGCCGTCGCGCATCGCGATCTCGACCGCTCGGCGTTGGAGCCCTTTGTCGTACGGCGTGCACATGTCGGGGAACCGCGGGCCGAGGTTGTCATCGTTCACGCCGATGAGCGGGTTCTTGAACATGAGATTGATCTGGTCGTCGATCAGCATCACGTCCCCGGTGGCGTACTGCGGGTTGAGCCCGCCGGCGGCGTTTGAGACGACGAGCGTGCGGCCGCCGAGCGCGGCGAGGAGGCGGACGGGGAGCGAGGCCGTTTGCGCGGAGTGGCCTTCGTAGAGATGAAAGCGGCCCTGAAAGGCGATAAGCGGGGCGCCGCCGAGCGTGCCGCAGACGAGGCGGCCGGCGTGGCCGATGGCGGTGGTGTGCGGGAAATGGGGGAGGTCGGCGTAGGGGATCGTCGCGGCGGCTTCGATCTCATTCGCGAAATCGCCGAGGCCGGAGCCGAGGATGACGCCGGCCTTGGGCGTGGCGTTCCAGCGGTCGCGGACGAAGGCAGCGGTTTCGGCGATTTGGTTGGCGAGGTGGAGCATTGGTACTCGTTCCCGCGCTCCGCGTGGGAACGGGCGGGGCGCCGCTCTGCGGCAATTTGATTTTTGGTGTAGCTATAACTTCACTGCTGGAGGTGCGTTCCCACGCGGAGCGTGGTAACGAGGGCTATCGCGTAGCTTCATGTTGCAGGACGGCTAGGACTAATGCTCGCAATTTGGGTTGCGCGGAGTTGGCAAACGCGATGATTTCGTTGATGTCGGCCGGCTTGAGCGTATCGGGGAGGCACATGTCGGTGATCACCGAGAGGCCGAAGACGCGCAAGCCGGCGTGGACGGCGACGATCACTTCGGGGACAGTCGACATGCCGACCACGTCCGCGCCAATCTGGCGGAGAAAGCGGTATTCGGCGCGGGTTTCGAGGTTCGGGCCGGTGACGGCGACGGTCACGCCGCGGTGGGCGACGAAGTTCTCGCGGCGGGCCGTTTCGAGGGCGACTTCGATCAGTTCGGGGGTGTAGGGCGCCGACATGTCGGGGAAGCGCGGGCCGAGACGGTCGTCGTTCACGCCCACCAGCGGGTTGTCGCCCATCAAGTTGATGTGATCGTCGATGACCATCACGTCGCCCGCCTTGTAATACGGGTTCATGCCGCCGACGGCTTGCGAGACGATCAGCGTCTCGGCGCCGAGGGCCTTCATGACGCGGACCGGCAGCGTGATTTGCTTTAGCGGGTAGCCCTCGTACTGGTGGAAGCGGCCTTCCATCGCGACGACGGGGACGCCGGCAAGGCGGCCGCAAACGAGGCGGCCGCGGTGGCTGGTGGCGGTCGATCGCGGGAAATAGGGGATGTCTGGATAATCAATCGCGACAGGCGATTCGATTTCGTCGGCAACGTTGCCGAGGCCGGTGCCGAGGATGACGCCGGCGCGGGGCGTCTCGCTCCAACGCTGACGGACGGCGGCGGCGGCGGCTTCGATTTGGGTGTAAAGTTCTAGCATTGCGGTGAGATTAATTTGTAAAAGAAATGCAGAGCCCGCGAATAACGCGAATCTTCGCGAATGAAAAATAGAAGCATTCTCTTATTCGCGCGATTCGCGGACTGTTTGGAAATCAATACGCGCCGCCACCCGTGGCCGTTTCGCCCCGTTCGCCGGCGGCGATTGCTGCGGTGCCGCTAGTGCCGAGGCGGGTGACGCCGAGGGCGACGAACTTTTGGGCGTCGGCGAAACTGCGGATGCCGCCGGAGGCTTTGACTTGGACGGCGGGCCCGCAGGCGGCGCGCATCAGGCGGACGTCGTGCTCGGTAGCGCCGGTGGCGACCATGCCGCCGGATTCGCCCTTCACCATGCCGAAGCCGGTTGAGGTTTTCACAAACGCGGCGCCGGCGGCTTCGCTCAGTTCGCAGAGGCGGCGTTTGACGTCGTCGCTCGGCAGCAACCCGCACTCAAAGATCACTTTCGTGATGGCTCCGTTCGCCTTGGCGACCTCGACGACGGCGCGAATATCATCTTCGACGAACTGCCAATCGCCGGCGAGCGCGCGGCCGATGTTCACCACCATGTCGACTTCGCGGGCGCCTTGGACGACGGCGATCTCGGTCTCGCAGACCTTGGCGCCGGTGGTCGTGCCGCCGTGGGGGAAGCCGATGACGGTGCTGGGGACGACGCTGGAGCCGGCGAGCAGTTCGGTCGTGAGCGCGACCATCGAGGGCTTCACGCAGACGCTTGCCGTCCCGACTTCGACGCAGAGGCGGCAGGCCTCGCGGAGGTCGTCGTCGGTTTGAGTCGGCTGGAGAACGGCATGGTCGATGAGGGCGACGATCGACATGGGGCGGCGGCTCGCGGGGGCGGGGCGAAGGGCGGAAGGATCGGCCCTATCGTAGCGAAACGCCGCGGGATTCGCTATCAGATTCGACCGCCAAGGAGCCAAGGAAATGAGGGGAATGCGTAACCACCAACGCACGAAGACACCAAGAAGGCACCAAGGAAAACTGAAAGATAGAAGTAGGTTGTCATGCCCTCACCAGCAATTCCTTGGTGCGTCCTTCGTGCCTTGTGTCTTGGTGGTTATTTCCTTGTTCAGCGGGCCGCCTCGCCGCCGGACATGGTGATGAACGCGACGAAGACGTTCGGGTCGACCTCCTCGCGGGTGAACTCGACGCGACCGTCGGCGAAGCTGATGAGGATGCCGCCGGGGTGGAAGCCGTAGGGCTGCGAGACGTTGTTGCAGTTGATGATTTGCGAGCCGTTGCAGAAGTTGTTGATGCTCATCCAGGTTTCGGGGCTCGCCCAGCGGAAGCGGCTGTTGACCGAGCGGTTCTCTTCGCCGTTGTAGAAGAGCGGGGCCGGGTCGGCGTTGCGCTGGTACCAGCCGAACATGAACGGTTTGGCGACCGATTCCATGTAAAGCGAGGTGTTCGAAAGGCCGTCGGTGACTTCGCCCGCGTTGGTGCGACGGCGGTCGGTGGCGAGCGGGGGGACCGTGTCGAGGAAGTCATACTGCAATACGTTGTCCCAGCCGCGGTCGAGTTCAGGGAGGTTGTTCTTGCCGTCGACGAGCCGAGCGGCGATCAGGGGCGCGAGGCTCTTGGCGCCGGCGGGGTCGACGCGGTTGGCGGCGCAGTAGTCGGTGGCGTGGCGGGCGACCTGCACCACCGGCGACGAGGGGCAGATGAGGATGCCGCCGAGGTCTTGCTTGGTGGCCTGCTCGTTCTTGGAGCGGGACGTGTCGTCCCAGTCCCAATCGAGATCGATCTGCTGGAACTTGTTACCCTGTTCGAAGTGCGGCAGAAGGAACGTAATGCCGTTGTGCGTCGAGAGCGCGGACATCACGCCGGTCGGCGGTTCGCCGTCGCGGTCTTGCGCGGCGGGGGAGAAGTAGCCGCGGGACGATTCAAAGTTCAGGGCGGCGAGGGCGAGGTTCTTGAGATTGCTCTGGCAGTTGCCGCGACGGGCGGCTTCGCGAGCGGCCTGGATGGCGGGAAGGAGCAGAGCGATGAGGATCGCGATGATGGCGACGACGACGAGAAGCTCGACGAGAGTGAAGGCGCGGCGGCGCGCCAGCTCGGCGTGAGGCGAAGGCATGCGGACGACCCTTCATAAGAGCGATGAACATGGCGGTTGAGCCAGTCTCGCGTCCAATGCTGACAATGGGCACGTCCGATGTGGGTGTTAGGATAGCGGTCCTGTGGGAGATATGCAATAAAAAAGATCATAAAAAAACGGCGAGCAGCCATGGGGCTGCTCGCCGTCGATCGAAAGCGTTAAAGACTATCGCCTAGCTGCGGCGGCGAACCGCAGCGGCGCCGATGAGTGCAAAACCGGCTAGGGCAAGTGTCGCGGGTTCAGGAATTGCCGTGTACGTGCCGAAGGGCACGGTAATACCGGCACCGCCGTTGACTCCAGTGGAGCCTTGGACGTCCAGCGTGTCGATCGGCGCGACGGTCCAATTCGCGGCGACCCAACTGCTGCCATCGGGTCCAGTGTCATCCAAACGATAGGCGTAACTATCGAGATGTTCCCAGGCCGTTCCCGTGCCATCCACTGAAGGATCGCCGTAGACGTCGATGGCAACGGGAGTGGTCAAGACGCTGCCGAACAGGACAACGGCATCGTCGCCGTTGATATTCATGATGCCATTCGTGTAAGTCGGTGCATATCCGAAATATGCAGTGAACCCAGGCTCCTCGGACGCGAGCCAAATGTAAGAGCCGGCCGCGACTGGGCCAGTTGGGAACGTGTACTCCGGAGCGGTAATGCCGCCGTCGGCGCCATTGGCGCTTACTTGGATGGCGTAGTCTGCCATGTCGGCGATTGCGGTCGTAGCGTAGAGTTCGATGGCCTTGGGAAGGCCGCCACTTCTAGGCCCGTCGATAATGCCAGTTAGAATCAACCCGGCGTTCGCGGAGGCGGCACAAACGGCCAGCGCGACGACAAGTGAAAATGAAAAAACGGTATTCTTCACTAGACTTCTCCTTTGGTGTCACAACCAATGAAACAACTTAACGGGAATGCCAAATAGAATTGCCTTATCGAACCGACTGTTTGCGCGGCGGAGCCGTACGCTGAGCCTATCTTGAGGCTGTTAAGATTCGCTGTTCATCATACCTATGAAATGAAGAACAACGAATTTATTCGCGTTTCGCGATAGAACCGGCAGAATCGAACTTTGGTAAGCAAACCTCGCGCCAGGCCGGCGGGAACCCCCGACGGGCGCCACCGAAATGTCCCGTATTGCGTTAAGTTGTTTGTCCGCAGGAGCTTTTTGGACAGTATCGCGAGGGAGCAAATTCGCGCACGACTGTCTCCCGATGCCTGATTTCTCAGCATGAGAAGTGGCCGGAGAGGCAGGATAGGCTATTTGACGAGTGCTTTTTCACCTGGCCGATTGGTTCGCAGAAATCAGCCGGATAGCCTCTTAATACTGAAAATGCTTAATCTGCTCCCCCTGGTCATCAATCTCGCTCAGCGATTCGATCCCAATTTCCAGGTGAACATCGGACCAGTCCTGACTCACCTTGATGTCGCTGAGTTGAGTCTTCACCCCCTCGGGAGTCATCGGCAGATCGGAGACGAGCAGCAACGCTCCGCGGGCGATTTGATTCTTGTGGCCGACGGCGAAGATGGTGGCCGTCTCCATGTCGATTGCGATGGGGGTGTACTCGATCAGTTGCTTCCGAAAGTCGTCGTCATGCTCCCAGACGCGGCGGTTCGTGGTGTAGACGACGCCGGTGCGATAGTCGAGGTGGCGATTGACCAGCTTCTCTGAGACGAACTTGTGGAGCTTGAACGAGGGGAGAGCGGGGACGAGTTTAGGCAGGTAATCGTCTGAGGTTCCCTCGCCGCGGATAGCGCCGATGGGGAGGATGAAGTGGCCGATTTCGGTGGAACGCTTCAAGCCGCCGCATTTGCCGAGGAAGAGGACGGCCTTCGGGCTATAGGCGGTGAGTAGGTCCATCACGGTTGCCGCGTTGGGCGAGCCGATGCCGAAGTTGATGATCGTCAGCCCGTCGGTATTCGTCGCGGCCTGCATCGGGCGGTCGATCCCGTAGACCGAGCAGCTGAATTTCTCAGCGAATCGCGTGACGTAGCCGCGAAAATTGGTCAGGAGGACATATTCGCCGAACTGATTCAGCGGCATCCCGGTGTAGCGCGGGAGCCAGTCTTGGACGAGATCAAGCTTGGTGATCATTGGGCTTTCGGTTCTTTACCACGACGGCACAACGAGCACGACGAAAGAAGAAGTCAAGGCAGTAGTATGCCCAATGAGCCATTTCGTCGTGTCCGTTGTGCCGTCGTGGTCTCTTCCTTATCTTCTGGTCGCCGGGTCAATAAACGCGGTGATTGGGGTTCGATTGCCACTCGGTGAAGAGTTTCTTGCACTCCTCGGGGAGCAGGCCGGGGATTAACTTCAGCGTGCTTCCCCCCTGGCGGAGGAGTTCTGCGGCGGGGAGCTGCAGTTCATTAAATCCCCCTAGCTCAGCGTCCGCGATCGTGGCGCCGTAGTAAACCGTGTCGACGCGGGCCCAGTGGAGGGCGGCCATACACATCGGGCAGGGTTCGCAAGTGGTGGCGACGACCGCTCCCTCCAGGAAAATGTTCTGGATCGCCCGGTTCGCGGATCGGATGGCGTTTACCTCGGCGTGGGCCGTGATGTCGGTGGTCAGGACCACTGTGTTGTGTTCATTGGAAATCACCTGATCGCCGATGGCGATGGCGCAGCCGAAGGGGCTTTGACCGCGGGCGAGGCCTTCGCGGCAGCGCTCGATGGCCAGCCGCATCAGGTCTTCGGGGGAGATCATTCGGGGGGCTCCGAAAGGCAGGCGGGGGAGGGTAGCGGGGATAGTGTAACACGGGGCGCCAAGGGTCCAAGCTCGATCCCATCACTGCGGGAAGATGAATAAGCAAAGGGAGCGGCTCGGAGGCTCTTATTAGTGGGGCGGCCTTGTTTTTCAGCGGGCACCGGCCCCGGACGCTGCCCTTCGGCATTGCCGGCGAGCCATTTTGGCGGCGACGGGGTTTAATCCAGGTTCACCCCGCGCGGGGAGCCCCGCCAAATTTGCCGGCGGCCGCCGCTTCGCTCATAATGCAGGGCTGTGGCGAGCCACGTTTCGCGGCTGCCGCAACCGCCATTCCCGCCGATCCCTCCCTTTCGTTTGCCCAGAGCTCCGATGGACGCCGGTCAGATTCTGCTAAAGCATGGCCTGCTCTCCGATTCGGAGCTGTCGCGCGCCGTTGACGCTCGAACCAACGGCGCCCGCGTCGATCAGCTGGCCGTCGAAATGGGGCTCGTCGGCGAAGCCGACGCGCTGCGGGCGTTGGGGTTGGAAACTGGGGTCGACTTCATCGACCTCGAAGGGGCGTCCGTTGATCTGACGCTGCTGGAAACCTTCCCGCCGAAGCTGATCCACCGCCACGGGTTGTTCCCCGTCGAGCGCCGTCGCGGCGCCGTGGTGGTGGCGACCTCTGATCCGCTCAATCTCTACCCGCTCGACGAAGCGGCGGCCGCCCTGGGTTGCCCGATCATCCCGGTGGTCGCCACCCGCGAGGCGATCGGAAAACGGATCAAGACCCACCTCGGCGTCGGCAGCGAAACGATCGAGGGGCTGCTCGCCCAGCGCGAGGAGGAAGAGGTCGAACTCGTCGACGGCCTGCAACTCGAAGATGGCGAAATCGCCGCCGAGGTGCAGGAGGCGTCGGTCGTTCACCTCGTGAACGAGATTCTGCTCGAAGCGATCGACTCGCGGGCGTCGGACGTCCATATCGAATCGCAACCCTCGGGCGTGAAAGTGCGCTACCGGATTGACGGCCTGCTGCAGCAGCAGCCGACGCCGCCGGAAATCAACCGCTTTCAGGCGGCGATCATCAGCCGTCTTAAGATCATGGCGCGGATGAACATCGCCGAGAAACGTCTGCCGCAAGATGGGCGCATCAAGCTGAAGGTTCATGGCCGCGAGGTCGACGTCCGCGTCTCCGTGATCCCGATGCTGCATGGCGAGGGAATCGTCATGCGTATTCTCGACAAAGGGAAGATGGAGTTCTCCCTCGAGAAGCTCGGCATGGCGCCGCAGATGAAGGCGACGTTCGACCGGCTGATTCGCATGCCGCACGGTATCGTCTTGGTGACGGGCCCGACCGGTTCCGGCAAGACGACGACTCTCTACAGCGCGCTGGTCGGCATCAAGAGCGAAGACACGAAGATCATTACGACCGAAGACCCGGTGGAATATCAACTTGAAGGGATCAACCAGATCCAGGTTCATCCGAAGATCGGGCTGACATTCGCCGCGTCGCTACGGTCGATCTTGCGGCATGACCCCGACGTGGTGCTGGTGGGCGAAATCCGCGATCAGGAAACGGCGGAGAACGCGATTCAGGCGTCGCTCACCGGTCACTTGGTGTTCAGCACGCTCCATACGAACGACGCGCCGAGCGCCTACACCCGGCTCGTCGACATGGGGATTGAACCGTTCCTGGTGGCGAGCACGATCGAAGGGGTGATGGCCCAGCGACTCGTGAGGCGGCTCTGCACGAAGTGCCGCGAAGAATACGAGCCGAAGCGCGAGGAGCTCCCCGACGATTTCCCCTGGGACGAGTACCGCGCGCTCGACCGGCCGATCTACCGCAACACCGGCTGCAGGATTTGCCGCGGCTCCGGATTCGCCGGGCGGCAAGGGATTTTCGAGCTGTGCGAAACGACCGACGGCGTGCGGCAGTTGGCCCACGATCGGGCGAGCAGTTGGGAGATTCGTAAGATCGCGCTGAAGGAAGGGATGAAAACGTTACGCGACGATGCGTGGCATAAGGTGCTGGATGGGATCACGACGGTGGATGAGGTGCTGCGGGTTACTAAGAGCGACCGGATGTAATGAATGCTGAAGGATGAATGCGGAATGCTGAAGAAATGCATCGAGAGGTGAAATGTGCGAAATAGAGACTTGAGCGATAGGACGAAGCAGTTTGCCTTACGAATTATTCGCCTCTTCTCAGCACTACCGAATACGGATTTGGCCCGCGTCATTGGTAAGCAACTGCTACGATCAGGAACTTCAGTCGGTGCGAATTATCGAGAGGCCTGTCGCGCTAGATCTAATGCAGAGTTGATTTCGAAACTGGGAATCGTCACCCAAGAGTTGGACGAAACCATCTACTGGATGGAACTGCTTGTCGAAGGCGAAGTCGTCCCAGCCGCCCGCTTAGCTGAGCTTCAGACAGAAGCAGAAGAATTGTTGAAGATATTCGTCACGTCCATAAGAACAACCAAGCAACGTTAGCTTGCCCCCCTTCAGCATTCCGCATTCATCCTTCAGCATTTGTTCCATGCCTGACTTTGCTTACGTAGCTCGAACCACGACTGGACAGCGCGTCGAAGGCGTGTTGTCTGCCGGTACGCAGCGCGAGGCACTGCTGGCTTTGTCGGGAAAGGACTTGTTTCCCGTCCAGGTGAAGGCCTCCGGCGGCAAGGTCTCGCAGGCGGGGTCGCTGAAAGTTCGCCCCCAAGCGATGTCGCAGTTCTACGTCCAGATGGCGGCGCTGCTGCGGAGCGGCGTCCCGCTCTTGCGGTCGCTGGAAGTGCTGGGGCGGCAGTCGACCAATCCGACGCTCAAGAAAATCGTCGACGACCTCCACGCCCGCATCACCGAGGGCGATTCGCTCGCCGAGGCGATGTCGCGCCACCCGCGGGCGTTCAACGATCTGTCGCGCAGCATCATCCGCGCCGGCGGCGAGGGGGGCTTCCTCGAAGAAGCGTTGGAGCGAGTCGCGAAGTTCACCGATCAACAGGCGGAGCTGAAGGGCCGCGTGATGGGGGCGATGGCGTACCCCATCTTCCTCGCAGTGTTCGGCGTAACGATCGTCACCGTGCTCGTCATCTTCTTCGTGCCGAAGTTCGAAGATCTTTTCGCGCGCCTGCGGGCCAAAGGCGAACTGCCGGTGCTGACCGATTGGCTCTTGTGGGTAAGCGACAGCATTCACGCTTACGGGCTGCTGATTGCAGTCGTCGTCGCGGGCCTGGTACTGCTGATTCGCAACCAGTTGCAGACCGAACAGGGAAAGTGGTGGCTCGATCGCGTGCGGTTGAAGATCCCGCAAGCGGGGACGATTTACCAGAACCTGGCGGTTTCCCGTTTTTGTCGCGTGTTGGGGACGCTGCTGGCCGGCGGCGTGCCGATCGTGCGGTCGCTGAAGATCAGCAGCGACTCGACTGGCAATCGCGTCCTGTCGGCAGCAATCAACGACGCGGCCGACAACATTACCGCCGGCGAGTCGCTGGCAACGCCCTTGGGGGCAAGCGGCCACTTTCCGCCGAACGTCGTCGAAATGGTTGCCGTCGCCGAGCAATCGAACACACTCGAAACGGTCCTCACGAACATCGCCGATTCGTTGGAAAAAGAGACTTGGCGGCGGCTCGACCTGTTCGTACGGCTGTTGGAGCCGGTGCTGCTACTGGTCCTGGCGTCGGCGGTGCTGGTCATCGTAGTCGCGCTGATGCTCCCTATGCTAAAATCTGCGATGGCGATGTGAGCGAAATGATTTGTGATCGTTGAAGAGAACCACCAAGGCACGAAGACGCGAAGGAAAACACGAAGCGGGGGGAAGAAGGGCATTGGCAGCTTAGGTAACTGAATCGAAGTGACTATTGTTAAACAGAAAATCGAAGCGCCCCCGTCTTCCTCCTTAGTGTCTTCCTTCGTGCCTAATTGCCTTCGTGGTCAAACATTTAAAAGTAGGTAAGTATTTCCCACCAGCGGCTTCGCGCAACGGCTTTCCTCGCCGTCGCCAGCCGCTCCAGACCTCCCCAGGCAAGTGAGAGGAAAGGAATTAGTCATGACTGGAAGCAGAGTTACCAACCGTCGGGCCCGCCGCGCCAGCGGTTTTACGCTGATCGAAGTTCTCCTGGTGCTGATCATCCTTGTGATCATCGGCTCGCTGGCGGTGAACGTCTTTACCGGCACGCAAGACAAGGCGAGCATCAACGCGGCCAAGAGCAACGTTAGCCTCATCCGGGGCGCCATCGACCGCTATCGCCTCGACATGAACAAGTACCCCACGAAACTGGCCGACCTCTGGGAGCAGCCGAGCGACACGACCGCTTCCGACAAATGGGGCGGCCCTTACATGGAACAGCTCAAGGCCGACCCGTGGGGGAATGAGTATCAGTACACCGCCGAAGGGAAAAAGAACGCGAGCAAGTACGATTTCTGGTCGAACGGTCCGGACGGTCAGAGCGGCTCGGAAGACGACATCGGCAACTGGGAGTAACCCATGCCGCTCCTCGGCGCCATCGCCGCCAGATTGCGGCTCGTCGCACGCTCCTGTAGCCGGACCGCCACGCGGTCCGGGCCGGCGCGACAAGCAATTCACGGCATGACGTTGGTTGAAATCTTGGTGGTCCTCGCCCTGCTGGTGGTCATCGGCGGTCTGATCGTCCCCGTCTTCCAGGGAAGCATCGCCTCGGTGCGACTCCGTCGCGCCGGCGATCAGGTCGTCACCGGCTGGTCACGAGCCCGGGCCGAAGCGATCGAATCGGGCCAACCATATCAGTTCCGCTTCACGCCCGACACGGGAACGTTCGTCATCGAACCCTGGACAGGCCTGCTGGGATCGGAAGGGAGTTCTGCCGCCGGAACGACGACTGCCGGCGCGACAAGCACGTCGACCGCCACGAAGGACACAAGTACGACGAGCAGTTCGACGAGTTCCACAGCGGCTTCGGCTGAGACGTCCAGCAGCGTGACCAACACAGCGCTCCCGGACGAGATCGTCTTCCAAAGCGGCGAACTGGCGGTGGAGGACTTTCAGTCTGGCGAACGGAGCGTCGCCGCGCTGCAGGACGCTGGGGAGTCTCTCTCGACGCCGATCCTGTTTTTCCCCGATGGGACGGCGTCGGAAGCCTCGATCCTGCTCACCAACGGCAAGAAGCAGTTCGTGCGGGTCACGCTCCGCGGAATAACGGGCGTCGGCAGGGCGAGCGAGGTGCTCAGCCAAGAGGAACTGCAGCGCGCCGATCGGCGTAAGTAAAAACAAGAATGGAGAAGATTTAAACACAGAGACCACAGAGGACACAGAGAAGACGGAGGTAGGCAATGCGGCAATAGATCGCTCTTTCTTTTCCTCTGTGTCTCTGTGCTCTCTGTGTTTAGGTATTTGTCTTTTTTCGTCCCTAAAGATGGTTAGTCAAGCCGACAACTTTCGAAGTTTGCCGTCAAACCGCCCGCTGGGGCGACGTTCGGTGTTCGAGACGCGCTCAGCCTTCACGCTCCTCGAAGTCATCCTCGCTCTCGTCATCCTCGGCGCCGCGCTCGCGATCTTCGGCGAGGTGATGCAGCTGGCCAATCAAAACGCCGCCGACGCCCGGGCCGAGACGCAGGCCCAGCTCATCGCTTCATCGCTCATGGACGAAATCCTCGCCGGTTCGATCGACGACTCGCCGGCCAACCGCCAGCCGTTGGAAGTCGACGACGACGTGCGGTGGATCTATTCAGTGAGCACCGGCACGGCGACGGTCGAAGGGGTTTACCCGCTGGTGGTCGAAGTCGAACAAGACGTCGAGGCGAAATTCAATCCCGTGAAGTATCGGCTCGTTCGCTGGATGTCGACCACGGCTGAAGGGAGCGAAGCGGACGAAGAGGCCGACGCCAACTCGCAGCAGCAATCGCAGCAGAGCCAGAATCAATCGAGCGGCGCACAGCAGGGTGGCGGCGGGGCTTCCGGCGGCGCCGGTTCAGCGGGAGGATCGCAGCCATGATCCGCCGCACGACATCCCCCTCGCTCGAAGGGAGGGGCAAGGGGAGGGATTCTTGCCCCATCTTCGGCTTCAGGCTTGAAGATGGACGCAAACTTCGTGAATCCCTCCCCCAACCCCTCCCTTCGAGGGAGGGGAGCCGCGGCTTCACGCTGATGGAGATCGTGCTCGCCATCGCCCTCACTTCGGTCGTGATGTACCTGCTGATGACCGCGATCGAGCTTTATATGATCCGCGTCGATTCGAGCCGCGGCCGCGTCGAGTCGGCGCAGTTGGCGCGAACGATTCTCGATCAGATGGCGGCCGACCTCGCA
>JBGSMO010000072.1:0-23918 GCA_041740115.1 Pirellulales bacterium
GAGATCGCTGTCGCCGATACCGTAAGCCAAGTTGCCTACGTATAACTTCTTGCCCATGATTGGGACTCCCTGAGAAAAACGAAAAACCGTGCCTCGGACCATGCCGCGGACTAGACCGACAGTATAACGGACGCTACCACCCTGGCTAGATAGCAGATTGCGGCGTTTTTTGAGTTTGGGGTTGACGCTTTCGGACCGGTAATCTGACCGCGTTGAACGCCTTATGACTGCCGCCAATAGGGCGTTAGTCCTCGATAGGGAGAAAAAAGCGATGTACCGCTCTTCGTATAGCGCACTTGTGTGACGACGAATTCAGGCGTCGCCGAGACGCCAGCAGCCGTCGACTCGCCGCTAGGGAGGGTATGGTTTCTCTTGTGCGGGCTACTAACGCAGTCGCGCGAGCAATTCCTCTTGGACTTGTCGCGTGGCGTCGCCATCGACCGGGCCGGTGCAGGTCAGGTGGCCGAACGGCAGGACGAGCACGTCGTCCACGCCATCGAGCCGGCCCCGCTTCAGCGCGACGACGCCGTCGCCTTTGCCTTCGACCAATTCTTCCATATCGGAGAGCAGGTTGTCGAATCGGCCGGTGCAGTCGCGGAGGCCGGGGCAGTTTCCGCCCGTTTCCTGCAGCGCGGTCCGCATCCATTTCATCTCGCCCTCGCTGACCGAGGCGCAGGTGCCGAGGAAGATCGTGTAGCGGACGTGGGGATTGCGGGGGCGGGCGTTCAGGTCGGTCAGGAACGTCGAACCGGGAACCATGTCGTCGGCCGCTTCGCCGAGGCCGTCGATGACCGAATCGCGGCAGCGATCCCAGGGGCCGCCATTGGCACGGCCGAGCCAATGTTCCCAGACATCGGTGGCGACGGCGATATGGGCGAGCATCGTGCCGTGGGTCGGCGGGGCGATCATCACCAGGCGAGTAACGTTGCTGGGGTCGAGTTCCTTGTCTTCGAGGCACGCGCGGGCGACCAGGCCCCCCATCGAGTGGGTGACCAGGGCAATCTTCTGATCGGGATGTTGCTCGACGATCTGCTTCAAGCTGTGTGAAAGCCGGCTGGCTGACTCGCTGATTTCCCAGTCGTTCGGGTAGGCGAAGGTCGCGGCGGGATAGCCGGCCGCTCGTACGGGTTCTAGGACGGCGGCGTTCTTCTGCGGATTCGAGTTGAAGCCGTGGACAAGCACGACCAGCGGCAGGTCGGGCGCGGCGGCCGCGGCCGTTTGCCAGTTTTCGTCGAGCACCAACCCGTAGCGGGCTTCATCCTCTTCGTCCCAGACGCGGTTGCGCAGCCAGCGGCGGAAGCTGTAGTCGGCGGCCTCGCGGACGATTTCCCGCGACGCGGCGAGGACTTCGCTCTCCTGGCTCAGCCCAGTTTCCGTGGGGGCATCGTCCGCATGAGCGGCGGCGGGGAGCCAGAGGGGGAGAGTCGCGACGGCGAGGGCTAGTCGCGAAAGCGCGGAAGAAATCATTCTCTGCTCGGCTCCGAAAGGTATGGCGCAGCCGGCAATCGGCTTAAGGGTGAAAGCGCCAACTCGTCGGGAATGCTACTTCGTCAGTTCCTTGCCACATTATATGGGCTCGGTAACCGTACGGGGCAAGCGTGAGGCCGGTTCGGCAAGCTGTGATGATGCCAGTCGCCAAAGTCGCCGGGCGTGGTAAAGCGGGGGGAATAAACCGAACAGGCGGGAGACGATTGAAGCCTCCCGCCTTTCGACTGATCTCGCAGGTCAAATTAATCCAAGATTCGACTTGGGCAAACGAAGACTAAAAGTCTTCGCCCAGAGCGTCGCTCTCGTCGTCGTCCTTGCCGGGCGCCTTGCTGGCGAGGATATCTTCCATCCCGCCGGCGGCCATGATCTTTTGCTTGATCTCTTCGGCGATCGCGGGATTGGCTTTGAGGAACTCGCGGGCCTTTTCCTTGCCTTGGCCGAGCTGCATTTCGCCGTAGCGGAACCAAGCGCCGGTGCGGGCGACGAACTTCTTCTCCATGCCGAGGTCGAGGATGTCGCCCTCGTAGCTGATGCCGTCGGTGTGCATCATGTCGAACTCGGCGACCCGGAATGGCGGGGCGACCTTGTTCTTGACGATCTTCACGCGGACCCGCTGGCCGACGACCTCTTCGCCTTCCTTCAGCTGCCCGATGCGACGGACGTCGATCCGGCAGGAGGCGTAAAACTTGAGAGCGCGGCCGCCCGGGGTGGTTTCGGGGCTGCCGAACATCACGCCGATCTTTTCGCGGATCTGGTTGATGAAGATCACCGAGGTCTTCGACTTGGCGATGGCGCCGGTCAGCTTGCGAAGCGATTGGCTCATCAGCCGGGCTTGCAGGCCGACGTGCGAATCGCCGATTTCGCCTTCGAGTTCCTTCTTCGGAACGAGGGCGGCGACCGAGTCGACGACGATGACATCGACCGCGTTGCTTTTGACGAGCATCTCGGTGATCGTCATCGCCTCTTCGCCCGAGTCGGGCTGGCTGACCAGGAGCGTTTCGAGGTCGACGCCGAGCTTCTTGGCCCAGCTGGGGTCGAGGGCATGCTCGGCGTCGATAAACGCGGCGATCCCCCCTGCCCTCTGGGCCTGGGCGACCACATGAAGAGCGAGGGTCGTCTTACCGCTCGATTCGGGGCCGAAGCACTCGATGACGCGGCCGCGGGGAATTCCCTGGCCGCCGAGGGCGAGGTCGACCGAGAGGCTGCCGGTCGAGATCCCCTCGATCTTGCGGAGCTTGTCGGCTCCCAGCGGCATGATCGAGCCTTCGCCGTATTGCTTTTCGATGGCGGCGACGGTGTTCCGAAGATCGGAGCTTCCCTCGAACATCACGTCGGCGGCCGACTTCTTGGCGTTCTTGTCGGCGGCGCCCTTCTTGGCCGGGTTTTTTTCTTTGTCCTTCTTAGCCATGCCGTTTCTCGATGAAGTCGTGGGTTTGGCGGTCAGTGGTTGGGGAGTGGTAGCGGCAACCATGAGTTTGGGTCCCTATTAATAGCAGAATAGGAGAGAGATCGGAATTGGCCGGCCAACAACCGCCGGGCGCTCACGTCTTTACTGTACGCACGAATAGTATATGGGTGTTCATGCTGGATGCAAGAGAAATTGTTGGTTTTTTGTTGGTTTGCTAGCAGGTAGCCGCGGGTCAACGACCCGCCGGAGCGGCGAGAAAGATGAACCACCAAGGCACGAAGGGCACAAAGGCGCACCAAGAAGAGTAAGGATGCTGCGTCGCCTGATTTCTCGCTCTTGCCTTCCCTTTTTCCTGCATTCCTTCGTGATTCTTGGTGTTCTTCGTGCCTTGGTGGTTAGTCTTCGAACCCGCCGGAGCGGCTTGGCGGGAGGGCGAAGAATAGGACGCGGATACACGCGGATTTGGCGGATGAACGCGGATTAAAGGTAAAGGTGATTGAAGGCGGATGAAAAAGGGCTGGTTTTGCATGTCTGCCAAGTCTGCCAAGTCTGCCATTCGTTTTTGGCAGACATGGCGGAAGTCGAAATCTTCGACACGGCGGTGACTTCGAGTGATTTTTGTCGCCAGGAGACTTCTGTCGTCGCTGGAGATCTGTCGCGTAGCGCATTATTGGCGACAGCAAGCGTAAGTGGAGTGCTGCGAGGAGTTTGGAGTTGTCGCGGGAAGCACGGCGAGCGACGACGAAGCGACAGAAACGGGGCGGCGACGAGGCGGAAGAGAGGAGTGAGACGGGGGGAGAGCAACCCAGCGGCGCGGGCGATCGCCGTCAGCATGGCGTTGGTCGAATTCGCGCGTGCGCAGCATGAGAGCCTCCGCCGAAGAAGTTGCGGACGTTGTTGCAAGTGGAGTGTGAACGGGTGTTCATGTTAACGGGTTGGGTGGCCAGTTTCAAGATGGTAGTTTGGGGATTTAGTAACGGATCGAAGACATGTCATGGATGCCAGTGATGAGCAGGCGTTGTATTCAAGAATTCTCTTTCCAAATGCTATTGAGCGTGTTAACTTAGCCGCGGGACAAGAAGATGAGTCGTCGCCTTCTTTGGAAGCAAAGAAGATGACAAAAACTGCGACCTCATTCCGAGGGTTGGTTTCACCCTCATCGTCTCCTCGATCGGCCAGTGGTCGGCCTTTGTTCGTGCGTCGATTGAGACGCAGTGAGCTTGGTGCGGCTCACTTGCGGCGGCTGCAATGGGTGCTCAGTGCGGCAATCTTATCGCTGCTAATTCTCGACTCGGGCATCTCAGCACATGCTTCGTCGCCGGTTCGAACCGTCCTGCACAGTAGCTATTCGCCTATAATTGACGGCGAGTCGTTTGGTACGTGGAGTCAGTATCTTATTGGCCCGGCCTTGAACAACGCCGGCCAAACGGCATTCGTTGCCCAAGGTACAGCTCAGGTAATCCTTGCCGAAACAATCGAGGGCGGGCTAAGGGTTGTTGCTCGCAATGGGACAACGGCCCCTGGAACGGATGGCCTCCAATTCGGATCACTTAGTGAGCCAACTCTGAACGAGAATGGCGACTTGGCGTTTTCAGGGTTACTTGTTGATAGAAGCGGCAACATCCGAGGGGATGGTATCTGGACAGCGAAACATAGTGCACAGCCAACACTTATCGCCCATCCCGGCGATCCAGTGCCAAACCATCCCAACTCGACGCTTCGCAGTGTGGGCCCACCGCTATTAAGCAATGGCGGATTAGTCGCCTTCAACGCGAGCGCCTTCGATCAGAATGGCGAGTATCGAGTGGCCGTTGGCATTCAGCCGACAGAACAGAGTGAGGATCTACTAGTCTTTCTAGGCCACATTGACGTTGCACCTGGTACTAACGAAGCCGTTTTCAACGGCTTTGACTCGTTAGCTATGAACGAAAATGGAACGGTCAGTTTCGTAAGCGGCTTGCTCAAAGAAGATGGAGAGAGTTCCGTCGTAAGCGTGCTCTGGACTATGCCGGAAAACGAGCCATTGCGGATGAGCCTCCGACGAGGGGATCCTGCAACAGGACTTGTTGGACAAACTTTTACAAGGTTTCGACAAGTCACTTTAAACAACAATAGCGAACTTGCGGTGCGTGCTCAGCTGAGCACGGATAAGGAGAATTCACCACAGCCGTCAGGAATTTGGGCGGGACCACTGGATAATCTGCGCTTGATTGCTGTAGCTGGTACGCCGGCTCCCGGCCAAATCGATACCATGTTCGAGCAGTTCGGTAGCGTCCTGATTAACGCCGCCGGTAAAGTCGCTTTCCGGGCTGAAGTCGGTATTGATTCTGAGCGACGAGCTTCGATTTGGCTTGAAGGCCCCGATGGCAACATCAACTCAGTTGCAATGGCGAAGGAAGTTGCTCCCGACACCGATGGGGCTCAATTTCATTCTCTTAGCTACCCGTCGTTGAACTCCAAAGGTCAAATCGCCTTTTTAGGCGGACTTGTCCTTTCCCCAAGGCCGCCGACTGATCCGGATGGACCACGAAGAATCAGTACCGACAGTTCCAGTGAGCCAACACTTGTCTCTGGCGCAAACGATACGGGCATTTGGGCAACGGACCGCCATGGCATGTCGCAATTGGTAGTTCGCGAAGGAGAGTTGCTGGACGTCGCTCCCGGACCATCAATCGACCTGCGGACGATCAGCTTGCTTAACTTCATCACCAATACTTGCAATGAGGACGCCCGCCCAAGTGGTTTTAATGACTTGGGTCAACTCGCATTCTATGCCTCATTTACTGATGGAAGTAGCGGAGTCTTTGTATCAAATGCAGTCGCTGTGCCCGAGCCAACTGCTGAAATAATTGCACTTTCTCTTTTCTTCTTGCTTCGACACCGGAAGCACTGAAATGCTGCCCGCATTGAAATTGGTACGCGGTTCTCTCTTCATCGCATAATAATTCCTACTGCGGGCTAATGAGATAGGGAGTGTTGAGATCAATTCAGTAGTCGACTCTCTCGACACTTCTCACACGTCGCGGCGAGCGGCGCTCCGATCAGTTCAGTTTGGCGTTCTCTTTGGCGATCCTAATGTTAGACCTTATGTCAACGGAAGCGAACGTGCTGCGTTGCGGCTATGACGTGGGGTACTTCGACAAGTCTGACATTGCCCAGTGGGCTGATCGACAGATTGAGGCGTGCGACGTTCCCAGCGACGCCTTGCTCGACTTGTCGATGAATCGACGACTCGATCCGCTGGACGTCATCAAGTTGCTGCAGTCGTTTGGAGAAGCTGATCCTGCCGCTTCGATTCGAATTCAGATTGGATTCATTGGGTTGTTGCTGGCGAAGCAACGCATCTCCGCGCAGTTAGCGATTCAAGGGCTTTGGGGGCTGATGCGCGAACCGGGTGTTACTGACGAACAACAAGGACAGGTCTATCATCTGGACTACGGGTACGAACTTGCCGAGTCAGGTCACTGGACGTGGGATGACGTTAATCGAGCGCTGCGAGATTTTTTCACGCCATACTCTGATCGGCTGGCGGAGCAATTTCCGCATTTGATTCCTGCTGGCGAATAGCGTCGAACTGATGATGCCAGTGGCGCCCGGCGACTTTGCGAACAGGCGACTTACTGCTGGGTGGGCAAGGTGGGTGCGGAAGCACCCACCCTACTCTGTTCAAGCACGTCGGCGGGTGAGACTTGCTGCCAATGGAACGGCGGCGGTGAGTAGGGCTAGCGTGGCGGGCTCGGGGATGGCTTGGATCGCGGCGACGGCTGGCGTTGCGCCGAATTGTTGTTGCCACAGGAGAAAATCGGCGCCGTCGGTGTCGCCGTCGAGGTCGGCGTCGCCGGCGTCGGTGGCGCCGAAGGCGGTTTGCCAGGTGGCCAGGTCGTCGGCGTTCACTTGTCCGTCTTCGTCGAAGTCGGCCGGCAGGAACGTTCCGTTCACCACGTCGACGACGAGTTCGCCGACGATGGCGTAGGCGAACGTGTCGCTGGCGGCAAATTTGCGGTCGATGCGATGCTGAGCCGCAGATAGCGAGCATCGATTGGCGTTAGGGGCAGATCAATAGAATCGACTTGAGCGAAGCTTTTCGTTTGCGGTCCGCCATGATCTGCCCGCAAAACGGCTGAAGATTTGCGCTAGTCATAGAGCAGAGGGGCGCTGTTTATTAACCTTCCTGACTTAAGATAAGCGGGTCTTGCTCGTGCGTTGCGAGCGATGGAACTGCAATGGGTATGGCGGCGTTCGACGACGAGCATCCCGGCGGGCCGCAACATCTAGTGGCTAGATGACGCGGGCGTCACTGGGGATGGAAGATGTCGTTTCGCAACTACTTTTGAGGGTGTGAGCATATGAGACGACATCTGATAGGGTTGGTTCTACTAGGGACGCTGAGTTGGGCGAGTCAGGCAACCGCCCAAATTGGCACCATTTTGTTTCAGGAGAATTTTAATGGCCTGACTCTCGGTCCCAGCGTCAACGAGCGGCAACTTCCGACGGCTACGAACCGCACCGTCAGTGCAGTGGTGCCGGGCACTGAATCGATTCCCAACGCGTTCACGCACACGCCGCCAGTCGGATGGTCGCAATTGCCCGACTTCAACAATTTTGGCAACCAGGACCTTCTTAATCCCGATTATGCCGTAGGCAACCAGGTGGGGAACTCGGGCATTGGCAGCGCGGGCGACCCGGGAAGCGGCGTCGACGAGTGGGAGGGTTGGAGCTTTGCTGACTTTGACTTCTGGATCACCGCCGATACGCAGCAGCGCGAACAATTCTCTCGCGCAAACAATTCGATCGTTGCCGTCGTCGACCCGGACGAATACGACGACCTGGGCCTCGGCCTCGGTCGACCGATGAACTACTACAACGCGGGACTGTCGACGAACAACATTAGCGTAGCTGGCAAGAACAATGTCACGCTGGCGTTTGATTCCAGCTGGCGGGACGAAGCGCGCGACGATCGTCACGTCAACCCCGCGCTAAACAACGGCTCGAACGGCGGCGAAGTAAACGATCAGACCGCCATCATCTACGCGAGCTTCGACGGCGGCACGCCCGTACCAGTCAATATTTGGAGTTCCGATCCTAATCTACCCGAGTTTCACGATGACGCCGTAGACGAGCGCGCTGAAGTTCCGATCACGGTTCCCGCAGGCGCTCAAAACATGAAGTTGACGTTCGGCATGCTGAACGCCGGCAACGACTGGTGGTGGGCGATCGACAACTTGGAGGTTCGCCAGGGCGCCAACGCCCCATTCTGGACGGAGAACTTTGAGTCCGTGGCGCTGGGCCCGAGCGTCAACGAGCGGCTCACCCGGCACACGACAACGACCAATGACGACCCGGGCAGCACGCCCGTTCCTAATTCGTTCACGCATACGCCGCCCACAGGTTGGACGGTCGACAATTCCTTGCAAGGAGACCCGATTGACGACAACGTTGGCAACTTCGAGTGGGAGGCTTGGTCGTTCTCCACGAAGGAGTTTTCAGCCTATTCCAGCAATTCGCAACTGCTTGGCTTTGCAAAGTCCACCGGCAATTACGCCATCGCAGATTCGGATGCGGCGGGCGGGGCCGTCACGTTAAACACCGTCTTGCAGACTCCGACGATCAATATCGCCGGCGTTGGAGCGGGCGCCTTAAAGCTGCAATTCGATTCGGCGTGGCAATCCAGCGGTGCGCAAAACGCCGTGATCACCGTCGACTACGGCGGCGGCGAGACGGAAGTGCTGAATTGGAAATCCGACGAATTGGATCCCGGATTTCACGAGACCAACATCAATGAGACGGTCTCCCTCAGTCTGAACAACCCGGCCGGCGCCACGACGGCTAAGGTTCGATTCAAATATCTCGACGCCAGTAACGAATGGTTTTGGGCTATCGACAACATCAAGATCGGCACCGGCGGAAACGCCGATTTCGATAACGACGGCGACGCCGACGGCAACGACTTCCTGATCTGGCAGCGAAATCTCGGCACCGGAACGACGCCGGCGCAAGGCGACGCCGACGGTAATGGCGTCGTCAACAACGCAGACCTGGTGATTTGGAAGTCCCAATTTGGCCAGACAGGCCTCGCAACCGTGGCAGCGGGCGCCGTCCCAGAACCGGCGGCTGCTGCTCTCCTTGTCACAGGACTGATGTTCGTTGCCGGAACGAGCCGCAAGCGTCGCTAACGCTTGCGAGCCGTATTTCGTCAATGCAACGACTCAAGGTATCGCGTCATTGCACTGTCCGGCCAGGGATCTCCCTGGCCGGACAGGCTGTGACGCAAAAACCTCAGTTACAGATTGAAGTCTTTAACCTGGGTACGTCAGACTTCAGGGATGAGAGTCCCCTATCGCCAGGGAGTCCATGACCTAGCCGCGACGGTATGGCAGAGTGCAGATCGGGGGGCCTCTGCCGTCCGTCATGGCGTTTGCGTCACCTGTTTGTTCTTGATGCGAATCCTAGGCGCATCGTCCGGAATTCTTCGTCACGGCTGTCGAATAACGTGACGACCGAACACGCTGGAAGCAGGAGCAGGTAGCCCATGCTCTTGAACATGGGTGGCCCAGCCACACGAAGCTTCCGTGAAGAGTCGCCGTCGGCGAACGAGACTCGCTGCGAAGGGAATGGCGGCGACGAGTAGCGCGAGCCTGGCGGGTTCGGGGACTGACTGGATCGCGGCGGCGGTGGACGAGGCATCGAAGGCGGATTGCCAGGTGGCCACGTCGTAATCGACATTTTGATCTTCGTCGAAGTCGGCCGGCAGAAACGTGCCGTTCACCACGTCAACGACGAGCTTGCCGGATGCCAGTGGCGTCCAGCGTGGCGAAATTGGCTGACGATGCGACCTAATTCTTTAGTCGCGGCGAGAGGCTTTTTCGCGACTGCGCCGCTCACGATTGTGCCGTCCGCACAGAACAATGAGCCCCCTTGTCCTTTTATTCGCCCGGATAGGTGAGTCGCCCGTCGCTAACCGAGGCAAAAGGGGGAAGCACGTGCTTTCTGGCTTGTCCGACGCCGATGACGTCTAGCACTTCCCAGTCAAGTGTCAGAAAGCGATCGGCCAGCAGTCGCCGGTGGCAGCGCCAGGGTAGGATCTCGGCGCACATGACGGCGGTTCGCAGCGTCTCGGCGAGGGTCACTAGCTCCTTGAAGGGGGCCGCGAACTCCTCGGTCAGCATGTAGTCGGCATAGGCGCGGAACGCATTGACCTTCCACGCTTTGTTCGGCGACCCTTTCAGGGGACTCGTGCGTCGTCCGCCTAGCTCCCGAAAATGGCGGTAGACGATCCCCTCGTGCTGCAAAGCTTCCTGCAGCGCTTCGCGACCGAACTGTGGATGTCGCCGTGAGCCTGGAAAACGCCGCACGTCTGCAATCGCTTCGATCTGGTGGCTAGCAAGGACTCGCAGGATTTCTTGCAGTTCGCGATTGGAGTGACCGATCGTCCAGATGCTGGACCCCATCCGTTCACCGGCATTCAAGCTAGGCTTTGTCTCAAAAGTCAGGGATTCAAGAAGCTCGCTCTCCTCGGAGGCGTCAATTCTCTCGGAATTTCCGTCGTCGCCCCCGAGGAGAGCGAGTTTCCCTCATGTTTTGGGACAAAGCCTAGTTTCTCAAGCGCCTCCGTAAGTCGACCATTGCAACGGCTCGGCAAGTTCCACTTTCATCTCGTTACTACGCTGGACGGCAAGCTCGCGCTCCATTTGTTCGACGGCTTTCTCATCGCGCGCGTGGCCCTCGATGGGTTTTTCCGTTTGGCCGCGAGTTTCTTGTACTTGCGCCAGCGGATCTTCCACATATTCCCATTGTTCGCCTTTTTCCCAGGGCCCTTTGCCTTTGTTCCACGGCCCGCGCCCGTCTTCGCTGGGCGACATGTTGTAGTAGGTATGCGTGAAACGGAGGTCGCCCTGCATGATGCCCGGGGGAAAGTTCGGCTCAATCGTCGCGAGAGCGGCGGTGAACTGTTGAAAGTGAGCGATCTCGCGGGTCATCAGGAAGCGAAGCGAGTCCTGAACGTACGGATCGTCGGTGAATTGCAGCAGTCGTTCGTACACGATCTTGGCGCGCGATTCCGCGCCGATGTTTGAGCGGAGGTCGACGGTCAGATCGCCGTTGGCGTTGACGAACGCTCCGGTCCAGGGAACGCCTAGACTGTCGGTGACCATCGGCCCGCCGGCTGATTCAACGAGAAAGCGAGGATTGTCCATCGCCATGCCGATCACGTCATTCTTTTTGGCGGACCCGTTGCCCATTTGAGCGACCAGATTGCCTTCCGCGGCGTCCTTCAATTCGCCGTTCACGCCCTCCAAGAGCATGGTGATCGTCGCGCCGACGATCTCAAGATGGCTGAATTCCTCCGTCGCGACGTCCATGAGCAGGTCGTACTTGTCGGGATAAGCGTTTCGACATCCGAAGGCTTGGACAAAGTACTGCATCGCCGCTTTGAGTTCTCCATTGCCGCCGCCAAATTGGTCAAGCAGGATTTTTGCGAACCGCGGGTCTGGCGCTGAAACCTTCGCGTCGAACTGCAAATCTTTGACGTGTTGGAACATAATGCACCTCGCAATGAACGAACGTTTTTTCGAGACGAATTCGAGTCACCACGGTTGCAAGGCGCATTCCAAACCGACGGGCGGTGCGTTGGCACACGGTGTGCTGTCGCGTCACGGCGATGGCGATTTAGACGGCGGCGAACGGACTTGAGAAAAGCTCGCCAGCCGAATTCAGGAGATCTTGGCGGTGACGACGTTTCGAGTCTGGGCGCCCAGGCGAAGCCAAGTCAAACTGTGTCTCGAAGGCAGGTTCCATACGATGGAACGGACGGCCAACGGGTGATGGGCGACCTGCATTGCCGCCGAGCCTGGCCAGGCTTACCAGTAAGCCTCGACGGAGCAGACGTCTGCCCCGGCCCGCGATCCCGCTTCCAGCCTGACGGAGTACGAGGAGCGTCCAGACTGGTCGACCTGGCGTCATTTCGGTGGAGTGATCGAGGGTTTCAGTCTCGGCCGCTCTCCTCAGCCTTAATCTATGAGCTCCATGTCGGGGCGTTCACTCCGGCCGGAACCTTTAGGGCGATCATTGGGCAACTGGACCATCTTTCGCGACTTGGCGTCACGCACGTCGAACTGATGCCGGTAGCCGAGTTCGCTGGGATTCGCGGCTGGGGCTACGAGCTCTGACGCCATTGGTCGATCTCGTTCGCGCCCGCTAGCCGCTGGAGGCGGCAACCGGGGCTACCCGGTCGCTTGTTCAGAGCCGCGGATCGATGACGTTGCGGGAAGAGAGTCAATCTTTCTTCGGGGCTTGGCAGCGGTCCATTCGCGCCTGCCAGTCGCGGAGGTAGTGCTCGCGCCACTTGCTGACTGATTTCGCCCCGGCGAATCCCTTGGGGGCGGCAGCGGCCGGATCGGGGTCGTCAACCCACCAATGGGGCCGCCCGGGGCGCGGCACGTATCGGCCGCCCCAACTCTCCTGGGTCGGGTCGTTCGGGTCGCCGCGGAGCAGGTAGAGGATGGAGGGGGTATCGCCCATCTTAATGTCACGCTTGGCTGCCCAGAAGTAGTCGCCCAGCGCGCCGTGGCCGCGGACATGCTGCTCCGGAAACGCGACGTTGCTCAGGTCGCCCGTCTGGTTGCCGCCGACGTACATGCCGCGGAAGGTCGTGTTGGAATGGATCATCCAGAGATCGGGATAGTTCTTGTCGATATAGGCGAAGGCCTCCTTGTCCTGCTGTTGGTTCCAGGAGGCGATGAAGTAGACGCGCAGCTTGTTCGCGATGCTGGGGTCGTCTTTGAGAGCCTGCGCGACGTCGGTGATCGCCCCGAACACGCAGACGTACAGCGGGCGCGGGTCGTCCCGTTTCGCTTGTTCGATGATCCACTTCGATCCGTCGGTCGGCTGTCCGCCGTTCTTGCCCCACGGCTCGGCTGCGCCTTGCTTCGTGACTTCCCGCAGCCGCTGGGGCGTCGGATACGATGTCGCGTAAGACTTCAGGTTGGGATAATCGCGGGCGTAGGCGTCGAGCGACGCGTGGATGTCTTTCGCTCGTCCCTTGCCGGGCGGAGAGGCGATCAGTCCCTCGACGTCCAGCACGTCGGCGTAGACGAGCAGGTGGGCGAACGACTGCATGTCGTCCGGGTCGTCGCCGCCGACGTCGGAGCTGACGATCACCCGCGGGCGGTCGGCGACAAGCGCCCCGCCAAGAGGGGCGACCGGATTGGGAGCGGCGGGATGGGGGGCGTCGGCCGCGAGCAACTCCCCGATCGTCAGGAGGGCTGCGAAGCACGATACGGCAATGGTGCAGAACGAGGGCACGGGCGCTCCTGCGGCGTTGAGTTAGCGGTGATGAGTCGGGAGAGCGCCGGGAGTTTCACTGCGATCCGGGCGTTACTAACGAACAGCAAGGGCAGATCTACCTTCTGGACTACGGGTACGAACTTGCTGAGTCAGGTATGTGGACGTGGGATGACATTGATCGAGCACTGCGCGATTGTATCACGCCGTACGCGGATCGGCTGGCGGAGCAATTTCCGCAATTGATTCCTGATGAGGAATAGCTCTGAAGGCTTACTTTCTCGACACTTCTGCACTGGCAGGATGCCCTGTCCTTCAGGCGGCTTGCGGGTCGATGGGGTATGATGCCGTTGGGCACTTCGCACTGGCGGTACGCCAGGGCACCCTGAACACTGCTGTCTGCACCCTGAATACTGCACCCGGGTTTGACCTGTCTGGGCTACAGGCGCCGCTATGGATTATCAGTCGATCGTTGAGTCGCAGCTGGCTCAGTTTGCACCGCAGCATCCTGCGCCGCAGGTCGTGAGCGCGGTTTGCCGGGAGGGAAAGCTGTTGGCGGTAACGTCGTGCAGTGCGGCGGGGTTTGGCGAGTTGGCTGAGCCGGCTGAGGCGGCGTTTCGGATTGCTTCGATGACGAAGTGTTTTGCTGCGGCGGCGGCGTTGCGGTTGCGGGATGAGGGGAAGCTGCGGATCGACGCATGCGTGGCTGAGTATGTGCCGGAGTTGCAGCTGGCCGGGGCGTGGCGGCGGGTGACTTTGCGGCACTTGCTCGGCATGCGCAGCGGGTTGCCGGCGACGGATGATCCGTGGGCTGATCGCAAGTTGGGCGAGCCCGATTCGTTTCTCAACGCCGAGCTCTTCCAGCAGGCGCAGTTCAGCGACGACGCGGGCGAGGATTATCAGTACTCGAATCTGGGGTACATGCTCGTGGGCCGCGTGATTTCGAACGTGGCGGGCGTGAGTGCGCTGGATTACATCGCGGAGGAGATTCTGCGGCCGCTGGGGATGAATGACACGGGGTGGAATTTTTCTGCCGGGCGCGGCGTCGACGGGAATCGGCGGAGCGGCGACGGGTTTCGCGCGGAAACGGCGTTTCGGGTCGAGTCGGATTTGGCGGTGTTTGCGGGGCTGTGTTCGACGCTGCGTGATCTGGCGAAATGGGTGGGCTTTTTTACGGACGCACATGGGGCGCGGAGTCAGCGGAAGTCGGAGTTCGACGAGGTGCTGGCGGCGAGTTCTCGGCGCGAGATGGAGCGGTGCTTGGTCGCGATGAATCCCCTGGCGTCGGTCGACAGCGCGGCCATGCCGGCTGGGTATGGCTACGGTTTGCGGGCCAGCTTCATTGGGGAGGAGTGGTTCATTGGCCACTCCGGCGGGCTGCCGGGTTATGGCAGCCATATGAGTTGGTCGCCGACGCGCGGGATCGGCGTCATTGCGCTGGCGAATGTGACTTACTTTCGGGCGAGCGCGTTGTGCAAGGAACTATGGCTGGAGTTTCAGGAGAAATCGGGGCGTTCGATCGCGCCGTTGGCGTATGGGGGAGAGATCGTCGTGAGCCGTGGTAAGTCGCTTGTCGAGGCGGTGCATGACGGCGAGCCGTCGTTGCCACTGGAGTTGTTTGCTTACAACGTGCCGCTCGATGAGGATGCTGCGGAGTTATGGGAGCGTCTGCGGCGAGTACTGGCGGGAAAGAGTCCGACGGCGATTGAGGTGCGGGTGGAGCGCGGATTGGCGGGGGCCATCTGTGCCGATGGCAAGCCGCTGGTGTTCTTTTCGCTGGCGCCGACGGAGGGACAGTTGATTCAGAAGGTGGCGTTCTATGGGGAGGGGGAGTGAAGCTGAGTGAGGGCAAGCTTTCACGGCACTTCAGCACTGGCAGGATGCCAGTGGCGCCCGTTTTAGCCCCCGGCTCCGCCGGGGGGTTACACGACGCGCGGCGACGTCTACTGGAATGGAAACCGACCCCCGGGCGGAGCGCGGGGCTGCAAGCGACGAGGATTCGAACAGCGGTTTAGTGGGTGGCCTTCTCCATCGGGAAGGGGCTTCGCTTGAGGCCGGGGCCTTCGACGTCGAGTTCGAGGATGGCTTCGGCGCCCGCTTCGAAGAATTCGATGCGGATCTGGTGGACGCCAGCCGTCAGCTGCTTGGTCCCTTTCAGTTCGAGCAGGCTGTGGTCGCCGTCGTTGTCGATGACGAGCTCGTCGTCGATGTAGAGTTTGCTGCCGTCATCCGAATTCAGATAGAACGTGTAGTCGCCGGCGGCGTCGACGGGGAAGTTACCT
Organism: Pirellulales bacterium; assembly: GCA_041740115.1. Classification (GTDB taxonomy): domain Bacteria; phylum Planctomycetota; class Planctomycetia; order Pirellulales; family Lacipirellulaceae; genus Lacipirellula. The sequence continues at coordinate 15,457 of JBGSMO010000072.1, forward strand.
TCCAGCGTCATTCCCCAATTGTCAGCCCAGAGTTGACGGGACTCGACGTTGAGATTCGTGGCCACTCCCTCGAAGACTGGCGTTAAGTCGTTGAAGTTGGGGATGCGCGTCCACGTCCCTTTGTAGATGCGGTAACGCAAGCCCTTGCCCGCGGTGACGGGCTGGTAGGATTGCTGCGACGTCGCCGTGCCGAGTCCTTCGTGGTTGAAGAACCTCGCCTTGACCGTGGTCGCGGCGTCGACGGGCAGCGGTTTTTCGTAGGCCGCCGACTCTGTGGTCGGCGTGCTGCCGTCGGTCGTGTAGCGGAGCGTGAAGTCTTTCGGCGGTTTGGCCGCTGCCACTAGGAGGGGTTGCTCGAATTCGGGGGCGACCGTGCGGATGAGGTCGACGCTGCTGGGGCGCAGCGCGATGTCCTTCGTGCCACTGAGCGAGAGACTGTCTTTGTCGGTAAGATCGAAACCCATGGTCCAGTGCAGCTGCAGCAGGACGGGTTTGTCGGTAGGCACGGGTCGCGACGCCTTGATCCCGACGAAAACTTCCTGCTCGCTTTTGGCGGGGACAGTCACATTGATGTCGCTCGGGGTCATCTCGACTTCGTGGTCGTGCATGAACCGTGCTTTCACTTGCAGCGGTTGTTCGGCCGGGTTGCGCAGCGTCAGGTAGAGGGCGCCGGCGGTGACGTTTTGTTCGTCGTCGGTGAGAAGTAAATAGGGCAAGTCGGCGCCGGTCATCAGCGCCTCGGACGCTTCGTAGTCCTCGCGCGTCGTGGCGTTGTGCGGCAGGATGCCGTCGAGGCGGAGGTTCGCGATGACGGGGCCATCCTTGGTGACGGTCACCAGCGTTACGTGGTCGAACTCACCGTAGCGCGGACCGCGGAGCTGGCTGCCGCCGCCGGTCGTCGCGAGGATGTAATAGTTGGCGTTGTTGCGCCAATCGTGCAGGTAGCGGTGGAAGTGCCCGGCGATGACGGTGTAGTCGCGGCCGGTGAGCAGTTCCTCCACCTTGGCGAAGCCGGCGGGATTGTCGTAGAGCCAGAGAGGATGGTGCATGAAGACGAACGTCCAGCGGGCGTCGTGATGCTTTTCGAGCGCCTCCTTCATTGCTTCAACTTGATGGTCGGGGATGATTTCGCCCTTCTCGCCGGTGGTGTCGAGGGCCAGGAAGAGGACGTCCTTGTACAGGAATGAATAGAAGGGGACGCCCGAACGCTCCATCCAGACTTCGCGCTGGACGCCGTTGTTCATGTCGTGATTGCCGGGGACGAAGAAGAAGGGCGCTTTGAGGTCCTTGAGCTCGGCGTCGAACTCGGCCCATTCTTTGGCGAGCTGCGCCCGGTCGGCCGTGTTGCCGGGAATGAAATCGCCGACGCTCATGACGAATTCGGGCACGAGCAGATTGAGCTTGCTCACGGCGTCGGCGAGGATGCCGGGCCGGACGCCGCCGGCGCGGTCGCTGACGATCGCGAACTTGAAGTTCTGCGGGTCATTGTCGAAATCGAGATGCGTCCAGGGCTTGGCCGTTGTTTCAACGTCGCTTTCGAAGTGCTCGACGGGCTCTTCGGCGATGGCGGCGGAGGCGAACCCGAGGGCGACGACGAGCAGAATGGCCGGCAGACTCCGGCGTTGCGTGTGATTCGGCTTCAAGTTGATCACTCCTTTTGAAATGACGTTTCGCGCCGTTTCGTGGATTCGGCTCCGCACTAACGTTGGCTCTAGTTTAGCGGCTGATTGCTGCTTTCAGAACATGCCCCGCGGCAGTTTCTAGGGACTTCTGCGACGTTGCCAGTGAAGAGGAGTGATGGCCTTCGCTGCGGCGGGCGACTGAGGTTACAATTCGCGACATCCGCTTTTTCTGGATGCGGATAGCACTGTTGAGTTCAGCGCCAGTAAAGGAGACCATCACGATGAAGTCCGTAGCTTTCGCCATGTGGATGATGGGGGCTGCCGCCCTGGCGCCGCCGGAGCAGAAGCCGACGGTCACCCTGCTGGGCCCGAAGGGGTTTCGGGACGGGGACATGATCGAGATTCTGGACGTCCGGGCGACGTCGTCGAAGCTTGAACAAGGGGATACGTTGACGGTGCGCGGTCGGTTTCGGCTGGAGAGTCATGACGATGCTGAGCTATCGCTGTACGTCACGCAAACCGAGGGAGACGGGGTGGAAGAGGTCGACCCCGATCAGACGGTGCGCGTGCAGCAGGGGCGCGGGGAGTTTGAGCTCAAGACCACGATCAAACACCGGGGGCCCTACACATCACCTATTACGACCGGCGATCAGGCAAGCCGTTTGGCGGGGTCTACTTTGGGACGCGCGGTCAGATGAAGCAGATTGAGAAGTGGGACGTGGGGTATTATCTCGATTGACGGCGATAAGTGCTGCGGCATGGATGGTTGAGCCGATTGCGGCGCGCCTCGATCGACTAATTTACCGGCGTTCACTGCGAGCGAATTCACTCAGTAAAGGGGGCTGCGATGCGTCACCCGGCACGGTTGAAACTGAGCTTGGGAAGGTTGCTGGTCCTCACAACGATCGCGGCGATCTGTTGCGCCGCATGCATGACGCCGTCGCCGTACACGGCGGGCGTCATGCTAGTGATGACGGTGTTCATCTTGGTCTTCGCCGTCCAACGAGCGTACTACTCGGTCGAGCGGCGGGCGTTCTGGCTGAGCTTTCTGGTCGGCGTGGCGGTGCTCTACGTCTTTAATATGCGGAATAGAGAGACGATCGCGGGGCAATTTTTTCAGAACGTCGTCGTTGACCCGATCCGGTCTCAGATGCAGGCCGAGTATGGCAGGCTGAACTATTCCGATGCGTACGAGAGCTTATACATGAGTTTGCATCTTACCGTGGCGTTGGCGTTTCCGGCCGTTGCCGCGTTCGTGATGCAGTTTGTTGCGCGGGAGCGGAGAGAAGAATGACGGCAGTCGGCGAGCGGCTTTTTTGCGGCTGCGCCGCTTCGGTATGCGTTAGGGCGGCAACCGGGCTAGCCAATTGCCTCGCGTGATGTGAAACTCACGTCGTCTGGCGGCTCGGCGGGAGCCTCGCCCTCCCTTTTCAGTGCGCAACCTTCTCGACGCGAGCAACGATGGCAACCACCGGCCGGATCGAATCGCTGGATCAGTTTCGCGGGTACACCGTCGCGGGGATGTTCGTCGTCAATTTTCTCGGGTCGTTCGACGCGACGCCGGTGTTGCTTACGCATCAGAACAACTTTTGCAGCTACGCCGATACGATCATGCCGCAGTTTTTCTTTGCGGTGGGGTTTGCTTTTCGGCTGACATTCGGGCGGCGGGCGCAGGCTGAAGGGCTGCGGCAGGCTTACGGGCATGTCGTGCGGCGGTTGCTGGGGCTCGCGTTAGTGGCGCTGGTGATCTACGAGGCGCCGACGGTGGCCGACAACTGGGACGAGTTGGTGGCGCTCGGGCCGCTGGGCGCGTTGCAGATGGGGGTGAAGTCGTGGTTCCAGACGCTCATGCACATTGCCGTGACGTCGCTGTGGATCTTGCCGGTGATTCGGCGCGGGCCGCCGGTGCGGATTCTGTTTGCGCTCGGTTCGGCGGCGCTTTTCGCCGTGTTGTCGCACTGGTTTTACTTTGAGTGGGTGCAGCGGGGCGGGATCGACGGCGGCGTGTTGGGGTTCTTGGCGTGGACGACGCCGACGATTGTGGGAACGCTGGCGTGCGATATTGTGGTCGACGCCGATTCGAGTCGCCGCGTGTTGCGGCTGTTCGGGTGGGGGACGCTGTTGATGCTGGTCGGTTGGCTGCTGTCGTGCGGATCGTCGCTGTACGACGTGGCGCCGGAACAGAGCGCGGCCGCCGATTCGAATCCGGCCGAAAACTGGGCCACCGATCCGGTGTGGCCGAGCGCTAAGCGGCAAGCCGCTCACGCATTGCAGCTGATCGAGCCGCCGTTCGTGCCGCCGCCGGGGCCGGAGTTGCGGGAAGAGAATTTCTGGATGATGAGCCAGCGGTCGGCGAATCTAAGCTACCACGTCTTTGCCGCCGGCGTGTCGCTGGCGCTGTTTGGCGTCTTTTACATCGCGTGCGACCGCTGGGGTTGGCGGCTGGGGCTGTTCCGGACGCTCGGGACGAACGCCCTCGTGGCCTATGTGCTGCACGGCATCGTCGGCAATGCGGTGGAGCGTTTCATGCCGGGCGATTCGCCGGGGTGGTACGTGGCGGCGGGGTTGTTGCTCTATTTCGGCGTGACGTATCTGTTTATTCGGAAGCTGGAGCGGGATGGGATTTATTTGAAGCTGTAGGTTTTGTGGTGGAACGTCTTTGCAGTGGGCAGTGGGCGGTGGGCGGTTGCTCCAGGCCCTAGGGGGTGACGGGGACGCCGTCGGCGGTGATGTTCACCTTTTTGCCGTCGATGTTGACGTTGACTTGCTTCGCGCCGGGGGGGATGGGGCCGCTGAACTGGTCGTCGATCGTGAATTTTGTCGGTTCGATGACGACCTTGCTCCGCATCGTTCGAACAATAGCCTTATTGCCGGAGCTTTCGACGCCGAGGTAGATCGAGCGTGCTGAGACGTCCACCGCGAGGCCGTTGGCGAGGGTGACGCCGGAAGAGGTCGAGGTGCCGAAGATGATGAGCGTCACCAACAAGATGAAGATGATCGAGATCAACGCGACAAACAGGACGAACACGCCGAGAAAGATGCGTCTGACCATGACGGCTCCGTGCCGAGGGGAAGTATTGACGCGTTAGGAATACGGGGAGGGGTCTACGGCGTCAATTCGGCTAGTTGCCAGCGGCGCCAGCGCGAGGTCCGTTTTCCAGTCCTGCAAGCGTCGCGGCGTAGGCGGCGACGATCCCGCCGAGGAAGCTGCCTGCAATGACGTCGCCGACGAAGTGGTAGTTCATGGCGATCAGGCTCAGCGCCATCGGCACGGCGATGAGCAGGCAGAGCCAGCGTCGGCGGGGGTACGCGATCCAGAAGACGCCGGCGAAGCCCGCGATGCGCGCGGCGTGGCCGGAGGGGAAGCTGCCGACGTCGTCGCCCGTTTCGAACGGATGGAATCCGTAGGCGCCGTTGCCGATGAGCGACGGGTTATTGTCGTGCCACGTCTCGGGCCAGTAGCGGCCGCAGACGTCGCCGAGCGATTGACGGCATTGGTCGGCGACGATGAGGCTGATGCAGGCGACCACCAGCGTGCGCTGCCAATGCCGCGGCGTCTGCCAGGCCCAGGCGGCGAGAATGATAGCGACCAGCAGCGGCGACCAACCCTGCACTAGCGGGGGCGGCTCGGTGAACCATTTCATCGTCGGCGTTTGGGCGATGCCGTGGCGGTAGACGAAGAACGCGACCGGTTTGTCGACGAAGAAGTAGCAGAGGATGACCAGCGGAATGCAGATGGCCAGCGCGACGCCGGTGCGAACAAGCAGCGTGCGATAGAGATGGGGGGCGTTCATTTTTCACACGCTGAATGAGATCTTTCGCAGCTTGGCCGATGACGCCGCTGGAGATTACCATAAACGGGTCGGCCGCACTTCCCCGACTGTTTCGACTTTTCCTCAGACGGAAGCAACCTGTTATGGCTCGTCGATTTGTAGAGGCGATCTCGCGTCGGCTGGTATTGGGTTTGCTCGCACTCGCCGCGTTGGCGACAGGCACGGCGAAGGGACTCGCCGACGATGCGCGTAGCGAACAGCAACCGACTCGCCCGCAGGTCGGCGATCAGGTAACGCGGTTCGAGTTCCAAGATACCTGGTTCTTACCGCGGTCGCTCGACGACTTCAACGCGAAGACGTTTCCGACGCCGCGGCGGGCGTTCGTCCTGGTGTTCACCAACACGACGTGCCCGCTGGTGCAGCGCTATTGGCCGCGGTTGAAGGAGTTGGAGGCGAAGTACCGCGAGCAGGGCGTGCAATTCATCGCGGTGAACGTCGGGGGCGAGGATTCGATTCTCGACGTGGCGGCGCAGGGCGTGGAGTACGACATTCCCTTTCCGCTGGTGAAAGACGTCGACGGGCAATGCGTCGCGGCGTGCGGCGTCGATCGGACGCCGGAAGTGGCAGTCATCGACGCCGATCGGAAGCTGCGCTATCGGGGGCGGATCGATAACCAGATTCGATTGGGGGGAACGTCGGCAGGCGCCGTGCGGCACGAGTTGCAGGAGGCGATTGAGGATTTGCTCGCGGAGCGGCCGATCGCTGTGACGGAAACGCCGGTCGACGGTTGCCGGATTACGGCGGCGGTCGAACGAAAGCCTGCCGCGACGCTGACCTATCACGAACAGATCGCGCCGCTCATGGCGAAGCATTGCACCGAGTGCCATCAGGCCGATACGGCGGCGCCGTTTGGGCTGCAGACATACGACGAGGTGGCTGCCAACGCAGAGATGATTGCCGAGGTGGTGGCTGAGCAGCGGATGCCGCCGTGGTATGCGGCGAGCGGGCATGGGGAGTTCGCCAATTGCCGTGAGATGCCGGCGGCGGATCGCGCGGCGGTGATTGCGTGGGTCCGCAATGGCGTCGCGCGCGGGGAAGCGCCGAACAATGCGGCGGAAGCTGTTGACGCAGTAGAAGACGCTAAGCCGGCGAGCGGCGAGGCGAGCGGCGACACCTGGGCGAATCGCAAGTGGTCCATCGACGAGCCCGATCTCGTACTGACGGCCATGGCGGAGTTCGACGTGCCGGCCGAGGGCTACGTCGATTATCGCTATGCCGTGCTGCCGAAGATGTTCACGCAAGACATGTGGTACGCGGCCGTGGAAGTCTCGCCCGATAACACGCGGGTGGTGCATCACTGCAATGTGGGCGTGATCCCCATCGGCGGCGACGGTCGCAACGCGAAGCTGGTGACTGGCTACGTCCCCGGCGGCGGGCCGATGGTGCTGACTGACGGCGTTGCGGGAAAAATTCCCGCGGGGTCGATGCTGGGGCTACAGGTCCATCTCACGACGACCGGCAAGCCGGAGAAGTGCCGGATTCGGGTCGGATTTCGCTTTCCGCGCGAGGCCGTCAAGAAGGAACTCCGCTATGTCGAGTTGGCCCGACATGGCTTCAAAATCCCGCCGCACGATCCGTTCCATCAGCTGTCGGCGAGCGAGACGGTCGATGGCGACGTGACGGCGCTCGGGATGTTCGCCCACATGCATGTGCGGGGGAAAGACATGACGTTCCGCGCGCATCCGCCCGCAGGCGAGCCTGACGTGATGTTGATGATTCCCAACTACAGCTTCGATTGGCAGCTGCCCTACTACTTGCCGCGCGGGGCAAAGAAGTATCCGGCGGGGACGCGGTTCGAAGCGGTCGCCCACTTCGATAACTCGGCGTTCAATCCGTACAACCCTGACCCGGCCGCGGAAGTGCGCGAGGGTCAGCAGACGTTTGAGGAGATGATGTACGGGTATGTGTTTTATACGAACGATGATGAGGAGTTGAATCTGGCTGTGGATCCGAAGACGGGGTTGGCGCTGAGTGCAGATTCGCAGGCGGGAAATTAGCCCCCGGTCAGTGACCGGGGGGAGAATTAGCGTGCACGTTAATAAGGTGGACGACGATGGGTATGAATGCGATCCTTCTCCCGAATTGCCTTAAAGTCTTCGTCGCACTGATTGCGAGCATGGCCTTTATGGGGCGTTCTTCTGCCGATGAACGAATCGCGTATTATGAGAGCAAAGGAGAACTCGCTCGCTACTCAATTGAGTCGCACGATGAACTTCCTCTTCGAATAGTGATTTTCGTTAAGCGTCGAGACGGTTCGCTCCATCTGCCGAGGCTCTATTACTACCAGGGGCACAAAACGCTACTTGGCGTTCGGGATGTAGAAAAGGAGGGCGGTCTATCAATTGCCGCCGGCCAGAAGTTTCCAGGCATCAACCTTCCAGTGGCGAAAGACATCGAGAAGTATGTTCTTTTAGTTCGAACCACTTTCCCAGTTAGTTCCGAAAAGGACGGGCAAGCCGTCAAAGAATGGAAATTCACCGACTGGAGCTTTATCGAAGTCGCAGCGAGCGACGTGGCTAAAGACAAGCCCATTCCCATTCCTTCGGTTGAGACCTTGAGTAAGCGCACTGCCGAGCAGGAAGCTTTATTTCAAGAACTTATGAAACTCTACAACGCTGCGCTCAAGGAAGAGCAAGAGCGGCAACGGCAGCCCGTTACAGATCGCACGAAAGTGCCTTGGTATGCTCGGTAATGTTCGATATTTCTTAGGCAGGTTTCATAATCGACCTTGTTGAGTCATTTTCACCCCCCGGTCACTGACCGGGGGCTAATATGATGCTTTTCGGCGGCGTTCGCTCCAGAAGATAACGGCGAAGACGCCGGCTTCGCAGGCGGCGAGGACGGCGGCCATGGCGAGCGGGGTGTCGCCGTTGAGCAGGCCGACGGCGGCGCCGGCGAAGGCGCCGATGATGTACTGACCAGCCTCAAATTCCTGTACCACCCGCTATGAAGGTTTCGGTTAGGGTGACTCCGCTGCACTGCTGGAGCGGAGGAGTTGGCTGAGGCG
>JBGSMO010000076.1:0-16839 GCA_041740115.1 Pirellulales bacterium
TTGAACCCACAACCTGCTGATTACAAATCAGCTGCTCTGCCAATTGAGCTACGCTAGCCGGGGTGGGGCGAGCTTGTGCGAATCAACTAATATACCGAAGCGGCAAGGGGTGACAAGGCGGCCTCCAGCGAATTTCGGGCCAAGTTCAGCCAGCTTTTCCCGCCCAGGTCGCTAGCAATCGCCGCTTCTGACTCGCCATGCAGTAATGACAAGCCGCCACGTCAGAGGATCGCCCCATTCCGCCAAATCAGCGAGGCTTCCCATTTTCACAAACTGACAACTTCCCTACATCCAGGCGAAATGACTGGCCGTAATCATCATGAACGACTAGGCTAGCCGTACCCCCGCCAGGGGGACAGGGCTCTCCCAATTCAACGGCAGTAAATGGACTATCCGCCGCGAGAAGCCCGGTTCGGTCATTGCTTATCACCGCCTCAACTTCGGCCAATCGCAGTCGAGCCCGCCGGCGACCAACACCTCGAAGGAGCAGCTTCATGAAAAGACTCACGGCGCGCGTCTGCGCACTGACCCTCGTTCTCGCCAGCCTTACGACCCCCGCCTCGGCAGAACTCATTTACGGCATCGCCGCGGTCGGCAATTCGACCGCCCTGCTTAGCTGGGACTCATCTTCCCCGGGCAGCATTCTTTCCGGATCGTTCGTTGCCGGACTCCAGAGCAACGAAACCATCGTCGGGATCGACTTTCGTCCCGCCACCGGTCAGCTCTACGCCCTCGGCACGTCCAGCCGTCTCTACACGCTCAACACCGCCAGCGGAGCCGCGTCGGCAGTCGCCGGCGCCTTCGCCCCGCCGTTGAACGGCTTTAACTTCGGCTTCGACTTCAACCCGACGATCGACCGCGTTCGCACCGTCGCCGAAACCAACAAGAACACCGTCCTCAACCCGATCACCGGCGCCGTTCAGCTTTCGGCGACCGACTTGTTCTTCGGCCCGGCCGACCCGAACTTCGGCGTTGACCCCAACGTTGTCAACTCGGCCTACACCAACAACTTTGTCGGTGCTGGCTCAACTCAGCTTTACGGCATCGACACGGCCCTCGACATCCTGGTGACGCAAGCGAACAACGCCGGCACCCTCGGCACCGTGGGCCCCCTCGGCTTCAACGCGACCGGCGTCGGCGGCTTCGACATTTCCGGGACGACCGGCATCGCCTATGCCGCGCTCCTGCCGTCGGGCAGCTCGCAGTCGAACCTCTACTCCATCAATCTTCTGACCGGCGCTGCCACGAACCTTGGTCAGATTGACGGCGGCGTCATTATCACCGCGATCTCCGTCGTCCCGGCGATTCCCGAACCCGCCACACTAGCCCTGGCAGGCATGGCCCTCGCGGCGATCCCGCTGGTTCGCCGTCGCGGCTAACCGCTGCCGACAACTAACTCTCGAAACTAACGAGGCGGGCGACCTACTAGGTTGCCCGCCTTTTTCGTTTCGTTTCGGCCTCCTGGAGTGCAAAAGCCCCGCCAATCTCCACCCCAATGCGTTGAGTCCGCGTCCCGCAGCGAATTCCTCTTCCGGCAATGCCGGCCTAAGATAAAGTGCGGCCCCACTTCCTTCCGGAAGCAAAGCGTATGTCGTCGCGAGTCATCCACTTTCTGCGACCAACGTTCTACGCCTTGCTCGCGTTCGGCGCCCTCGTCGGCGTCGCCAATCTCTATTGGTCAGTGGCCGATCCCGCTCCCAACCTCGGCGTCACTGGCCTCGACCCTCAGGACCTGGTCGGCCTCGATCTCAGCGGCGTCGTCTTCCCCAGTCCCGACTTGCCGGCCGAGGAAGTCGTTCGCCTGCAGCTCGCCGGGCTCAGCGACGCCAAGGCCGACGGCGTTGGCATCCTCCAGTGCTTCTGTCTCGCCTCTCCAGGCAATCGCGTCGTCACCGGCCCGCTCGAACGCTTCGGCCAGATGGTCCGCAACGAACCCTACCACTGCATGACCAGCCCTCGCGCCGCGCTGATCGGCCGCCCGCAGTATGGCGACGACGTCGCACGACTCCTGGTGACCATCATCGACGACGAACTCAACGTCCGCGCGTTCGCCTTCGTGCTTGCACGGCAAAAGGAATCGCCTTTCAAGGACTGCTGGATGACCGAGGCGGTGCTGTCAGCCTTCCCCGCGGCGCCGGCGCCTTCTGTTCCTGCCCCTGAGCCCCAGGCGTAACCTTCAGTTAACCGCAATTCTTCCGCCCGCGGCGACCCCGTCGCATCCAGTCGCCGCCGCTTGGCCGTACCTCTATTAGGAACAGACGATTGTCCGTCGTCCCCGATTCAACGCCGAGCGCAGACTCCCCGCTTGAATCGGAGCCGAGCGGCCACGCAAGTTCCTCCACGACTGCAGCCAAACGGAACACGCGGTTGACCGAGAACGTCGAATTGGAACCACCCCCAACCTCCGACGGTTCGGAGTTGCTCGCCGCAGTGCGCCTCGGCGATCGCTCGGCGTTTCGTGCGCTGTACGACCGCTTTGGCCCCGAGCTATTGGCCCTGTGCGAACGGATTTTGCACCATCGCGCGGACGCCGAGGACGCCCTCGCCGACGTCTTTTGGGAAGTTTGGAAGCGGCGCGATCGCTACGACGTAGCCCGCGGCCCGGCTCGACCTTATTTGATGACCCTCGCGCGGAGCCGCGCGATCGACCGCCTGCGCAGCCAGGCGGCGCGACCCGAATCTCGCGCCGACGCCGGCCGCCGCCTTGCCGAACAAGAAGAACTGACGACCGCCATCCTGGCCCCCGACGAATCGGCCGCCCACGGCGAAACCCGCGTCCGCATCATCGCCGCGCTCGCCGAACTCGACGCCCGCCAACGCGAAGCGATGGAACTTTCCTACTACGAAGGACTCAGTCACCAGCAAATCGCCGACCGCCTCGGCGCCCCGCTGGGCACCGTCAAAACCCACATCCGTAAAGGCCTGATGAAATTGCGTTACGCCCTCCAAGGGCTCGACGCGAAAGAAGCTTGATGATTACTTGCGACCAATGCCGAGAAGAGCTGGCCGAGCATGCCGTGGGCCGCTTGTCCGCGGAAACTTCCGCGGCGGTGGACGAGCATCTCGCCGCCTGCCCCGTCTGCCGACACGAGTCGGCGGCGCTCGTCGCGGCTTGGTCGACGCTGCCGATGGCGCTCGCCCCCATCGCGCCGTCGGCAGACTTATTTGATCGCATCGCCGCCCGGATCGACGATTCGCCGGCCGCCTGGCGACAACTCGCGTCGACGTCCTCCGCCGACGCCGCTTCCCCTGACGCGCGCAACGTGCCGCTCCTCACCCCTCGACAACGCTTCCTCTCCTACGCCCTCGCAGCCAGCCTCTTCATCGGCCTCACCGCCACCTTCATCCGTCTGACGCAACCGTCGCGCGACGAGGCGGCCGCCATTGCCTCGATCCAAGAACTCGCCGACCGCCTCGGCAAGCTCCAACGTCGCGAAGCGGAGCGACTCCTCCAGTCTGAGCATTTCCGCCTCGCCTCGCTCCATGGCCCCGAAACTCCCGACTCGGCTCAAGCTTACGTCGTCTGGGATCTCGTCGGCCGGCAATGGCACTTCTACGCCAGCGAACTCCCGACCGCTCCCGCAGGCCAGACTTACCAACTCTGGGCCGCCACCCGCGCCGGCACGTTCTTCCCCGGCCCGACGTTCGTCGTGAATGACCAGGGCCTCGGCAGCGCGGTGGCCGACTTCCCCGACCTCTCCCCCAACGACGGCGCCAAAGCGGTGATCACGCTGGAGCCACTCGAGGGTTCGCCGCAGCCCACCGGCAAGCCGGTCCTCGAAGCGGCGCTCTAGCGCCACGGGCGCCACGCCCGCCGCCTGCAATTCCGAGCGCGCCTGCAATTCCGAGCGCGCCTGCCATTCCGAGCGCGCCTGTCATTCCGAGCGGAGCGAGGAATCTAGCCCCGCTCCAACCGCCCCCTCATTCATTTGGAACGAGCCGCTTCAGCCGCCGGATTCGCCACATCAAATTCATCCAACACAAAGTGATTCACGACCGACCGCCCCTGCGACGTGAACACCCCGTGAATCTTCCCGTCGGCCGTCTGAATGATGTACGGATACGCGGCGTCGTCCCCCGGCTTGTTCACCAACTCGCGCGCCACTGGCCAAGTCTGGCCGCCGTCAGTCGAGATCCGCATCGTGAGCGGCATCCGCTCTCCCTCGAAGCTGTCATTGTAAATAAGCGCCAAGTGGCCGTTGGCCAACTTGATCAGATCAATCGCCGCGTTGGGATTGGGAAACTCCGTCTCGACGCCCGCCGACCAAGTGCGACCGCCGTCGCGCGACTCGGTCCGTACCATATAACCGTCGGCGAGCGGACCGTAGCCGCCGCCGCGCCGGCAGAAGGCGAGCAACCGGTCGTCGTCGAGCGCCGCGACCGACGGCTGGATGTTTCCCAACCGCGAATGAATCTTGTAGGTGAAGCTCCAGCTCTTCTTCTCTTTGTCATAACGAGCGAACAACGACGAGCTCTCGGCGCCGACGACCTCCGTGTCGTTCCCCGTCTCATGATAGATCGGCAGCAGGATGTCGCCGTCCGCGAGCTGAATCGGCTGCGACCGGACCATCATCCCGCGCTCGAACGTCAGCATGTCCGAGTCGGACCACGTCTTTCCCTGATCCAACGACACTTTGTACTTGATCACGGAGTCAGACCACGTGTCGCCGTACCTCACGACGTAGAATAGCCACACGGGCCCGCCCGGCTCCTGCCAGATCACGCCGTTGCCGTCAGATCGCCCCGGAGTGTCGGCGATCGGCTGCGGCGGCGTCCACTTGACCGCCCCCTGGGCCAGCCGCGAGCCGAAAACGGCCGTGTCGCCTTCGTACTCTCCCTGGCCGCCGTAGAAGACAATATAGAGGTCGCCGTTGGCCAGTTCCTCAATCGCCGCCGGATGCTTATACGGCCCGCCCGGATCAGCGGGCCCGAAGACCGGTTCAATGACAAGCTCCGCACGGACGAGCCCCGGCAAACTGAAACTCGCCCACGCCGCGAGTACCGCCAACGACGCCTTCCTCAGTGATCTGCCAGACATCTGAACTCCTCTCCATGATTGCGGAAGCATCATACCCTAAGCGACGCACGAACACCCCCTCCTATCTGGCCGAAAGCCGACGGCCGCTAGCCGACAGCCCGCACATCACTTCGCCGCCTCCGTCGGATCGCTCAGCTTCTTGTTGAAGGCCACCGCTTCTTTGGCCAGCCGGCGGACAATCGCGTCGTCGATCGTCATCCCTTCACGCAACTCCAGCGTCGCCATCTCGTATTTCCCCCCCGGCTTGAGCCGCGGCTCGATATCGCGCAGCCGCTGCCCCCGCCAGCGGCCGAACCATACCCGCTCCTCCTCCGCACGAATGAGCAGTGCCGGCCCGTTCGATAAGTAAACCAGGTGCCGCCACTTCACGACCTCGTCGAGCGAGGCGACGTAATCGTCGGAATTCACTGCGGCGACGGACTTTTTCATGGCGCGTTCCTGAGACGGTGAGTTTGCAGTCTAGGCAAACAACATCACCACGGATCGCGACTGCGCTCGATACGATCCCGCGGCCACAGGGTTCGCCTCTTGCCAAGGAACAATGTCTTGAGGGGACTCGAGGCTCGTGTCGATCCACCGAAGCCATTGCCGCCCTTCGGGGGGAGGCGGCAGTTCGAAGTCGAGCGGCTCCCAGTGGGCGTTCAGCATCAAATGAAAGCTGATCCCCTCCTGTCGAAGGTCGGCGTTGAGCGCCACCGCGCGCGAATCGTCGCTCCAATCAGGTTGATTGAGCTTCACCCCGTGCCACGCCTTGCGGGCTTGCGTCAAAAGGTCGGTCAAGCTCGTCCGTTTGAGTTCATGTTCGACGCCCCGCAACAGCCGTCGTTCGATTAACAACTTCACAAATCGCAGCAGCGCCGCATTCTTCTCGACGAGCGACCAGTCGAACCAGCTAATCGCGTTGTCTTGGCAGTAGGCGTTGTTGTTTCCTTGCTGCGTGCGCCGCACTTCATCTCCCATCACGATCATCGGCATCCCCAGCGACAGGAAGTTGATCGTCAAGAAGTTCTTGATCTGCCGTTCGCGCAACTGCTCAATCGCCGGGGCGTCGCTCGGTCCTTCGACGCCGCAGTTCCAACTCCTGTTGTCGCTGGCGCCGTCTCGGTTCTGTTCGCCGTTGGCCTCATTATGCTTGTCGTTGTACGAGACGAGATCGTTCAACGTGAAACCGTCGTGACACGTCACGAAGTTCACGCTCTGCTCCGCCTCGCGACGCTCCAACCCGTAGATCTCCGGACTGCCGACGATCCGGTCGGCGACGCGGCGGAGAGCGCCTGGCTCGCCGCGGAAGAAGTCGCGAACGTCGTCGCGGAAGCGGCCGTTCCATTCGCGCCATGAGTCGCCCACGAACTGTCCGACCTGATAGAGCCCCGCGGCGTCCCATGCCTCGGCGAGAAGCTTCGTGCCGGCGAGCGTCGGTTCCGATTCGATGTCCCACAGCACTGGCGGATTCGGCAGCGGGCGACCGGCCGCGTCGCGCGTCAGGATCGACGCCAGATCAAAGCGAAACCCGTCGACGTGCATCTCCTCGACCCAGTAGCGCAGGGCGTCGATGATCATGCGGCGCACCGCCGGGTGGTTGGCGTTCAAAGTATTTCCGCAGCCCGTGTAGTTTGCGTAGCTCGCCCCATGGTCGTCCAAAATGTAGTACGACGGGTTGTCGATTCCTCGAAAGCTCAGCATCGGGCCCAGATGATTTCCCTCGGCTGTGTGATTGAACACAACGTCGAGTATCACTTCGATTCCTGCGCGGTGGAGCGCCTTCACCATGTCGCGGAACTCGGTGGTCGGGCCCAGCGGCTCGCGGCGGGCACTGTAAGCTTGATGCGGTGCGAAAAATCCGATCGGCGCGTAGCCCCAATAGTTGGTTTTCCCGAGCGGACAATCTTGCGCGTCGAATTGGTAGACCGGCAGCAGTTCTACCGCGGTGATCCCAAGCTGTTGCAAGTAAGGGATCTTTTCGATCAGTCCGGCATAAGTGCCGCGCAACCGGTCGTCGAGCCCAGAGTTGGGATGACGCGTAAATCCGCGAACGTGCATCTCGTAGACGATAGTGCGAGCCGCCAAATGCCGCAGCGGACGATCTCCCTCCCAGTCGTACGCGTGAGGATCGACGACTACGCTCTTCATTGCCGTCGCTGCATTGTCACCGGGAAGCGCCGCCGCCTCCCGCCCATAGCTTGCGGGGACGACTACTTCCCGCCCGTAGGGATCGAGCAGCACTTTCTGCGGGTCGAACCTCAGCCCATGTTCCGGCTTATGCGGACCATCGACGCGATAGCCGTAGAGCTGACCAGGCCGAATATCGGGGACGAAGAGATGCCAGTAGTGATAGGTGCGGTTTTTCGCCGGATCGAGCGGCAAGGACTGTACTGGAATGCCGTCGACGGCGTCGAACAGAAGCAGCGTCACGCCAGAAGCATGCCGAGAGAAGAGGCTAAAGTTAACGCCTCCGTCGCGCAGCGTGGCGCCGAGGGGGGCGCTCTGACCGCAGTCTGGCGAAGAGTTCATCTCACGCGGCCTTTCCGGCGATTCTCATTGTCGCTCCGCACGTCGTTCAACGGGGGCGCGCATAAACTGCTGTAAGTCGAGCACCGACTGCTGGCTAATGCGCAACAGTCCCTCTTGCGGCCGGTCGAGATCGACCGTCATGAACAGAATCGACGAGAACGCCACAACTAGGGCAAACGACGCCAGCGAGCGGCGCGCTCCCGTCAGTCCTTCATGGTAGCCCATGGTGGCCATCGTAAGCATCGCCACAAAATACAAGGCGCCCCAAATCACAGCGGGAATGCGACTGCGCAATCCGACCGTCACGCGAGTCGAGTGGAGGTCGATCATCTCGTTAAGCGACTGAATGAAGAGTCCGTTGACGATCGAATGGGGGTCAGCCTCAGCAAGTGCGGTCGCTTCCGCCCAAAGGGCGCGTTGCATCTCCTGCGATCGCGCAATCGCTTCTTCTACTTGGCCGGTTGCGACTCCACCAACGCGGGCGTCGACGTAGTCTCGCAAGATCCTTCGCACCTCGGCGCGATTAGGCGAGGGAAGCATTTCGGCGCGGAGGTAGGTCGTACCGATGGCGTTCGACTCGTTGAGGATGGTGCGCCGCCGTTCGTCGAAACGACTCGCCGCCAATCCGAACGTGAACGCCAGCATGAACGCGAGCAAGCCCAGCATCGCCGCGGCCATCGCCCCTACCGGCGCTTCCTTCTCCGGCAGATGAACGCGCCGATACCTGCCAAGACGGTAGCCCGCTTCCACCGCGACAAAGATGAGCGTCACCGTGACTGCAAACAGCAGCCAGAGCGGCAACGAATCCAGCGGCCCCTGAAATCCGTTCATTACAACTCTTCTACGCGTCGTAAGCGCAGTTTCGGATGTCGCCGCGCCGCGAGTGCGGAGAGAGCGTCCGACTGCCAGCGTCAATCGCAAGTCCAATGCCGCACGCGCATAGCAAGCCAGAGACGGCCGAATCAGTCGGTGCGAACACGAATTGAATTCAACTCGCCAACCTCACGGCAACGCGCCCCCCCTTCGCCGCACACTTATCGATCGCAATCGCACATGTCAGCGCCTATTCGCACAGCAGACCCGATGTTCCGACGAACAGGCAGCCCCCCGAAATGGGGACATCGACGTGCAGTGCCCGCCGCAAGAATGAAGCTCGCCAGCTGGGCGTCGATGATCGTGGCGCTAACGTAATGCCGGCGCCGGCATGAAAACTGGCCCGGCGCGATCGCATCGAGATGCTTTAGCGCCATTTGGCTCTTACCTCAACCGGGCACAGGATATGCCTTTCCATCCGCTTAACGGGAAAGGAGCACCATCATGGCCACAGTCGAAGAACTCGCGATTCGAATCCGCGGCGAACTCGCCGAAGGCGCCCAGCGGGTCAAGCAGTTTCAGTCCCGAAAGGTTGAGGAGCATCACGCCCGTCAAGAACGCGAACATCGGCTCGAGCAATGGCTCGACAGCCTTCGCGAAATTTGGCGCCCGCGACTTGAGACGCTCGCTCGTGAATTCGGTGACCGGCTGAAGGTCATTCCCAACGTCACTCCCGGGCGGCGCGAGGCGTTGTTCGAGGTGAAGTCGCCGTTGGCGTCGATCAAGTTGAAGTTCACGGCCTCCGCCAACGCCGACGTGACCGAGTTGGTGCTGGCGTACGATCTCGACATCCTGCCAATCCTAATGAAGTTCGAACGACACGCCGAAATCGCGTTTCCCCTCGACGATGTCAACGAAGCGAAACTGGCGGAATGGCTCGACGACCGCATCGTCACGTTCGTTCAAACGTACCTGGAAATGCATTCAAATCAGTACTACCTGCAAGACCAGATGGTCGAAGACCCGATTGCTCATATCCGCTTTCCGAAGTTCGCCGCGGCGACGACTCGCAAGCGCGGAGCTGAGACTCTCTATTTCATCAGCGAGTCGACCGCTGCAGAGTTTGCGACCTAGCTTTCGTCCGTTCGCCGCGGGCGGCCAGGTTGGCGTCCAGCCTAACTGGGCGACGCAGCCGCAGGAGGCGTCGATCGTTCGATCTTGTCGCCCGGTTCGGCATGCTTACCCAGCACGGCCTCCTGCGGCTCCGCCGCCACGGTAGCCGCTGGGGGCGGCAACCGCGGCTACCCCCGCTGTTCCCTCAACTCTCTACGCCTCCGCGCCTCGGCGAGAGGCTCCTAGAGTCAACCATCCGCCCCCCAAACGCCCGCCAAAAAATCCGCCAACTTCCCTACAGAAATTGGCCGCGCCGCCTGCTAGCTTCGAATAGGTCGGGCTTTCCAGCCTGACAAAACCCGCTCACACGGCCACGAAGCCGTTGCGTAACGCCAGCCAGGCTCGAAAGCCTGGCCTACGATCGCTCTTTGACATCTCAGCCCTCGTGCCCACGCTCCGCGTGGGCACGCCCCCCGCCGCTCCGCGGCCTGCACCGGACGCGAGAATGCTTGGACAAGACGCGCCGCAAATCGTCTGGCCCATACGCGATAACGGACGCATTACTCAAGTATGCCAACAAAAACGAAGTGGCGTACATGGCCGACTTGGCACTCTTGGCCGACAAGCAAAAAACAGGCATTCTCGCAGCGATCCGACGTTTCGCGGCCTGAATTGGCGCTGACGAGCGAACTTCGCGTCGCGCCGCAATTCGCCTGCGTCGCGCCCCGCGGCGGACGCAACTGGTCAAATGTCTCGCGGACCTCGCCTCGCGAAGCGTACGTCAGGCTGGGAGGCCTGGAGCGTGGAGCATGACCTCGACGACGCCTCGCCGCCGGCAAAAAAAACGCGGCCGGCAAGAGAATTGCCGGCCGCGAGGCTGCATCACGACGCTTCACCGCGACGTTTAATTTGGTCAATTGACTCTACTTCAGCGGCTTGACCTTCACCGAGCGGTAGTGCGTCTCGCTCTCCGGATCATGCCCCTGCAGGGCGAACGTCCCGGAGCCTAGCTTGGCGTTCTCCCAATCGTCGCGTTTGAAATCGGCCGGTTGGGTCCATTCGTTGACGACCTTGCCGTTGACCTTCACCGTGACGTGGTTGTCCTTCACGGTGATGTTTTGCGTGAACCATTCGTCGTCCTTGGCGGGCGACTTGTCCATCACGTTCTTGATGTTGTAGAGGCTGCCGGTCTTCTTGGGGTCGCCGTGGGTTTGGTTCACCTGGACTTCGATGCCGGTGGTCGGCCAGCTCTTCGGCTGATACTTCGTATGGAAGTACATCCCCGAATTGGCCTTCGGCTTGGTCAGCACTTCGCACTCGTATTCGAAGTTCTTGAAGTCGTGGTCCTCGACCGGACCGTCGTAGAAGAGGTGGGCCACGTCGCCGTGAGCGACGATCTCGCCGTCGACGACCTTGAACGTTTCGGGGCTGTCTTCGGAAACCTTCCAGCCGTCGAGGTTCTTGCCGTTGAAGAGCTGATACCAGCCATCCTTGTCGGGTTTGGGAGCTTCGCTGGCGGCGTCGGCGGCCAGCGCCCGCGGCAAGACGGCGAGGCCGACGAGCAGGGCGGCGCAGGTCAGGGTGAATTTCATCGCATGGTTCCTTAAGAGTCTTGGCACGGAGACAAACTGAGGAGTGACGGCCCTCGCCCGGTAGCTACGTTGGGGGAAGCGAGGGGGATAGCAACAGGCTACTAATCGGGCGCTCGCGGGGCAAGCGGCGGCGAGGCGCAAGAAGCGGTGCCGAGCATTCTAGCCAAACCGGGCGACCAACAAGGTCGAACTGAGGCCCCCTCTTCCGGTTGCGCCGCCCAGAAAGGCTGGCCGCCGACCTGAGCCGCCCACGATGCGAATTTGGCACGAGCATTCGCCCTCGTCAACTGTTAGAATCGAACTCAAGTTGATGCGGCGTGTTGCGCGCCGCCATCAAACGGGCAAGTCCCCCACTTCTTGATTGCAAAAGAAAACGATGACTTCTGTTACCGTAGCTGGGCGCCGTGGTTGGCAATCGTTACTGGCGAACGGCTCGCTAGTCTTCGTCATCTTACTTGGCTCAGGCTGTGCTCCGTCGACGCCGGCGACCATCGCTCAACCAACGCCGAGCGTTACCGTCGCCGCGGTCGAGTCTCGCGAGATCGTGGATTTCGACGAGTACACCGGCCAGACCGAGGCGTCCGAGATCGTCGAGATTCGTTCCCGCATCTTCGGGTTCTTGAAGTCGATCGACTTCAAGGACGGACAGTATGTGGAGGAAGGAACGACGCTCTTCACGATCGAACCCGACGAGTACCAGGCGATTCACGAGCAATCGCTGGCAAAGATCGCCGTCAACGACGCCAACCTGGAGCTGTCTCGCAGCAAGCTGGCGATGAAAGAGAGATTGCGGCCTAACGGCGCTATTTCGCAGGAAGAGTATGAGGAAGCCGTCGCAGCCGTCCATGAGGCGGAGGCGACGATCGCTGCTGCGAAGGCCGACGCCAACCGTACGGCCATCGATTTGAAGTACACCGAGATCAAGTCGCCGATCAGCGGCCGCGTCGATCGGGCGCTGGTCAGCAAGGGGAACTTGCTCACCGGCGGGCAAAGCTCCGGCACGCTCCTCACCACGGTTGTGAACGAGCAGCCGATGTACGTTTACTTCGACGTCGACGAGCGATCGCTGCTGCGTTATATGCGACGCCGCACTCCCGACAAGGCTGCGACCGGCAACTTGAGCGACCTGGGAGTCGAATGCTTCGTGCAACTGGCGGACGAGAAAGATTTTCCGCATCGCGGGCTGATTGATTTTGCATCCGCCGAGGTGAACGCCAGCACCGGCACGGCGCGCCTGCGCGCGGTTTTCGAAAATGCTGATCACGCTCTCTCGAGCGGGTTGTTCGTCCGCATCAAAATACCCGTCAGCAAGCCCTACCAGGCGCTGCTGATTCCCGAACGAGCCCTGTCGACCGACCAGAACACTAAATTCGTCTATGTCGTCGGCGACGACGGCGTCGCCAATCGGCGCGTCGTGGAACTCGGCAAGCTCGAAGGCGACATGCGCGTGATTACTTCCGGGCTAGCGGCCGGCGATCGTGTGATCGTGAAAGGGATGCAGCGGGTGAAACCAGGGCAGCGCGTCGAGGCCGAAGTGGAGCCGGAGCCGACGAATCATTCATCGGCGTGAGTCCGGTCTGGCTGGCTTCTCCACACCTTTCGTCCGCTCCGGAATCTTCATGGCGATATTCTTCATCAATCGGCCGATCTTCGCTGCGGTGATCTCCGTGATCATCACGCTCGCCGGCGCCATCGCCGTGACCGGGCTGCCGGTGGCGCAGTACCCGGAGATCACGCCCCCCACCGTGCAAGTGAGTTGCTTCTACCCCGGCGCCAGTTCGCAGGTCGTCGCTGAAACGGTCGCCGCGCCGATCGAACAACAAGTGATCGGCGTCGAGAACATGCTCTACATGAGCTCGCAGTCGACTAACGACGGCGGTTACAACCTCACCGTCACGTTCGCCGTCGGCACGAATCTTGACATGGCGCAGGTGCTCGTCCAGAACCGCGTTAATCTCGCGCTGCCGACGCTCCCCTCCGAAGTGAAGCAGACGGGCGTGAGCGTGAAGAAGAAGTCGCCCAGCATCTTGCTAGTGGTGAATCTTATCTCGCCCAAAGGGACTTACGATCAGCTTTACCTCAGCAATTACGCCACGATCAATTTGCGCGACGAGCTCGCTCAAATCACCGGCGTCGGCGACGTCACGTTCCTGGGACAACTTGATTACAGCATGCGGGTCTGGCTCGACCCCGACAAAGTCGCCGCTCGCAATCTCTCGGCCAGCGACATCGTCACGGCGCTCCGCGAGCAGAACGTTCAAGTCGCCGCCGGCGCCCTTGGTCGTCCGCCGATTCCCACCGGGCAGGCGTTTCAATACACCCTCTCGACGCTGGGCCGGCTTACCGCGCCGGAGGAGTTCGGCGAGATCGTCGTGAAGACCGGCGGCAGCGGCGAGACGACCCGTTTGCGAGAACTCGTCACCGACGTCCGCGAAGATGAATCGGGCGTCGAGTTCGGCGGTATCCAACTCGGCGCCAAGGTGGAAGACACCTCTTGCCGCCTTGACGGGCAGCCCTCAGTCGGCCTCGCGATCTTCCAACAACCGGGCTCGAACGCTCTCGACACCGCCGACGCGATTCGCGCTCGCATGGCCGAGCTCAAGCGGAGCTTCCCCCCCGACGTCGATTACGCCATCGTCTACGACACGACGCCGTTCATCGACGAGTCGATTCACGAAGTCTTTAAGGCCCTGCGCGACGCGATCATCCTGGTCGCCGTGGTCGTATTGGCCTTCCTGCAGTCGTGGCGGGCCACTCTGATCCCGCTCATCGCCGTCCCCGTCGCCATCATCGGCACGTTTGCCGTGATGATGGGGCTTGGCTTCAGCATTAACAACCTCTCGCTCTTCGGGCTGGTGCTGGCCATCGGCATCGTCGTCGACGACGCGATCGTCGTCGTCGAGGCGGTCGAGCATCACATCGCGCACGGGCTTTCGCCTAAAGAAGCGGCCGAGAAAGCGATGGGCGAAGTGACTGGCCCGATCATCGCCATCTCGCTCGTGCTGATGTGCGTCTTTATCCCGTGCGCATTCATCTCCGGCATCACCGGGCAGTTTTTCCGGCAGTTCGCCCTCACGATCGCGGTTTCGACTTTCTTCTCCGCGGTCAATTCGCTGACGTTGAGCCCGGCGCTGTGCGCGCTCCTCCTGAAGTCGAAAGATCAAAAGCCCGATCCGTTGACGCGGCTTCTCGACGTCGCCCTCGGCTGGTTCTTCAAGCTCTTCAACCTTGGCTTCACGAAGGCGTCCGACATTTACGGCCGCGTCGTCGGCATGCTCCTCCGCGGCAGCGTCGTCGTCCTGGCCGTTTACGCGGGCCTCCTCTATCTCACCTACGTCGGGTTCACGAGCGTCCCGACCGGCTTCATCCCGAATCAGGACAAAGGCTATCTCCTCGTCGATGTCCGCCTTCCAGACTCGGCGTCGCTCGAACGGACGATGGCCGTCATGAATCAGGTCGAGGAGATCGCTCGCGGCCTCTCATCGGCGCCATCCAATGAGATCAACGCCGATGACGAAGTTGCAGCGAGCCACGTCTCGCTCGTCAGCAACGAAGCATCAGACGAATCGCATGCCCACGCCAGCGGCGGCATCCCCGGCATTGCCCACACCATCGCCATCTCCGGTCAGTCGATCGTTCAAAACGCCATCGGCTCGAATTACGGCACCGTCTACGTCATCCTCGACGAGTTCCACAACCGCCACGGCGCCGAGATGAACGCCGAGGCCGTCGCCGCCAAGCTTCGCGCCGCCTGTTACCGCGAAGTCCAGGAGGCCAACGTCGCCGTCTTTGGCGCCCCGCCGGTCGACGGCCTCGGCAGCGCCGGCGGTTTCAAGCTGATGGTCCGCGATCTTTCCGCCCTCGGCTTCGAACCGCTGCAGGAAGCGGCCGACGGACTCGCCGCGGCCGGCAACGAGCAGCCTGGTCTCGTCGGCCTCTTCAGCGCGTTCCGCGCCCGCACGCCGCAGATGTTCGTCGACGTCGATCGCGTCCGCTGCAAGGCGATGGGCGTTCCGCTCGACCAAGTGTTTCTCACGCTCCAACTTTATCTCGGCGGATACTACACGAACGACTTCAATCAGTTTGGCCGCACCTGGCAGGTGAACCTGCAGGGCGACCCAAAATTCCGCCTCAGCCCCGAACAAGTCCGTCAGCTAAAGGTCCGCAATCTGAACGGCGAGATGGTCCCCCTGGGCAGCGTCGCCAGCATCAATGAGATCGCCGGCCCTGCGCTGGTCGTCCGCTACAACGGCAAGACCGCCGCCGCGATTAACGGCGGCTCGCTCCCCGGCGTCAGTTCCGGCACGGTCATCAGCACGATGAACCAGTTAGGCGAACAAGAGCTGCCGCAGGGCATGGACTTCCAATGGACCGAGCTGACGCTCTTGCAGATCCTCGCCGGCAACACGGCGATGATCGTCTTTGCGCTCGCAGTGGTCCTCGTCTTCCTCGTGCTCGCGGCGCAGTACGAAAGTCTGACGCTTCCGTTCGCGGTGATTCTCGTCGTCCCGATGTGTCTGCTCTGCTCGGTGATCGGAGTCGCCCTGGCGGGAATGGATCTGAACATCTTCGTGCAGATTGGCTTGGTCGTCCTGGTCGGCCTCGCCAGCAAGAACGCCATCCTCATCGTCGAGTTCGCCAAAGAGAAATCGGCCCAAGGCGCCTCGCCGCGCGACGCGACGCTCGAAGCTTGCCGACTGCGCCTGCGTCCGATCATCATGACGTCGCTGGCGTTCATTCTCGGCGTCCTCCCCCTAGCCATCGCCGTCGGCGCCGGCGCCGAGATGCGCCGCGCGCTCGGCATTGCCGTCTTCTCCGGCATGCTCGGGGTCACCCTGTTCGGCATCTTCCTGACGCCGGTGTTTTATTACATCCTGGCTCGCTGGACGTCGCCGCATACTACCGCGCGCGAAGGAGCCGAAGCGTCGCGAGGCGTGTAATACGGCGAACGCCGACCCTCTCCCGCGCACAGTTCCACGATCCTCGCTTACCACAAGCCGTAGTGGTTGCTTCACGTTGCTTCGGGGTCGGAATTCCTCCCACCTATTTTTGGGCAAAGCCGTTGAGACGTCGTAAAAAAATGCGGGGCAGACGTTCCTCGTCGGCCCCGCGTACTTTTTGCGATTACAGTCCCCGGCTCCGCTCGGGGGTCGCGCTGCGTGCCGTTGTAGCATGGTGCGCGAATTGAACCCGGACGGAGCCCGGGACAGGAAGGGTCACGGTGTGGCGATTACTTCCTCTGAGGAAGAGGGGCTCGTCGCCGGTTGCCCTGGTTGCTGTTGCGTCGGCTCTTGCAGTCGCGCGGCGAGCCACGTTTGCTGCACGCCATTGGGGGCCGCGACGTTCACTTCGCCGGTCGGCGAGGTGAGCGTCTTCAGCGACGCCGAGAACTGCAGTTCGGGCGTGGAGACGACGTTCCACTTCGCTTCTTGCGTCGCTCGATCGACCGTGCCGGTGATGTTCTCCGAGAGGTTGTCGTCGGCGTTGTAGTAAACGCCTTTGATTTCGCCCTTGCGGCTGACGGCGAGTTGCATCAGTTCCTTCTGGCCGCCGGCGGGGGGTTCGAGGGCGTAGACGCCGAGCGACAGCCAGTCGCCGCCATCGGCCGGTTGGGCGTCGGTCGCGACGTTGGCCGCTACCGGCGTTTGCTGGTCGACGCTCTCGGCAGTTGCATCGTCTGCGTACGTTGGCGCTTCGTTCACGACGGTGGTCGAGTAGTCGCCGCCGTCATCGTAGGCCGCGGCGCCGATCCAGGCCGTCGTGGCGGCGAGG
>JBGSMO010000086.1:0-15318 GCA_041740115.1 Pirellulales bacterium
GATGAGCCTCGCCTTCGCGGCCGTCGGCGCCGTGCTGTTCGTCGTCGGGCTCTCGATGTGGATCAGCCAGCTCGTTCCCGGGCGCGGCCACGTTCACGAGCCGCGGGTGGCGATTGCCCACCGTCCGCGCGCCATCACTCCGCGTCCCGGCGTGGTAAAAAGACTGAAGGTCGGCATGCCGGGCTATCGGCTGCGGCTGCCGGAAACGATTCATCCCATCTCCGCAGGGATGAAAGGAGGCATCGTCGGCGGCATCGTGATGCCGCTGCCTGCGATGCTCTACGGCCTCGCGAGCGGCCACGGCATTTGGCTCCCGATCAATCTCCTCGCCGGGATGGTGCTGCCGAATGTCGGCGACATGCCGACGACTCAGCTCCAGCAATTCCATCTGCCGCTGTTCGTGACTGGCCTGATCATCCACGCGGTGACGTCGCTGATCATCGGGCTGCTGTACGGCGTCTTGCTGCCGACGCTGCCTGACCTGCCGAAGCCGATCGCGTGGGGCGCCCTGTTGATGCCGCTCTTGTGGACGGCGATGAGTTACTTTGCCTGGGGCGCCGCGAATCCGTCGCTTCGCGTACGAGTCGATTGGCTCTCGTTCGTACTCTCGCAGCTGGTGTTCGGCATCATCGCGGCGGCGGTCTTCATGCGATTGCGGTCTTGGCGACCGGTCGCGAGTGGCGTCATCGGCGGCATTGTCGGCGGGTTGCTGATGCCGCTCCCCGCGATGCTCTGGAGCGTTCTCTCGCATCACAGCATTTGGTACCCCGCGAACTTGCTCGCGGCGATGGTGACGCAGCATGCGGGCGAGTTCACTACCGCCGAACTTGAAGGCTATCACGCCGACTGGTTCGCCACGGCGATGATCTTGCATGGCGTCTTATCGGTGCTGTTCGGCCTCGCCTTCGGACTGGTGCTGCCGCGCGTGCCGACGATCCCCGGACCGATGGCGTGGGGGGGGCTGGTGATGCCGCTGCTCTGGACCGGACTGAGCTACGGCCTGATGGGCGTGGTCAACCCGACGCTGCAGCGGGTGGTCGAGTGGCCTTGGTTCATTGCCTCACAGTTCGTCTTCGGCGTCGTGGCGTCGATCGTTGTGGTGCGTTCGGTCGAGATTCGTATCCCGCCGGCCGGCCGCGGACCGGAGCCGCGGGAAGAGTATCTCACGGGTTAGAGAGGAAACTTTCGGTTGTTCATCCTGCGGCATTTAACGCGAACTCGGCCTCCGCATTCACGGCTCGGCGCGCATGCGCTCGTGGTCCTCGCGTGCGCCGCGCTCGTGGGGTGCAGCGATGAATTTCCCGGCAAGCCGAACCCCACCGATCGCCCGCTGCCGCAGAACGAGATCACCGACTTCGCGACGCTCTTCGCCCAAAATTGCACTGGCTGTCACGGCGCCGACGGCGAACTGGGCCCCGCGCCGCCGCTGAACGACCCGCTCTTCCTGGCGCTGATTCCCGACGAAGCGCTCCACACCGTCATCCGGGACGGCCGCCCTGGCACGCCGATGCCGGCGTTTGCCGCCGAGCGCGGCGGCACGCTTTCCTTAGAGCAAGTGAAGATCATCGCTACGGGGCTGAAGTCTCATTGGCCAGCTGATAAAAAAGAAGTGAGCGATCCGGCGGTCGTCGCCGACGCTCCCCCCTATCTGACGTCGACGACAAGTCTGCAACTGACTCCCGCCGCCTCGGCACAAAGCACCGCGCTGTTCGAACGCGCATGCGCCGAATGCCACGGACCGAATGGCGCCGGAGGCGAGACAGGCTACGCCAGCGGCGGCGCCATCAACGACGCCGCGTTCCTCGCGCTGATCAGCGATCAGGCGCTACGACGCATCATGATCACCGGTCGCCACGATCTCGGCATGCCCAACTACGCCGCGACCGACGGCCGCGCCGACGACTTCACGCCGCTCACGTCAGATGAAATCGACGAGCTCGTCGCGCTGCTCGCCTCCTGGCGACGCGGCGATGCTGGAACCGACGACGCAGGCAACTAACACCTTCAATCGACTAACTCCCCGCAGCTAGCGCATGAACTCTCCCCTCCCCTCCCCGAAGAAGCACGAATGCCCCGGCGCCCAGCCGCCGCGGCGGGCGTTCTTTCGCCTGTTCACCGGCGCCCTCGGCGCCGCCGCGACTGGACTGCTGACGCTGCCGATGCTCGGCTACTTCTTCGGTCGTCGCAACCGCCCGGCGATGTGGGTGCCGATGGGCAGTCTCGCCGACTTCCCGCTGGGCGAGATGCGCACCATCAACTTCGATAACCCGCTCCGCCAACCGTGGGACGGCATGACATCGATGACCGGCGTCCACGTTCGCTATCAAGGAAAAAATGCCGACGGCGGCGATCAGTTTCTGGTCCTCGCAGCAAACTGCGCCCATCTCGGCTGCCCCGTGTCGTGGTTCCCGCAGTCTGGACTCTTCATGTGCCCCTGCCACGGCGGCGTCTACTACGAAACCGGCGAACGAGCCAGCGGCCCGCCGCCGCGCGGCTTGTTCCACTGCGTCTGGCGCGTGAAGGATGGCCGGCTGGAAATCGAGGCGCCCCACTACCCCACGCTGTACGACACGCTCACCGGCTCGCTTGAATCTTGAAGACAGAAATACTTTCAACACAGAGGACACAGAGTGCACAGAGGAAAGACAGAGTGCGAAGAATTTTCATGAGAGTACCTGACCACAAACATTTTCAGCCGAAAGCTGACGCCGACAGCCTTTGCATTTTCTCTGTGCTCTCTGTGTCCTCTGTGATAAATCGCATTTAATTCCCAACCGATGTACCAACTCCTCCGTAAACTAGCCCACTGGATCGACGCCCGCGCCGGCGTGAGCGCCACGCTCTGGCCGATGATGCGCCATCCGGTGCCGCGGTCGATCGACGGGCCAATGGGGTGGTGGTACGTCTTCGGCAGCGCGTCGATGACGTTTCTGTTGATTCAGATTCTCACCGGCATCGGCCTGTCGATGACCTACGTCCCCGCGGCCGACCAGGCGTACGAAAGCCTGCTCTATCTCGACTACCAGCAGCCGTGGGGTTGGTTCCTGCGGTCGCTCCACTACTACGCCGGGTCGGGCATGGTGGTGATGCTGCTCGTCCACATGACGCAGGTCTTTCTGCAAGGCTCGTACAAATACCCGCGCGAGCTGACGTGGGTCGTCGGCGTGCTCTTGCTCGCCTGCACCATGGGAATGTTTTTCACGGGACAGATTCTGCGGTGGGACACTGACGCGTATTGGGGACTCGCCGTCGGGGCATCGATGGCGGGCCGCGTGCCGGTGCTGGGACCCGAAATCGTCCACACGCTGCTCGGCGGCGACATCATCGGCGCGAGTTCGCTGAGCCGCTTCTTCGCCCTCCACGTCTTCATCATTCCGGGGGCGCTAGTGACGTTCCTGGGAATTCACCTCTGGCTCGTGTTGCGCTGCGGCATCAGCGCTCCGCCCAAGCCGGGTGAAATCGTCGATCCCGAAACCTACGAGACGACCTATCACGAAGAACTGAAACAAGGCGTCCCCTTCTTCGGCGATGCGCTGCTGAAGGACATCTTTTTCTCAGCGCTCGCCGTGACGATCGTCGTCATGATCGCCGCCGTCGTCGGGCCGAAAGGCCCCACCGAGCCCCCAGATCCAACGCTCGCCGGAGCCAATCCGCGCCCCGAGTGGCCCTTTCTCTGGCTCTTCGGATTGCTGTCGCTCAGCCCACCGGCGATCGAGACGTTCATCATGCTCGTCTTCCCGGTGCTGGTGCTCGGCGCGCTCTTTCTCGTGCCGTTCGTCAGCAACCGCGGCGAACGGGCGCCGAGCCGCCGTCCCGCGGCCGTGCTGATGGTGATCGTCATCTACACGACGCTCGGCGTCCTCACCTACGAAGGAGTGCAGGCGCCTTGGTCGCCGGTGATGGACGCTTGGAGCGGCGATCCCGTGCCGGTGAATCTGGTCGAAGGGCGCACGCCGCTCGAACTCCAAGGCGCCGCGGTCTTCCAGTACAAGAACTGCCGCAACTGCCACGCACTCGAAGGGATTGGCGGTCGACGCGGCCCTGACCTGACGACGATCGGCGCCAGCCTGACGCGCGACCAACTCATCACGCAGGTGAGCAACGGCACCCCCGGCGGAGGCAATATGCCGGCCTACGGCAAGCAGATGAGCCCAGCGGAAATGGAAGCGATCACAGCGTTCCTGATTAGCCTTCGCCCCGCCGGACAACTCCCCGCAGGCGCCGTGGAAGATGCACCTGTCGAAGGCACGACGCCGCAACCGGTCGAACTGACCGAGTGAGGCGGCGATGAGTCCCACGCTCGACGCGTTCGTGCGCTCTTGGCCGAGCGAACCTTGGCTTGTCGCGTCGCTCTTGCTCTCGGCGCTCGTTTACTTCCGTGGTTGGAGTATCCTCCGCCGCCGCGAACCGCCACGTTGGAACGGCTGGCGGCTCGCGTCGTTCCTCGGCGGACTGACGGCGATTTTTCTGGCTCTCGCCTCGCCGCTCGAACCTTTCGCCACGCTGCTGTTGCAGATCCACATGATGCAGCATCTGCTGCTGATGATGGTCGCCCCGCCGCTGATCTGGTTGAGCGCGCCGCTGTTTCCGATGGTGCGCGGGCTGCCCGCGCCGATTCGCACGGTATGGGTGGCGCCACTGTTGCGTTCGCGTCGATTGCGACGTTTGTTCTCGCGACTCATCCATCCGCTCGTCGCGTGGCCGATTTACGTCGGCGTTACTTGGTTTTGGCACGCGCCGCGCTTCTACGAACTCGCGCTCAGCGGCGAGCGCTGGCACTTCGTCGAGCATACGGCGTTCATCGCGGCGGCGATGTTGTTCTGGTATCCCGTGGTGCGGCCCTACCCGAGCCGGCCAACCTGGTCGCCGTGGCTGTTGTTTCCTTACCTGCTGCTTGCCGACGTGCAGAACACGGTTCTCGCCGCTTGGCTCACCTTCTCATCGCGAGTGATCTATCCTCACTACGAGAATGGCCCGCGCATCGCCGGGCTGACCGCGCTAGACGACCAGAGCGCCGCCGGCGTCATCATGTGGGTGCCGGGGTCGATCGCGTTTCTGTTGCCGTTGTTTGTGGTGGGCCTGAGTTTGTTGCGCGGCAAGTCTGCGACCGACCGGCGCGCGAGCCATTTGCAACCTCGCGTTCACGCTCACAGCCCCATCGGAGCGCGAGTCAATAGCCAGGGGCGTCAGCCCCTGGTATCCGCACCACACAAAACGATGAGCCCCGGTAGGGGCGACAGAAGCTCGGCAGGCGTTGCGAACACTGTCGCCCCTGTCGGGGCTTTCGAATCATCGGCAACGCTTAACCAGGGGCATGCGCCCCTGGCTAAGGACTGCCGCCCCTTCGGTGTAAATACAATCATCACGGGGAATCGTGAATCTCGCGTCGCCGCGCTCTTGCCCATCCTCAATCAATCGCCCCCTCAACAATCAACCAATCGCTTCGACCTGCTGCGCGTACCATTCCTCGGCGCCCTCCTCCGCTGGCGTTATTTCCGCCCGTTGCTGCAAACCATCGTCGGCCTGCTTGCCGTCGCTGTGATCATCGACGGCCTCCTCGGCCCACAGCTCAGTCCGCTCAACCTCGCTGGCGTCCTCCCCTGGATCCACTGGCGCGGACTGTTAATCCTCGGCCTGCTCGTCGCCGGCAATCTCTTTTGCATGGCGTGTCCCTTCACGCTGCCGCGCGCGATCGCCAGACGGCTGCGTCAACCAACGCACAATTGGCCGCGGGTATTGCGGAACAAATGGCTCGCCGTCGCACTCGTGGCCTTATTCCTCTGGAGCTACGAAGCCTTCGCCCTCTGGGACAGCCCCTGGCTCACCGCGTGGATCGCGCTCGCTTACTTCGCGATCGCGCTCGCCGTCGACTCCATGTTCCAAGGCGCCGCGTTCTGCAAGTACGTCTGCCCCATCGGCCAGTTCAACTTCGTCCAGTCGCTCGTCTCGCCGCTGGAGGTCACGGTGCGCGAGCCGAGCGTTTGCACCTCCTGCACGACGAAGGAGTGCATTCGCGGCTCGGCCACCCTACCAGGATGTGAGATGGGCCTCTATCAGCCTCGCAAGCTTGGTAACTTCGACTGCACCTTCTGCCTCGATTGCGTCCACGTCTGCCCCCATGAGAACGTCGGCGTCCTCGCCGTCGTGCCATCGGGCACGCTCTGGAACAACCCCTTCCGCGCCGGCGTAGGCCGCTTCAGCGGTCGCCCCGACATCGCCGCGCTCGTGTTGCTACTAGTCTTCGGCGCCTTCGCCAACGCCGCCGGCATGGTGGCGCCAGTGCTCAACTGGCAAGACCGATTGCGAGCGACGGCCGGCATCGCCTCGCCGCTGGCGATGACGACGCTCTTCTACGCGATGGCGATCGTCGCGCTGCCGCTCATCGCCGTCGGCAGCGCAGCGGCGCTCAGCCGACGTTGGGGCCGTTCGAGCGAATCGACGCCGCAGCTCGCCGTTCGCTATGCGTTCGCCCTTATTCCGCTCGGCTTCGCGATGTGGCTTGCCCATTACTCGTTCCATTTCTTCACCAGTTGGGAAGCAATCATCCCCGCCACGCAGCGGTTTGCGAGCGACCTCGGCGTCGAGTTACTCGGCCCCCCAGCCTGGATTTGCGCCTGCTGTCGGCCAGCGGCCGACTGGGTGCTGCGGTTCGAACTGCTCGCCCTCGGCGTCGGCCTGCTGGCAACGCTCTACGCGGCTTTACGCATTGCTGAGTCGCAAGCAGCGAGCGCCCGACAGGCGATTGGCGCCACCATCCCGTGGAGCCTGCTCGCCCTCGCACTCTATGCCGGAGGCACTTGGATTTTGCTGCAGCCGATGGAGATGCGCGGCACGTTGCCGGCCGACGGCGGCGCCGTCGTCGCGCAAAACGAGGCGCAGCCATGAAGCCGCTGTCGTCGCAGCAACGCCGAATCTCCGCGACATTGCTTGCACTCACGATGATCGCCTGTAGCGGTGAAGTCGCCCGGGCCGACGGCGGCCGACTCGTGCGCGTCGAGCGCATGCACGGCTGGATCGTTTCCGTGTTCGTCGCGCCCGACCCGTCGCGCGTGGGACCGGTCGACGTCAGCGTGCTTGTCCAAGAGGAGGCGAGCGGCAGCGTGATCTCCGACGCCGAGATCGCCGTGACGCTGACGGCCGCCAGCGACGCCAAGGGCGCGACCACGAGCGCCCCGGCCAGCCGCACTCAGGCGACGAACAAGTTGCTGCAGTCGGCGCTGCTCACAGCGTCGAGCGCCGGCGACTGGCAAGGAACGATCGACTGTCGGGTAGGGAACGCGAAGGCAGAGATTCCTTTCACGCTACAAATCGCCGCGGCGCCTCCCGCGTGGACCAAGCTCGCCCCGTGGATCCTCTGGCCACTGGCGGCAGCGGCGATCTTCGTCGTCCACCGCACGCTCGGTCGCAAGCGGGATTAATGCGTCCAGGAAAACTACAAAGTCCAAAAGCTGAACCGACAAGCGCCAGTAGCGTCAACGGGAATAAGGTGAGTTGGGAACTCGAATCGGCGCTAATCTTCGCTGGTGGGGATTAGCAAAGGATAGCGTTCCTCTCCTTCTCTTCTTCCGTCGTGTTCGCCGTGTCGTCGTGGTTCAATTCCTCACTGCATTTCCTTGGCGAACCTTGGCGTCCTTGGCGGTTCAAATTTTGTCTGCTGCAGTTCCTCAGAATGCGCGGCCTTTTACGGCAACACGACCGGTCGCAGCACCACGCGGCGGACGTCCATCACCGCCGGGCCCGGTTTAGTTTGCGGATTGATCGCCAACTTCTGTCGGCCGGCCTCGAGCTTCACTTGGCCGATGGTCCGCTGGATCATCTGCTGAAAGTGCCCCGTCTCTTGCACCGTGAACTCCAACCGTTCGCCGCCGATATCGACTGCCACGAGCGCCCCGCCGCAGCCGTCGCCGCAACCTTGCTGGATTTCGACTTCATACTCGCCAGCCTTAAGCACGTCGAACTCCCACTCGGCCCAATCCGCGGGATCGGTCCAATAGCCTAGCACGTTTTTGTGCGGCTCCGCTTCGTACCGCATTGTCTTCGAGTGGACAATCGCGTCGCGAGCATGAAGGCGAATGTCGCCGACAGCGGGAGTGACCGCTGGCTCGGCCCCTGCCGTGACCTTGTTCATCGCGTTGCGCCACGCCTTCCACTGGGGGCCGGTTTCAGCAGCGGTTGCCTCTGGCGTCAGACGTGACGGGTCTTGATCGATATAGAGTCGCCGGTGAAGTGCGGCGTCGAACTCAGGGTTAGGGGTTGGCATCTGCGCGCCAATCCGCCCGCGCCAGGCGTGGAGTTTTTGTCGCAAGTCTTCAACTCGCTTAGGATTCGCCGAAGCAAGATTCGTCGTCTCGCTCGGATCACTCGCGAGATCAAAGAGTTCGACGCTGCCGTCTTCAAACTGCTCGACGAGCTTCCAATCGCCTTCGCGGATGGCGCCGGCGGGACGGCTCCCTTGATTCGTGTAATTCGGAAAATGCCAACAGAGTTGCCGCGGCGGCAGCGGTTCGCCCCGCAATAGTCCGACCAGACTGACCCCGTCGAGCGGGCCGACGGTTGTCGCGGCATCAATCCCCGCCGCGGCCAGAATCGTCGGCATGAGATCGGTCAACACGACCGGCGTCTCGCAAACGCTCCCCGCGGCGGCGACTCCGGGCCAACGAATGAGCAGCGGCTCGCGCAGCCCCCCTTCGTAGAGGTATCCCTTCCCGGCGCGGAAAGGCTTGTTGAACGTCGCCGGCGTCCCGGGCGATTCCAGAACGTGCAACCCGCCGTTGTCGCTGGTGAAGATGAAGATCGTTCGCTCGGAGAGACCGAGTTCGTCGACCCGCTTCATCAGTCGGCCGACGGAATCGTCGAGCGATTCGATCATCGCCGCATAGACGGGGTGGAAGGCATCGCCATGCTTCGCGACGAGTTCGGGCGCCGCGGCGAGCGGGATGTGGGGATTGTTGTGGGCGACGTAGCAGAAGAAGGGCTCGTCGCGATGCGCCGCGATGAACTCTTCAGCGGCGGCCGTGATGGCGCCCTCGCCCTTGCCGCCGTCGGCGAGCGTCGGCGGCGTGTTCGCCGCCGGCGAGACGACTGTTTGGAACCCTTTCTGCTCCGGCCCGAAGTCGCGGCCGCCGAGATGCCACTTGCCGAATAGCCCAGTCGCGTAGCCGGCTTGCTGCAGCAATTCAGCGACGGTTGTCTCCTCAAGCGGGAGTTGGCCCTCGATGCGCGGTTGCAGGAGTTTCTGCGACGGCGCATCGGGGCGGCCCGGCAGAAAGTTCGTCAAGTGGAGCCGCGCCGGCGCTTTCCCGGTCATCAGCGCCGCCCGCGACGGCGAGCAAATCGGCTGGGCCGTGTACGCGCAAGTGAAGCGCACCCCTTGCGACGCGAGATGATCGAGGTGCGGCGTGCGATGATCCTGGCGGCCGTGACAGCCGAGGTCGTTGACGCCGAGATCGTCGGCGAGAATGAGAATCACGTTGGGACGAATCGTCGCTGGCGACGCTTCCGCCGCTTGCCTCACCGCCGGCGGCAAGGCGCCTTGGATGGCCAGTGCCAGCGCGATAATCACAAAACGAATCATGGTAGTTGATCTCCGCCTAACCCACGGCAATGCGTTTCGAACCCATCATCGCACGGGCCATGGCTGCAAGATATGGCCATCGCCGGCGACTTTTATTGCATTGTAGCGATCTCCAGCGCTCGCTACCGCCGCCCCGCGGTTATGCTAAACGGCAATTCCGCGACCTTCGGGGCGCGGAATGGGAAACGGGCCGAATCGACTTCTCCTTCTCTACATCGCTGGAGTTCCTATGAGGCGTTCTCTCAGTCGCTCTCTTGCTCGATACGCGTGCGCGCTGTTCCTGCTGGCAGCGCTTAACCTCGGCGGCATGCTGAAGGCGCAGGAACTGCCGATTGTTTACCCGGTCGAGGCGCAGCCGCTCAAGTCGCAAGCGAAGCGCGTCGCCCAAGCGCTGGAATCCTTGGGGCAGCCGCTCACTGCCGCCGAGCAGCAGCAACTCGACGCCGCGCTCGCGGAGAGCGAGAACCGCGCCGCCGTCGCAGCGATTCAGAAACTCTTCGACGCCCGCACGCTCGCCGCGGTGAACATCAATCCCGAGAGCCGCGTCAAAGTGACCGCCGGCCCCTGCCCCAAAGAATTGATGGAGCAAGGCTGGAGTGCGTTCCTCGTGAAGGTCCACAACGAAGGTGGCGTGACCGCGCCGCTGGCCGTTTCCAGTCCGAACTCGGCGCCGATGCACAAGCGCTCCACCGGCGAACCGCGCGGCAGCGGCGAGATCAAACCAGCCGACGTGACCGATCGTTGGCTGGAGTTGCAAATGTTCGACGCACAACCGCTGACGCCGGCCCTGTCGGGCTTGCCCGTGGAGTACCGCATCGTGCAACTTTACTCGCGCGACGCAGGGCAGCGCGAAGCGATTCTCTCGTTCGACGTCGGCCAGGGGACGCAGGATCTGGGCTTCCGGAGCGGGCTCCCCATTCTCTTTGCGTGCGAACCGGCGGAGCGAGTGACGCTGCGCGTGCGCGACGAGCGAGGCGAACCGACGACGGCGAGCTTTGCGTTTCGCGACGCACAGGGCCGAGTCTACCCCGCCCGTACGCGGCGGCTGGCGCCTGACTTTTTCTTCCACGATCAGATCTATCGCCACGACGGCGAGACCGTGTTGTTGCCTCCCGGGAAATATGAAGTCGAATTTGGCCGCGGCCCCGAGTACGTCGTCGCCAAGCGCCAGATCGACGTGAAACCGGGCGGCGAGGGGAACCAAGTCGAGCGCTTCGACCTCCAGCGCTGGATTCGGATGGCCGATCATCACTGGTACTCGGGCGACCACCATGTTCACGCGGCCGGTTGTTCGCACTACGAATCGCCGACCGAAGGAGTGACGCCCGACGACATGATGCGGCATATCTTGGGCGAAGACCTCAACGTCGGCTGCGTCCTGGCGTGGGGCCCTTGCTGGTATCACCAGAAGACCTACTTTGAGGGGCAAACGCATTCGCGCTCGTTGCCCGACTACCTAATGCGCTACGACGTCGAAGTGAGCGGCTTTCCATCGTCCCACGCGGGGCATTTATGTCTGCTCAACTTGACGGAAGACGACTACGAGTACCCGGCCGCGGCTGCGTTCGACTACAGCTATGGCAATGAGCGAGGGAGTTTCAAGGGAACCACCACTGAATTCATCGGCCAGTGGCCGAGTTGGAATTTACCGGTGTTGCAGTGGGGGAAACGACAAGGCGCCGTCGTCGGCTATTCGCACAGCGGCTGGGGGCTCGAAGTCGAAGGCGACGAACTCCCCAGCTTCGAGATGCCCCGCTTCGATGGCATCGGCGCCAACGAATACATCGTCGACGTCTGCCACGATGGCTGCGACTTCATCTCGTCGGTCGACACGCCGATCGTGTGGGAGTTGAGCATTTGGTACCACACGCTCAACTGCGGCTACCGCTGCCGCATTAGCGGCGAGACGGACTTTCCCTGCATCTACGACGAACGGGTCGGGCTTGGGCGCGCGTATGTGAAGCTCGATCCGTTCATCGCGGCTAAGGGGACGGCCGACGCGGCGGATAAGAAACAGACGCCGCTGGAATATGCCGCGTGGATTCAAGGGATCAAACAGGGGAGAAGTTATGTCAGCGACGGCCTGAGCCACCTGTTTGATTTCAAGGCGAACGGACTGGAAGCGGGCACGGCGGGACCATCGGGAAAGATCAGCCAGCTCGACCTGATGGCAGCCGACGAGCTCGCGCTGGAGATCAAGGCGGCGGCGCTGTTAGCCGAACAGCCGAACGAAGAGATCCGGCAGCGGCCCCTCAGCCAGCAACCATACTGGCACGTGGAGCGGGCCCGCGTCGAAGACTCGCGGCGCGTCCCTGTGGAACTCGTCGTCAACGGTCAAGTCGTCGAACGCCGAGAGATCGAAGCCGATGGTTCGATCCAGGACCTGAAATTCAGTTATCGCCCCGAGCGATCCTGCTGGGTCGCGGTGCGGATTCTCCCGAGTTCGCATACGAATCCGATTTTCGTCGAGGTCGACGGCCAGCCGATCCGGGCGAGCCGCAAGAGTGCGGAGTGGTGCCGCCAGGGAGTCGACGTCTGCTGGGAAGCGAAGCGACCGCAAATTCGGGAACACGAACTTGAAGCAGCTCAGCAGGCATTCGACTTTGCCCGGAGCGCGTATGATCGAATCGCGGAGGAATCGTTTGATGATCGCTAAAGAATCGCACGGTAACTTCGTCGTTTCACGCTGGGAGAACTCAATGCACGTCGAGTGGATTCAAAGAATCGCGGGGACCGTCCTGTCATTCGTACTTATCGCGTTCACCGCGATCAACGTCCAGGCTGAGGAGCCAGTCTTCAAGGCGGGCGCCGCGCTCGTCGATATTTCGCCGCCAACGTTTCCCATCCGCACGGCCGGCAATCTCACCCTAACGATTGCCGAGAAGTCGCTCGACTCGCTCCACGTCCGCGCGATTGTACTCGACGACGGCGAAACGGCGGCGGCGATCGCCGTGATCGACAGCTGCATGGTTGATCGCGAGACGCTCGACGCCGCGAAAGCGATCGCATCGCGCGAGACGGGGATCCCGCCCGAGCGAATGCTCATCTCCTCGACCCACACCCACTCGGCGCCCGCCGCGTACAGCTGCCACGGCAACGACGTTGAACCCGCCTATGTCGATTTTCTCATCCCGCGCATCGCGCAGGCGATCGCTGACGCTTGGAAAAACCGCGTCCCCGCCCGCGTCGGCTGGGCGAAAGTCGACTGTCCGCGGTTCGTCTATTGCCGCCGCTGGCTGATGAAACCGGGAACTGCCGAGAATCCGCCGGCCGCGTTCACCGGCCAACCGGTCAACCTGGTGATGATGAACCCTGGCGCCGCGAACCCCAACAAGATTCGCCCCGTCGGCACGGTCGACCCTGCGGTCACCGTATTGTCGCTGCAAACCATCGACGGCAAACCACTCGGCCTGCTGGCGAACTACTCAGCCCACTACGCCGGCGTCGGCGAGCCGGGCGTCTCGGCCGACTACTTTGGCGAATTCTGCCGCGTGATGGCGCGCGACCTCGGCGCCGAGGAAGGCCAGCCGTTCGTCGCGATTTTGAGCAACGGCACGAGCGGCGACGCTAACTGCATCGACTTTAGCAAGTCGGATTGGAAAAGCGACCGTTTCACAGTCGCCCGCGAAGTAGCCGACAAGACTTTGGAAGCCCTCAAGTCGATGACTTATCACGAATGGGCCCCCATCGCGATGGCGGAGCGAACGCAGACGTTCAGCGTTCGGAAGCCGTCGGAACAGAATGTGATGCTCGCCCGCGAGTACATGACCAACACGGTCGGCGATCGGCCGACGCGCAACTGGGAAGAGAACTACGCGCGTGAAACGGTGAAGATGGCCGACTGGCCAGACGAGAAAGGAGTGAAGCTGCAAGCGCTGCGCATCGGCGACTTCGCGATTGCCACCAGCCCCTGCGAAACTTACGGCAGCACCGGGCTCGCGATCAAGGAAGCGAGTCCGTTTCCGTTGACGATGGTCATCGAACTGGCAAACGGCTGCAGCGGCTATCTGCCGCCGCCCGACCAGTTCGAGGTCGGCGAGTACAGCACCTGGCGGGCTCGTTCGAGCTATCTGGAGAAGGGCGCGGAGCCGAAGATTCGGGCAACGCTTGCTGCGCTGCTCGACGAAGTGGCTCAGCGCAGTCCGGCGATTGAAGCCAAGGACTAATGCGAGGTATCCTCTGTCATCCTGGCGGTATCCCGCATCCTGAGCGCAGCGAAGAATCTGGCGCCTCTTTCGAGATTCTAGATTCTTCGCTTCGCTCAGAATGACATGTGCGAAGCTATCCGACTCCACCAGCGGGCCAAATACGCGTCATGATCTGGCAAGAACTCACATCCCCCGACTTCCGCACGATCGACCGCGCCACCCCG
Source organism: Pirellulales bacterium (assembly GCA_041740115.1). Lineage (GTDB taxonomy): Bacteria > Planctomycetota > Planctomycetia > Pirellulales > Lacipirellulaceae > Lacipirellula. Next base: position 13,947 of record JBGSMO010000086.1, read on the forward strand.
GTCCTGCTGCCAGTCGCCGCCATCGAACAGCATGGCCCCCACCTGCCGCTGGCGACCGATCGGCTGATCGCTGAGCACTTCGTCGCGCGGCTTAACGAGCGCCTCGGCGCCGGCGTGCTGACGTTGCCGACGGTCGCCGTCGGCTGTTCCGACCACCACATGGACTTCGCCGGCAGCCTCACGCTGCGGCAGGTGACGTTCGTCGCCGTCTGCCTGGAATCGCTCGACGCCGCGCGGCGGCACGGCTTTCGCAACTTTCTCGTCCTCAACGCCCACGGCGGCAATCAGGGGGCGTGCCAGGTGCTGTTCGAACGTTTCGGCGCCGATCATCCCGATTGCCAGATCGCCGCCGCCACGTGGTGGCGGGCGGCGAGCGACGCGCTGCGGCCGCTGAACGAAACCGGCCCAGGCGGGGTCGGCCATGCATGCGAGTTTGAAACGTCGCTGATGCTGTTTATCGCGCCCCATCTAGTGCGCATGGAAGCGATCGAGCCGCGAGCGAACGTCCCGACGTTCGATTGGGCGGAAGGCGACTTGCTCCGTTCGCCGCGCGTCGCCCTCTTTCGTACGATGAAGCAGATGACGCCGCACGGCGCCTACGGCGAGCCATCGCAGGCGACTGCCGAGAAAGGCCAGCAGATCACCGAGGTCGTGTGCGATGCGCTGAGCACCGTGCTGCGTGACCTGACGAAGTAACCGTCGCTCGCACTGCAGCCCCTGGCTCCGCCAGGGGGTCGGTCACCATCCCGATAGACATCGTCCTGCGGTGTGCTACCCCCTGGCGGAGCCAGGGGCTGAAATTTCAATCCCGCCAGAACATCGACGCCTCCGGCGCCTGATACGCCACCGCCATCTTCGGCGTCTTCACCGGCACATACCCCTGATGGATCGAATCGACCGCCGCCAATGTCATCCCCGACGTCAACAGCGTCCGCTCAATCGGATAGGGCGCCCGATTCTCCAGCACCATCTCTTCAATATGCCGCGTCAGGGGATTGAAGAAGTCGGCCGTCGTTGCACTGTACGTCGGCATCGGCAGAAACATCTGGCACGACACAATCTCGTCGTTGTCGCTCCGCAGGCCGGCATAGTTGAAATCCTGGATGCCTGCCATGAAGAGCGTCGTCCGAAATCCGTCGCGATGCTGGATGAAATAGGCGAGCGTATCGGGCAACACGCGCTGCGCCCACTCGACGCTGATCGGATCCTCAACGTACCCCTCCTTCACCGGCAACGAATGGCTCCGTCCCAGCGCCGCCGCCATGAGCCGCAGCGTGTTCGCCCGATCGTCGGTCGCAAGGTGCTCCCACATCGCCGGTCCGCGGAGCGCGTGGACGCTTTCGATGCCGACCTCGCCGCCGCGGCGGCGCTC